>NZ_JACJQO010000013.1 GCF_014696715.1 Pseudanabaena sp. FACHB-2040
CCGGTATAGAGGTCGTAGGAGACTTCGACGCCGCTACTGAGGGTGGTGTTGATCTGGCTGCCGCTGGTGATTTGCCCGGTGGTGGGAGAAAAGTCGGAGGACTGCCCCTCCTGAGCGGTTAGCGAAGCAGAGAGGTTGACGCCGGGCAGGCGGTCGGCTTGGGCTTCTCGCAGGGCGGCCTGGCTGCGCTCAAGTTCGAGCAGGGCGATTTGCAGCTCTTGGTTGTTGCGGGCAGACAGCTCAATAGCCTGCTCTAGGGTGATGGCCTGAGCCTCTGTGATGCTCACTTCCCCAGGTCGAGTCGGCAGCAGCAGTGGGTTGGCCTCGGGGTCGAGGGCTGAAGAGGTCGGTGGGATTGTTGTAGGCTGCCCCGTTACGGTAGGGGCAAGCGGTTCTCCCTCAGCTTCCAAAGGCTCGGTTTCCGGCTGCTGTGATGGCGTGTTTACGGCATCTGCCTCTAAAGGAAGGGGGGTTTCGGCAGGATCCAGGGCAGGGGTAACCCTAGTTCTGGGCACCTGCTGCAGATCAATGCGGGGCAACAGCACCTCTGGCTCAATCGTCTGTTTCACTGGCTCTAGAGAAACTGGTTCAGAACCGGGCAATCCAGTCTGAGCAGAATCCTGGGGCGGAGGTAGGGGGCCAGCAGCAGGGGCTGAACCGGACTCAGCTGAAGCAGGCCTCATGTAAGGCAGCACTGCGATCGCAGTTCCCAGCCCCAGAGTCATCAAATAACGGTGAAAGGTGTCTCGCATAAATACCAATACTTATCTGCAAGCACAAGCAAGGAGGAACGTCACCGGCGAAAGACGAAACTTCAAACTCCCCTAGCATATCGGGAACTGGGCAGCCTTGACGACGGACTCAGCTAGAGTCCCAACCAATTGCTTCATTATCTGCCTTAAGTCGGTGTCCAGTAACCTGCTGCTGGCTGCAGCTGCCGCGACGAATCCAGGGGCTCAATGTCTTGGCAGGCAAGAATTAGAGCGTCTACATCATCAACGGGGTAAATCGGACAGCCCAGCCGTTGGCTAACCTCAGCCAAGCTCAAATCATCCAAAAAGAGCATATCCTCAGGGCGACCCGAATCTCCCTGTTTCAGCATGACCGACGGCAGCAGTATGGCATCTCCCAGCGGTTGACCCGAGAGCGATCCCAGCAGATCTTGTCCGGTCAATAGGCCCGTTACTGAAATGTCTTGGCCCCAGTAGTTGCTTGAGATCGCAGCCAGCCGCACGGTTAACCCCTCAACCGCGTTCAACCGCTGCAAGATTGGCTGAAAGGCTTTTTCAACGGCATTGCCCACTACCCAAGTGAGCGTTCGAGGTGGCGTCACCTGATCGGGCAGATCCTCAGCCGCCGCCTCAAGCTGCAGCAGAAACTGCCGGATCGAGCCAACGCCATTGCCGATCTGAGGATAGTCTTCATAGTGGCTCTCAGGGGGCAAATCAACCCCCGCAATCAAAAACCACTCGTCTGCCAGCCAGACAAAGGTGCTGCCGAGCTGCGCCTGAAACTCCGCCTGGAGCTGCTGCACCTGGGCGATCACCTCCTGGGCTTTGGCGGGCGTCACCGGCACCAGCTCATCCTCCTCAGGCCGAAACCGAGTTAGCCCCACCGGCACCACCGCTGCCGACGCCACCGCTGGCACTTCTCCCGCATGAAACTGAGCCAGATCGCGCAGCGTCGTTTCTAGGTGCTCGTCATCGTTAATACCGGGACAAACTACCACCTGAGCATGGATCTGCAGCCGCTGCTGCTGAAACCACTCCAATTGGGACAAAATCTGCCCCGCTCGCGAGTTTTTCAGCAGCCGTTCTCGCACCGCCGGTTCTGTAGCGTGCACCGAAACATAGAGCGGAGAAAGCCGCAGCTGAGCGATCCGCTCCCACTCCGCGGGCAGCAGGTTGGTCAGCGTCAGGTAACTGCCGTAGAGAAAGCTCAGCCGGTAGTCATCGTCCTTCAGGTAAAGCGTCTGGCGCTTGCCCGGAGGCTGCTGATCAATAAAGCAAAAAGGGCAGCGATTGTTGCACTGGATCAGCCCATCGAACAGAGCCGTGTCAAACTCTAGGCCCAGATCGTCGTCGATGTCTTTTTCGATCTCAATGCGGTGGGTTTTGCCCTGGGCGTCTAATACCTCCAGAGCCAGTTCCTCATCGGCACTGAGAAAGCGATAGTCGATCAGGTCGCGGGGTTGCTGCCCGTTAATCGAAACCAGCCGATCCCCCGGCTCAAACCCAATTTCTTCAGCAATTGAGTCAGGCAGCACACGGGTAATCAGGGCGGGACGAATGGATTGAGTGCTCATCCCAAAGGCGCTAACAAAGGTCCAATGCCTATGTTAGATGTTCTGCATTCGTCCGGTTGCGATCGCAGCCAAAATTGCAACGCCAAAGGCCAGCCGGTACCACACAAAAACCCAGGTAGAGCGCTGCTTGAGAAAACGCAGCAGCCAGTCGATAGAGATGTAAGATGCGATCGCAGACACCAAAGTCCCCACTATCAGAGGCAGCCAACCCACAGAGCTAGTGCCAGCATCAAACATATTTTTCAATTCCACTAGGCCAGCTAAGGTAATCGCCGGAATTCCTAGCAGGAACGAAAATCGAGCTGCAGCCGCCCGCTCTAGCCCCAGAAACAGGCCTGCCGTCAGCGTTGAACCCGAACGAGACACCCCCGGAATCAGCGACAGCGCCTGAGCAAAGCCCATACCCACGCCATCCCGTAGATCTAAGTCGTTAAAATTGCGCTTGCGTTTTCCCAACCATTCAGCGCCCGCCAGCAACAGCGCCATAATGATAGACATCTGGGCAATAGTAGAGCTGTTGCGCAGAGGAGAGTTGTCGAAATCCGGCACCAAAGCTTTAATCAGCAGCCCGCAAATTACGATCGGCAGCGTTCCCAGAAAAATGCCTAGGCCTACCCGAAAGTCTGGTGAAGCATAATCAGAGCGCTTTGCAGCCTGCACCATCTTCACCGTAACCTGAGTCAAATCGTCCCAGAAGTACCAGAGAATCGCTGCTATACTGCCCAGCTGAATCACCGCCGTAAAGGCCACGCCCGGATCGCCCCAGCCCAGAGCTACTGGAACAACCTTGAGGTGAGCTGTACTGCTGATCGGCAAAAACTCAGTCAATCCCTGCACAATGCCCAGCATGGCAGCTTGAAACACAGACATTTGCTTGCTGAGCTCAGCCGGCTCAGCCACTTGTAGCAAAAGAGCCCAGGGGCCAGTCATCAGTTGATTCATAGCAGATTCAAGCTTAGGGAGCAGCAACCCGGCAGGGGCAAGGTCGAGCGGCAATTGCGCCCAAATTTACGACCCTGCCGCCAACAGTTCTAGTGAATTTTAGACCTTGATGCTGCAAAGAGCCGCCCAAACCTAAATTCTTTTTGTAGACTTAACGCCGCTGTAGAAGCGCTGTGAAGAAGCAAGTGACCTCCCTGACGGAGTTCTCCCCCTCCTGGGAGGTTCAAATGCCGGAGGGGGGCATGTTATGTTAACTATAGTTAACACGTTCTCAGAAAAGCTTTGTCTTTATCTAGTCCGCCCGATAATATTATGACCCCCCTAAAAGGGTCTCTTCTACGAGGGTGGTTTGACCTCACCAGCCGCCAGGTGCAGGTTCTAGCCGCTGCTGTTGGCCTGGTTGTGCTTCCTGTTTTCTTCCAAGCTCCGCTGGTACGGGTCTTTCCCTGGCTGAGTCTGGCTTTGACAGGAGCCTGGTTAGGGCTGGGCCTTTGGCTAATGCAGCGTCCGCGGGGCCGAGTCTGGGGAGATCTTCTAGTGGGCTTTACTTGGACTTGGCTAGCCGGGTCGCTCTATTGGGGCTGGCTCCGCTGGGAACCCATGGTGCATCTGCCTGTTGAAGCGCTAGCTCTGCCCATTGTTGTGCTTTGCCTGAGGCGAGGCTGGGGGCGAGTGGGTGGCTACTTTTACCTAGGCTCTCTTTTAGGAACGGCAGTAACCGATCTCTACACCAATTGGATGGGCCTGTTTCCTTCCTGGCGTCAGCTGATGGCGGTCGATCCAGAATTTGTGCCCGTGGTCTTAAGAGAAGCTGCCGGCTTGCTAGGAACCCCCGTAGCTGGGTACCGCGCGGCCTTTCTGGTCTTCTTTTTAATCAGCGCTGGCGTCATTCCTCTGCTTTACTCCAGACAACTCATCTGGTGGGCCTTTGGTGGAGCTGTGCTGAGCACGCTTCTGGTAGACGGGCTGTTTTTTCTGTCAGCGGCCTTGGCTTGAGGTCGAAGGCGTTGGTAAAAGTAGGGCTGCCAACCGCATAGGATTTGCCTTTTGAGTCAGGCAAAAAACACATAGGCCATCTAAAGCTGGATTTTTGAGCTATTTTTTTAGTAGTTCCTCGCTTCTGTGGGGAGATACCCCATAGACCTCGTCCACACAATTGAGCCTCCAGCCCGTCATCGCGAGTAGTCTAGTGACTCTCAAACCCGGCCCTTACCTGGTCCTTCAAACTGAATCTGGCAGTCGCCATTTATCGTTGATCGGAAGCAACTGCTGGACTATTGGCCGCAGTGATGACAACAACTTTGTCCTTCCCGATCGCTGGATTTCGCGCAACCACGCCATGCTGCAATGCATGGAGAACGGCGAGTTTTACCTAATTGATTTGGGCAGCCGCAATGGCTCTTTTGTCAACGGCCGTCGAGTTAGCGTGCCGGTGACGCTGCAAAACGGTGACGCCCTGACCTTTGGGCAGACAGAGCTACAGTTTTATTGCCCTGCCCCCGAACCGGCCCTGCCAAATTCCGCCAGTATTGCCAGAGCAGATTCGCAAGACTTTACAGCCACGGCTACACTGCACATTCGTCGCCTAATTTCGGTCATGGTGGTCGACATCCGCGACTTCACCATCATGACCCGGCAGATCGACGAGAAAGTTCTCTCAGAGGCGATTGGCACCTGGTTTCGGCGGGCCGGAGAGATCATCGGTCAGTACGGCAGCTGGGTGGATAAATATATTGGCGATGCCGTCATGGCCGTTTGGATTCATGGGGCCAAAGGGGTAGACCCGGCGGAGATGGTGCAAATCATTCAGGCAATGAGTGCCCTGGCAAAGATGACTAGCACCCTGCACGAGCAATTTCCCCTACCCTTTCCCCTGCGGATTGGAGCGGGTCTCAATACCGGCTTTGCGATGGTGGGCAACGCTGGCACCGGCGATCGCCCTGACTACACAGCGCTGGGAGACACCGTCAATGCGGCCTTCCGCTTCGAAACTTCTACAAAACAGTTGGGCCTCGATATCGCTTTGGGTGAAACGACCTATCAGTACTTAGAAGGGCTAGGGGCCAGTGAACAGTTCTTCAAGCGCTACACAGTTGCCATGAAGGGCTATGAAATGCCGATCATTGCCCACGCAGGCACCTTCTCTGACCTGGATCGATTCCTCAAGACGCACAACACGCTGGGTTGAGTTCGCTGAGCTCCACTGAATCTCTGTCAGATCGGGTAGCTGCAGCGATAGAATTTTAGACGCACTGCACAGGCCGACCCTATGACCGCTTCTTCTGCCGCTCCGTTTTCCCCCGATGAAATCGCTTCAGAAGGCCTGAAGCCAGGGGAATACGAAGAAATTGTTCGCCGGCTGGGCCGCCACCCCAACCGGGCGGAGCTGGGTATGTTTGGCGTGATGTGGTCGGAGCACTGCTGCTACAAAAATTCTCGCCCCCTGCTCAAGCAGTTTCCTACCGAAGGCCCGCGAATTTTAGTGGGACCAGGGGAAAATGCTGGGGTCATAGATGCTGGAGAGGGCCTGCGGGTTGCCTTTAAGATCGAATCTCACAACCACCCTTCAGCAGTAGAGCCTTTTCAGGGCGCAGCCACAGGGGTTGGCGGCATTTTGCGAGACATTTTCACCATGGGCGCTAGGCCCATTGCTGCTCTAAACTCGCTGCGGTTTGGCGATTTGGGCGATGCCCGCACCCGTCGCATCTTCACCGGAGTCGTTTCGGGGATTGCCCACTACGGCAACTGCTTTGGGGTACCGACGGTAGGCGGGGAGGTGTTCTTTGACCCGGCCTACACCGGCAATCCGCTGGTTAATGCGATGGCGATTGGCCTGATGGAGACACCGGATATCGTGAAGTCAGGGGCCTCTGGTATTGGCAACCCAGTGCTGTACGTAGGCTCTACGACTGGGCGAGACGGTATGGGCGGGGCTAGTTTTGCCAGTGCCGAGCTGAGCGATGAGTCGGAGGCTGATCGGCCTGCAGTGCAGGTAGGCGATCCCTTTCTAGAGAAGTCTTTGGTAGAAGCTTGCCTGGAAGCCTTTAAGACCGGGGCTGTGGTGGCAGCGCAGGATATGGGAGCGGCGGGTATCACCTGCTCCACGTCAGAAATGGCGGCTAAGGGTGGAGTCGGCATTGAGCTAGACCTTGATCTGATTCCGGTGCGGGAGACTGGCATGGTGCCCTATGAATACCTGCTCTCCGAATCTCAAGAGCGCATGCTGTTTGTCGGGCAAAAAGGTCGGGAGCAGGAGCTTATTGAGATCTTTGAGCGCTGGGGGCTGCAGGCTGTGGTTGCCGGAACGGTGATCGAAGAGCCGATTGTTCGCATTCTCTTTAAAGGGGAAACTGCCGCCGAAATTCCGGCCCTGGCCCTGGCTGAAGACACGCCGATTTATCACCGCGAGCTGCTGGCTGAGCCGCCTGACTATGCCCAGCAGGCTTGGGCCTGGACAATGGATCAGCTGCCCCATTGCTCACTGTCGGGAACCTCGGTTAAGGGCACCCCTCTAACCTGGAATGAAGTGCTGCTAAAGTTGCTGGACAGCCCCACGATTGCCTCCAAGCGCTGGGTTTACCGGCAGTACGACCATCAGGTGCAAAATAATACGGTGCTGTGGCCAGGGGGCGGTGATGCCGCTGTGATTCGGCTGCGGCCTCTTGAGGAGGAGCCAGGGGATCTGGGGAGCAAGGGAAACAGAAACCGGGGGCTAGCGGCGACCGTAGACTGCAATTCTCGCTATGTCTATCTCAATCCCTACGAGGGGGCTAAGGCAGCAGTAGCCGAAGCGGCCCGCAACCTCAGCTGTGTGGGCGCAGAGCCCCTGGCAGTTACCGACAACCTGAACTTTGGCAGCCCCGAAAAGCCGATTGGCTACTGGCAGCTAGCCGAAGCCTGTCGGGGGTTGGCCGACGCTTGCCGTGCCTTTGAGACGCCCGTAACCGGCGGTAACGTCTCTCTCTACAACGAGACGCTAGACAGCCAAGGCAATCCGCAGCCAATTTACCCCACTCCAGTCGTGGGCATGGTGGGGCTGATTGAAGATTTGGCGGTGACCTGCGGCCAAGGTTGGCAGCAGGAAGACGACGTGATTTATCTGCTGGGCGTCAAGCTAGAAGAGGGGGAGCAGGCGGCTGTAGAGGACCGCTCCCTGGTGACGCTGGGTGGATCAGAGTATTTGGCGGCGGTACAGGGCCAGGTGACAGGGCATCCGCCAGTTGTGGATATGGATCTGGAGAAGCGAGTTCAGGCAGCCTGCCGCTACGGGATTGGTCAAGGCTGGGTGCAGTCGGCCCACGATGCAGCGGAGGGTGGAGTTGCGATCGCACTAGCCGAAGCCTGCATTAGTGGAGGACTGGGAGCCGAAATTACGCTACCAGTAGACTCGACCTACGCTGGGCGCTGGGATGCCCTGCTATTTGGCGAAGGGGGGGCGCGCATTCTAGTCTCGGTTAAGCCTGAAGCCATTGAAGCTTGGGAGCACTATCTGGAGACACACCTGCAGACGGCGTGGCAGCGATTGGGCCGGGTGCAAGCTCCAAAATCATCACTGACCTTGAGCACACTTGATAGCAAGCCGGTTTTGGCAGCTTCTTTAAGCACAATGGCGGAAACTTGGGAAACTGCTATCGAAAGGCGGCTGACGGCCTAGAAGCAGTGACCAATCCAGATTGTGGAATCTTCCCCTGAGGTGATCCCGGCATTCAGGTGCTAGGATCATCTAGTCTTAACAATTGGTTAAACAGTAGAGCATCTTGCTGTCTCTGGCTGTTTCCAGCCCTCCTGAAATTTGCTTCGTATGATGGATCGTGTGTTCAGTGCATCGGGTATCTTGCCTGCTTCGCGGCACACGATTTTTAGTTGCCGATCCCAGCACTCTTTGCGACCCTTCTTCCTGAGATGATGTCTTTACCGTCTGAACCTGCGGCGTCCAGCCATTCTACCAATGGCACTGACTCTACCCTGCCTCTGACTGAACGACCAGATAAACCTGAAGAAGCCTGCGGCGTGTTTGGGGTCTATGCCCCAGGCGAAGACGTAGCTACCCTGGCCTACTTCGGCCTCTATGCCCTGCAGCACCGCGGCCAAGAATCCGCCGGGATAGCAACCTTCGACGACCAAACTGTGCATTGCCATAAGAACATGGGCCTGGTTTCCCAAGCTTTTACCGGCAATGCCTTGAAGGAACTGCCAGGACAAATTGCGGTGGGCCACACCCGCTACTCCACCACCGGGTCAAGCCGAGTCTGCAATGCCCAACCGGCTGTTGTAGAAACTCGGCTGGGCGCGTTGGCGCTGGCCCACAACGGCAATCTGGTCAATGCTGCCGACCTGCGCGAAGGGTTGACCCAACGGGATCAGCTAGTTTCGACTACCGATTCTGAGATGATTGCCTTTGCTATGGCTGAGGCCGTCGATGAAGGACACGGCTGGGTAGAGAGTGCGATCGCAGCCTTTAAACGCTGCTATGGAGCTTTCAGTCTGGTAATTGGCACCCCCTCAGGCATTATTGGTGCCCGCGATCCCCAGGGCATTCGACCTTTGGTGCTGGGCGTAGTAGGCCAAGAGGAAAACCCCCACGACGGCCCCGCCCACTATGTGCTGGCCTCTGAAACCTGCGGTTTAGATATCATTGGTGCTACCTTCATCCGCGATATTAAGCCCGGTGAACTGGTTTGGATCACAGCTGACGGCATCGTCTCAGTGCAATGGGCCGAAGCCCAGCGCAAGCTCTGTGTCTTCGAAATGATCTATTTCTCTCGGCCCGACAGCATTGTTCACGGCGAAAGCCTCTACAGCTACCGGCAGCGGTTAGGTCGCCGTCTGGCTAAAGAAGCCCCCGCCGATGTTGATCTGGTCATGGCTGTTCCAGACTCTGGTGTACCCGCCGCCATCGGCTTTTCGCAGGAGTCAGGCATTCCCTACGCTGAAGGGCTGATCAAAAACCGCTACGTGGGCCGCACCTTTATTCAGCCCACTCAGTCCATGCGGGAAGTCGGCATTCGCATGAAGCTAAACCCGCTTAAAGACGTCTTGGCAGGCAAGCGTATCCTGATTGTCGATGATTCGATTGTGCGCGGCACCACCAGCCGCAAAATCGTTAAGGCCCTACGCGATGCGGGTGCAACTGAAGTTCATATGCGAATCTCGTCGCCTCCTGTCACCCATCCCTGCTTCTACGGCATTGATACCGATAGCCAAGACCAGCTCATCGCTGCCACCAAAACGCTAGCAGAGATCTCTGAGCAGATTGAGGTTGACTCTCTGGCTTACCTAAGCTGGGAAGGCATGTTAGAAACCACTGAGCAAGACCCTCAAACCTTCTGCTCAGCCTGCTTCACTGGCAACTATCCGGTAGAGATTCCAGAGATCTTCAGGCGCTCTAAGCTGAAGTTTGAGAAAGCAACGGCCTCTGCTCCCACCTAATTTGTAGGGAAATTCGCAAAGCAAAAGTGCCCTCAACCCTATAGCCGGAGCTTGGCAAGTTGCTAAGCCCCGGCTTTGGTGTTTCTCTGCTCGCGCCTCAGTTCCTCTGTGGGATTGCTTCGCTCCGCTCGCAGTGTCAAGGTCAAGGTTGGGTTGTTTTAACCCTACTAGACTGACTGCTACAGCAGATGCTTAAAGCGATCCTCCGCTCCAATCTGCTTAACGGCTTGCTTGATGTCCTGAGTACGGTCTTTACGCACAATCAGGGTGGCGTTGCCATCACGAACAACGACAATATCTTCTAGGCCAATGGTGACCACAATTTCGTCGGGATCAGAGGCGTAGACGATGCTGCCTGTCGTATCTAGCCCCACATGGGTTGCCAGCTCCACATTTTGGTCGGTGGGCTGCTTCAACAGACGCTCAACCGCGTTCCAGTCACCCAAATCATCCCAGCCAAAGGCAACAGGCATGACGTAGGCGCGGTCGGTCTTTTCCATGACAGCGTAGTCAATGCTGAGCTTGGGCAGGTGCGCATAGGCATCTACACCTTGCTCTAGAATCGGGTTAATCAGCTCTGGGGCGTGGGTCTTTAACTCGTGCAGCATGACCTCGGCAGGAAAGATAAACATGCCGCTGTTCCAGCTAAAGCGACCGCTGGCAATGAAGCCTTCGGCTGTGTCTTTGTCAGGTTTCTCGGTAAAGCGGCTGACGGGGTAGGCGTTTAAGCCACCGTAGCTGCCCGCATCGTCGCCCTGCTCAATGTAGCCGTAGCCGGTAGCTGGGTAGGTCGGGGTAATGCCCAGGGTTGCGATCGCACCTTGACTCACCGCTAGATCTGCCGCTCCTCGCAGCGTCTGGCAAAATCGATCCTGGTCTGCAATCCAGTGGTCTGCCGGGAAAAAGCCAACAACGGCATCCTGACCATGCTTTTTAGCCACTTCCAGCGTGGCCCAGGCAACCGCAGGAGCCGTATCGCGGCCCTGCGGCTCAACCAGCAGGTTTTCCTCGGGCAGGTGGGGCAGCTGCTGCCGCACCTCATCCGCCAAATGAGCCGCTGTAATCACCCATAAGGAATTCCAATCATCCGCCAGGGCCAACAGCCGAGTTGCCGTAGATTGCAGCAGACTTTGACCGCTGCCGTCTAGGCATAGAAACTGTTTCGGCCGCTTTAACCGACTGACCGGCCAGAACCGTTCGCCCTTGCCACCTGCCAGAATCACGGGGATTATCTTGACCATACCTCTGTCCTGCACGACAATCCTTCGGACTCATCCTATCCCCTTGGGAGATGTGTCAGGCTATAATCGCCTTAATATTGATTAACAAATCATCTGTTTGCGAAGATTTACACGTTTCAGGCTGGTTCTTCCGGTGTTTGGAACCAAAAAGCCGTGTTTACAGACAGGGCCAGCGCCCATCGTGAGGAGTGATAACAGCAGGTGACAATGCCTCCCAAGTCTCTTGACGCCCAACCCCCCGAAGACCATAGCCTGTCATCTGAAAATATCCCAACAGCACAAGAGGTCCCCGATCCGGTTGAGGCTCCTGTAGATGACCCACCAATGTCTCCTCAAACCCCATTGGTGCAGACACCAGCCTCTCCAGAAAACAGTTTTCCGGAGGATACACCCCCGATACCCCCTTCTTCCTCTACCTTTCAGCGGATTGGTAAGACCGTGCTGTGGGGCAGCCTGTTTGGGGGAACGGCTGTTGCCTCAGCCTGTCTGGGAGCAGTATTGGCCTTATCAGTGCCGCTGCCTAGGCAACTCGCGCCTCATCAAGCGGAGGCCTTGGGCCTAGGCGAGCTCTGGCAGAGCGGCTTTCGGTACCGTGTCACGCGCCCTGTCAACCTGCTGCTGATGGGTATTGATGAGGTACCAGACGTGCCCAAAGATTCCGAGGAAATTTTTTCGGGCCGCACCGACAGCCTGCTTCTGGCTCGCATTGATCCTGACAGCAATGCCACCAGCCTGCTTTCTATTCCCCGCGATACTCGGGTTCGCATTCCTGGCTATGGCACCGCCAAGATCAACCACGCCAACGTCGAAGGCGGCCCCGAACTCGTGGCTCAAACCCTCAGCTCCAACTTGGGCTCGATCGCGGTGGATCGGTATATCAGAGTCAGTACTGGCGCTTTTAGAGAAATCGTAGATCTCGTGGGCGGAGTAGAAGTCTACGTGCCCAAGCGTATGGAGTACGAGGATCGCACTCAGGATCTCTATATCGATCTCTATCCCGGCTGGCAAACTCTAGATGGCAGCCAAGCTGAACAGTTTGCCCGGTTTCGCCAAGATCAAACTGGAGATATTGGTCGAGTGCAGCGTCAACAGATACTGCTCAAGGCCCTGCGGGAGCGGCTCACCAGTCCAGCGGTAATTCCCAAGCTGCCTCAGATTGTGCGGGTACTGCAGCGCTACATCGACACCAATCTCTCAGTGGAAGAAATGCTGGCGCTGGCCAACTTTGCCCTCAGCATGCAGGCAGATGATCTGCATATGGTCATGCTGCCGGGGCGCTTCAGTGAAGTCAGCGAGTACAACGCTAGCTACTGGTTGGCAGACTCGGATGCGACAGCCCAAATTATGCAGAACTTCTTCCAGGTAGAGACGGTCGCCACCTTGGCTGGGCACGGTTCTCTAGTACCTGCCGAATTGAGCATTGCTGTGCAAAACGCCTCCGACTCGCCTGATATGGCCACGAAGGTTGCCCGTTACCTGCGCAAGCAAGGGTTTTATAACGTCTACGTCGTGTCTAACTGGCCCAACAATGAGTCTCGCACCCAGGTCATTGCTCAGCGAGGAGACTTGGCCGGAGCCCGCACCCTGGCTGCCGTTTTAGGCAATGGACGTGTCGTTTCAGACTCAACCGGCGATCTGCAGTCGGACATTACTATCCGCATTGGTGAGGACTGGAGAGAGCCTAGCACTAGAGATACTGGCACTAGAGATACTGGCACTGAAGAAGACACTACTGTAGAAGAGGTAGATGATACTCCCTAACTGGCATGAACTCTTCCGCCCCTGATTCTCTGCCCTCTCCCAAAGCCACAGCCTCGCCTCCTCAAACATTGACGGTTGGGGCTGTGGTTATGAGGTTGGTTGCGATCGCACTTAATCGCCGCGCTTTAACCATCACAGCCCTAGCGATTCTCTGGGTTCTGCTCAGCGCTCGATCAGCCAAATAGTGGGCTTACGCGCATCTAGAGAGCCAATTCAGGGCTATCTAAAGCCCCTTGAAACGCCTCCCAACTCAAGATGTCGTTCAGCAAAGCGCAGTATCCAGCTACATTGGGATGCAAACCATCACCAGAGAGTAGAGGCCGCCACCAGTCATCGCCCCGCTTCAGCCAGTGGCTTAGAACATCTAGATAAGGAACCTCAAGCGCTTCACAGGCTATCCGAGTGGCCTCTTTGTAGCGCCACTGATCGGTATGGGAGTAATAGAGCACCTCAGAAAACGGCATGGGCCGTTCATCAATCGGAGTCATTCCTACAAACAGCACAGGGCACAGTTGCTTAGCCTGCTTGAGTAAGCTCTCTATGTCATGCTGAAACGCTTCATAGTCAGTCAGTTGCCGCCCTGTAGGCCTGCCCACACGAGCGGAATCGTTCACACCAACGGACAGAATAATCAAATCAGGGACCCGATTTCTCAACTCGCCCCGCAGGCGAAACTCCTGCTCCAGCCGTTGAGTCACCTGCCTCACCCCATCTCCTCGCACGCCTAGGTTGTAAAAAACCGGGCCTGCCTCTCCCAAAGCCATGCTGCGCCGCCGGATACGCTCTACCCAGCCACCCCCTTCAAAGTCTCCAAAACCATATACCAAGCTATCTCCCAAGACCACAACCTTTTTGGGATGGCTCTTGGCAGGAAGTCTTGAGGTGCGCTGCTCATATTGGATTGCCAACATGCTAAACCGGCCCTTGGGAGATAGAGAAAACGGTTATATACGAGGAATCATTACGATGAGCTTAGGGTATCACTCTATGCTGCCGTTTTCAATTCTTTACATTTCAGCCTTTTTGTCATCAACCATTAGCACTAGACACAATTAGGGCAAGTCCTCAAACCCCTTGTCCAAATAGGGGCCTTATCCCAAGAAGATGTTGAGATCGAGCTGGAGGAAATCACAGGAAAGCTTTGAGACAACCAGACTTATCTACAGACTAATTCTTTAGATTCCCCCAGCATCCTCTGCATTTGAGCCAGAGTTGTCCGGTCAAACTTCTCAGTCAGCAGTCCACTAACCTGCTTCAATCTGGATAAAGGCCGGTCGTACAGCTTCAGGCCACACACCGAAGGAACCAGTTCTTGAGGAATCCGGTAGCGGATGAGCTTAGCCGGGTTGCCTGCAAAAATGGCATAGGGAGGAACAGATTTAGTAACGACTGAACCTGCTCCAATCACAGCACCTTCGCCAATCTGGACTCCGCTTAAAACATGAACCCCATAACCAACCCAAACACCGTCTCCAATAACCACGGGCCCCTTAGTCGCCCCAACCACCGGGTAAGGACTCTGAATCAACTGGGCTAGGTGATTCTGCATAACCAGCTGTTCGACGTAATGATTTGACTCCCAGACTGACATTCCACCTGCGATCGCACAGTACCTACCAATCTGAACATCTCCCTGAAACAGTGAAGGAGTATTAATTCTCGTTCCACGGCCAATGTCAAGACGGCCGGTAATCACCGTACCTGGAGCAATTCGAACATCGTTGAGCGAGTAGATAGGAAAAGCCAATATTTTGCGAAGACCATCTATTTTGTAGCGAACCTTCTGGGCCTGCTGCATCAAACGACTTACATAGTTCTGACTAGATATATAAAACCCACTCACTTTTATTCTCCCTAATCTAAATAGGATTGCGATAAAGCCAGGCTCAATCAAACTAATTTTGGGGCGGCAATCTTTGATGCACTAGCTCAAAATTAGTGCATCAAAGGCTACGTCTAGGTATCACCTACGCTACCCTTGAAAATGACTAGAAGAAGCACTTCTAAAGGATGGTTCTTTCTTCCATCCACAGACGTAAAAGCCGCATTCCCTTTGACAAACCTTCGACAAAAATGACTTGCAAAAAGAGACAAAATCTCTAGCAAGCGTTGTCAATAGCTAAGCTGAGCCTTTACAAAGCCAGCCTTTAAACTGAACGAAATTGAAGTTAAAGCTAATTGTCTGGCTACACTACAACGTTTGTAGCAGGTAAAAAGCTTAAGAGATAAGCCTAGAACTGCGCTGAAGTTGCTGCCGAAAGCATTAGAGAGCCCTCTTTAGAGAGCATTCAGTTCTCACGATGCAACTACTCAGTGAGCTTAAGATCTTGTATCAGCTGCAAATGCCCTTACCCAGCAGGCCTCTGAGTTGCCTTACTGAGTAAACGCGCTTGGGCATGCTTTATGGGGGACTCATACGACTAAATAAGCTTCGCCTTAATAGCGCAAAGCATCTTTGTCGAAGGATCGGAATAATCATAAGGGCACCTTCCAACAGTACTAGCTTTGGAAGCTTTGAGCAAATCTGATATTAGTTACTAATTTACCAACATAAGTGTAAAAATCTGATGAAGGAAAACCAGATTATATTGATTGTTTTATAAAGCCTTTATGAATTAGAGTAAGCAGTTTATCTTCACCCATCTAGCCTGACCATGCTAAAACAAAAAAGAGAATGGGGAACTGTCTACCAAGCATTGGTTCGTTCGCATCGTTTTATATTTTCGGGGTGAAGACATCACCAATCTAGGGACAGCCTCCTTCCTCGAAATCCCTGTTTCCTCTCTAAAAACAGCCTATTTAGCTTCTTGACTCAGTCCGCGACCTAAACTCATTCTTGGGCTAACGTGCCTCTCAGGTTTTGCAGCAACTGTCACTTAACCCAATTGGCTTGGTAAACTAGATCAACTCGTTTCACTCAGCTAAGGCATGATGATCAAGCGTTCGCCCTTCGACAATACTCAGGTTATGCGCCGCACCGAGGAGCTAATCCGGGCAGCCTCCAACCGCTACAGAATTACTGTCCAAGTCGCTAATCGGGCTCAGAGACGGCGTTTTGAGGAATTTGACAGCTACGACGATCCCAAAATGAAGCCAGTCCTACGGGCCATCATTGAAATGTCCGATGAGCTGACCCAACCCGAAATCATCGGGGAATAGGCCCTGTATTTCAGTAAGGAGGGCTGTGTCGAAAGGTAGGCCCCCTTACTGAGTACCTTGAGCCTGCCAGTGAAGAGAGCTTTGCAAATCGCAGGCTCAACTCTCTCTAAAATCTTAGACCGCCGCTTTCATGAGTCGCTACATTAAGGAGGGCAACGGCTGGCGTTTAGGCTGGAATGCAGCAACCCCTACTTACCAAGGACTAATCGCGGGTGAACATTGGTCAATTGAGCTAACCCGGTCTGAGTTTCAGGACTTCTGCGCCTTGGCCCAGCAGCTATCTCAGGCGATGAGCCAGATCAGCAGTGAGCTCATGGAATCAGAGCGCATTGCGATGGAAGCTGAAACCGAGCACATCTGGCTGGAAGTAGAAGGCTTTCCCCATCACTTTAGCCTCCACATCATTGTGCAGACAGGCCGCCGCTGCGAAGGCAATTGGCCAGAAGACGCTGTGACCGAGCTACTACAGGCAATTCCCCAACTAACCCTGTTTTGAGCTTGAGCAAGCCCCATGTCAGAATAAATAGTTAAGGATTTTGCCCTGAAGCTAGTTAGCGGCAAAAGATTCCGTATCATTTGAGCACATCATATTGGACATCTGCAGGCTTAGAGGCGGGCTGCTTCTGCAGCTAATAATTTGCTCTGTTGTGTAGGGATGCATTGCTATGAAAGTAATTGTTAAGAGCGATACCTGGTTTAAGCTTAGCCCCAAGTCCTCAAACGAACTGACCGACCTAGAAAAAGTCATTGTCAAGCGAGGAACAGAGCTAGAAGTCCAGTTTTACGTAGAAGTTGGGGCCGATCATCTAAAGATCAAACTGGCCAATGCAACCCTGGACAGCCAGCAGACTAAAGACTGGTTTGTCTTTAAGCCAGATATCGAAGTCAAAGGCTCAGGGGTAGAACTCACTGTGGTCAGCGACACCCTCTTCAAGCTCAAACCTGTTAACTCCCGCGAACTGTCTGATGCTGAGAAAGTTTTTGTCAAACGAGGCACCCAGTTTGAGCTGTCTTCGTATCTGCCAGCTGAAGGTAATCACACTCGGGTAGCGCTGTCCAATCAATTTTTGGGACCCAACAATCGCAACACCTGGTATGTCTATAGCCCGGACATGAAAGTTACCGGAGACAAGGTTGACTTGAAGGTGGTCAGCGACACTCTGTTTAAAGCTAGGCCAGAACTGTCTAGTCAGCTTACAGCAGACGAAAAAGCCTTTGTTAAAACCGGCAGTGTCTTTGAGCTGCAATCTCACGCGCCTGCCCCTAATAACCACGTTAAGGTCGCCTTAGACGGGGCATTTTTAGGGTCAAATAACCTAACTACCTGGTATGCCTATACTTCAGATATCACCGTTGAGGGCAATGAGCCCCTGAACAAGCCCAAAGACAATCAGCCTGCCAATCCGAAAGATCCAGGTAGAGCCATTCGCCTGCCAGGCTTCACCGGTCTCTACTATCTAAACAATTCAATTGTGCCAGGCGGTAGCTTTACCTGGGGAGAAGCTACCCACGCAGGCACCCGTATTCCTGTGGACCAGTCGATAGTCTACGGCATGATTCGCGTGGCTCAACACATGGAAGAAATTCGGAAAATGTTTGGCAACCGACCTATCTCCATCAACTCCTGGTATCGCGATCCGGTAACCAACCGACGAGTAGGAGGAGCCCGGTTTTCCCGCCATCTTAATGGAGACGCTATTGACTTCAATATTCAGGGGTATCATCCCTCTAGCGTCTACGCCAAGCTAAATGGTTGGTGGGGAACCCGAGGTGGGTTGGCCAGCTCTTCTGTATTTACCCACATTGACGTCCGAGGCTATCGTGCTCGCTGGTCCTATGGATACTAAAAGCTAGAGCAGTCCTACGATGATTTGTTCTAAGAGTGTGAGCCATGAAAATCAAGGCTAAGAGCGACACCTTGTTCAAACTCAAGCCCAAGCTGTCGAATGAGCTTTCTGCTACTGAGAAAGTATTCGTCAAAAATGGAACAGAGTTTGAGATTGAGTACTATGTTGATGTGGGCAGCAACCATTGGCAGATCGAACTTTTGGAGTCTGCCGTAGGCGACTCCAAGATAACGTCTTGGTATATTTTTCGGCCCGATTTTGAGCTAAAAACTCCAATTACGCTTAAAGTCGTTAGCGACACGCTCTTCAAGCTGGAGCCTAAACTATCGAGCGAACTCACAGATATCCAAAAAATCTTCGTCAAAAATGGGACTCAGTTTGAAGTCGCTTCTTATCTGCCTGCCGCCAGCAACCACACCCGGCTCGCTCTAGCCAATGCCACACTAGGCCCCAATAGGCTCAATAGCTGGTACGCCTATACCCCTGACATTAAGCTTCAGGGCGATCGCCAGGAGCTGAAGGTGGTCAGCGATACGCTGTTCAAAGCCGAACCAACGCTTTCGAGTGAACTGTCAGCCGCCGACAAGATCTTTGTTAAAAACGGAACAGTTTTTGAGCTCAGTTCCTACGGCGCAATCGAGAAAAACCACGTTAGAGTCGCGCTGCAAGGTGCTTTTCTCGGGCCTGGCAACCGCAACACCTGGTATGCCTACGCCCCAGATATTCAAATCAGCGGCAACATTCCTGGAAACAGACCGAACGATCAAAATTCTGCCGGGAGTGGGAGTAGCTCTCAACCTGCAAACCCTGTCAACCCTACAAACCCTGTTAACCCTGCCAATCCCGTTAACCTCGGTAAGGCTATGCGGTTTCCTGGCTTTGATGGGCTCTACTACACCAATAACCCCATCATTTGGACAACAGCTTACGGGGAGCGAGGGCACTTTACCTGGGGAGAAGCAACCCATGGAGGTACTCGCATCCCTGAAAACCAGGATGTAGTGTATGGCATGATTCGAGTAGCTAAAGCTCTGGAAGATATCCGCTACAGATTTGGTGGACGCCCCATGAGTATCAACTCCTGGTACCGACCCCCTGCTGTGAACGCGGCTGTAGGGGGCGCTAGTCAGTCTCGTCATTTAGCAGGAGATGCCGCAGACTTTGTCATCTCTGGATACCACCCCTACGATGTGTTCGACAAGCTAGACGCTTGGTGGGGCAACAAAGGTGGGCTAGCCAGCGCCTCAGTTTTTACTCATATTGATACACGGGGCTACCGTGCTCGCTGGTCCTACGGCTACTAAAACCAGATTCAGATCGAAGATCTAAAACAAATTAATCTGATCAAATCTGTCACGTCTCTATGCTATTCTAGGTAGGCGCGTGAGACGCGATATCGGGGCGTAGCGCAGCTTGGTAGCGCACTACTTTGGGGTAGTAGGGGTCGCAGGTTCAAATCCTGTCGCTCCGATAGCTAAAACCCAGCCATATGGCTGGGTTTCATGCTTTTAAAGGAGCCATTATTTTTGGGCCGGTACCCAGCGGTCATCGACACAAAACGATGTTTTCCCGTCTACCAGCGGCCAGGTTCGGTGATCATTTCTGCTGTTCTAGTTGCTCTCGCACCCATTGTCTTATCGCTCGCCTTACCGCTAGCCTACCGCTGCTGCGATGGCTTTCAATCAATTGAGGCAATGTCTGAACTGCCAGCAAAGGAAACACAAGGCTGCGCTTAGCCAGCACATAATCAGTGTTTTGCAGGTGATAGATCTTCAGTGCTCCGCTGTCGTAATACCACAGCTCGGGCACCCCCAATCGTGCATAGATAGGAAAGCGATCCAGGGATTTGCTGGTGATGTCAATTTCAAGGGCCAGATCGGGGGGTGGGTCTTGATTGAGGTCAAAGTTTAGTTTGCCGCGAACCAGCGCTTCGTTCTGAAAATAGAAGCAGTTATCAGGTTCTAACCCAGCTTGTTTGACTTCGCGCCGCCAGGTTGTAGAGCCGTAGCTCTCATAGTTAATATCTAGTTCCTCAGCAATGTCTTTAACAGCATCGCTAAGGGTTTCTTTAAAGTACTCATGCTCTGGTAGCGGTGTCATAACTTCTAACCTGCCCCGGTCATAAGCAATTCGGCTACTCCGGCGTTCTCCCAACTCGTCTAAAATCGCCTCAAGCGTAGACCAACTCACATCATTGAGCAGCAGGGATTGACCTGGCGGAACTTCCAACTGTCGAAGCTTCAACGTAACCATCGAAGTACTCCCAACTAGGGGAATGAGTATGCCTCAATCTTAGGTGATCTATTAAGTGAGAAAGGTTGCAAATACAGTGCTGTTAGGCGGCGAACTTGCGATCGCTCAGCGCCACATACGCGCCATCTGCCGTATTGCTTACCAGCGTTACCGGATTGTTGGTAGGTAAGACATTGCTCTCCCAGTTGCCTAAATGCGTTGCGGGCCCTCAACCGGCTGCGCGTGTTGCGCGTGTTGTCCGAGCCACCTGTAGCAGCGGCTCCACCGTCAACTCCGCAGCAGGTGACAACTTGTTAAATGGCTGCCGGTAGTCAGTTTTCCAGGTTGTTGCTCTGCCAACAACAGGCCTCGCGCATTAGCAGGCAGGCCCAAAGCGATGCACTGCTGAGGGGCGATCTTTCACACTGTCAGGACAGGTGGGAAAGTGCCCCGCACAAGAGGGCTCGCTCCACCTAGGCGATGCGACAGGGAATCTTAGCAGCCTTGAGCCTGCTATTGGCTCGGTTGATGCGCTCGTTGAAGTCCACTGAAACCGTTGCCTAAAATTTGGCCTAAATTCTGCCCTCAGTTATCTATAACCAGCTACAAATAACAAAACCAGCTACAAATAACAACATGCCAAAAAGGGCAAAACCGAAAACGCCTGATAAAAGGGACGTTCTCAGCTGAAAATTTGCGCTTTAATGAAGGCGGCACCCAGATTCGAACTGGGGGTGGAGGTTTTGCAGACCTCTGCCTTACCACTTGGCTATGCCGCCGCATTTCAATTTCTTACTATATCAAACTTAGCTCAACAACTGATCAATCATCCGATTTGCTTGAGATGCGTAGCCGCCGCCAAAGAGGTTGAAGTGGTTGAGGATGTGATAGAGGTTGTAGAGAATCTTGCGCTGAGGGTAGCCTTCGTCGAGTGGATAGGCTGCGTTGTAGCCTCTATAGAAAGCGGGGTGAAAGCTGCCGAACAGTTCACTCATAGCGATGTCTACTTCGCGATCGCCGTAGTAAGTTGCCGGATCGAGAATCACGGGTTCGCCTGCTTTTGTGACTGAGGTGTTGCCTGACCAGAGATCGCCATGCACAAGAGATGGAGTGGGGGTGTGTCCTGCAAGCAGGGTCGGCACTGCTGTTAGCAGTTCTTCCTGCCGGGGAAAATGGCCGCCGCGTCGATGGGCTAACTGAAACTGGTAGCGCAGCCGATGTTCTCGGTAGAATTCTACCCAGTCTTGAGTCCAGGGGTTGCGCTGGGGTGTTTCGCCAATGGTGTTGTTGCGGTCCCAACCAAAACCTTGGGGGCTGGTGACGCGGTGCATAACTGCCAGGTTCTCGCCCATGCGCTGCCAGGCCTGTTCGCTGCCATAGCCGAACTCGAGCCAATCTAGCACGATAAAAGCGGAACTTTCAGCGACTCCCCAACAGATTGGGCGCGGCACCTGAATAGTTTGGCTGTCGTAAATTTCCTTGAGGCCCAGCGCTTCGGCTTCAAACATGCCCATCTGGGTTGCTGCATTAAGCTTAACGAAGTAGCTTTGTGACCCATCGGTGATGCGGTATGCCTGATTGATGCACCCCCCACCTATCGAATGCTGGGCTTGCACGGTGAAGGGCTGCCCGGTTGCCTGACTAATTTGCTCTGCAATTGAGGTCCACATAGGCAACTGTCTAAGCCGGACGGAGGGTCACCAGGCCGTAGGCGTCTGGGATGAGGTATTGCTGCGCTGCCAGCTGAATGTGCGTCGCTTCTAGGCCCTGGATTTTGGCGGGGTAATCTAGAGCGTAGCCGACATCACCGGTGAGGGTGTGGTAGTAGCCATACAGGCCAGCGCGATCGCTTGGGGTTTCGGACCCAAAGACGTAGCGGTTGGCTACCTGGGTGCGAACTCGGCTAAGTTCGGATTCGGTGATGGGGGTATTGCAGATGGCAGCAATGTGATGTGCGATCGCATCCTCCACCACCTCCAAATTTTCCACCGGCACCTGGGCCGACACATTAAACACGCCCTGCTGCCCATAGGTCATATTGCTGGCCGAAATGCTGCTAACCAGGCCCCGCTCCTCCCGCAGGTCGCGCACCAACCGCGACGTGCGGCCCTGACCCAAAATTGATGCCAGGATATCCAGCGCGTAAGTTTCTTCTAAATCCCTCAGGCCAGGCACCCGCCAGCTCATAATCAAACGCGCCTGCTGCAGACTGCTATCGGCATAATCTGCCCGTCGAATGCAGTCAAAGGGCGCTTCTGGTTTAGGCGCAGTCCAAGTTTCAAACTGCTTTAGAGACAGACCAGATGCGACTGCCCAGTCATGGCCATAGCGCTCCAGTTGGGCCTGTTCAAACGCCTCTGCCACCACCTCAATTAAAGTATCCACAGGCAAATTACCCACCGCAACAGCCGTCATAGAGCGAGGCTGGTACCAAGTGCGGTGGAAATCTCGCATTTGCTGAGGCTGCAGCTGCTCAATGACGGCTGCAGGCCCCAAGACCGGGCGGCGGTAAGGCAGCCGATCAAAGGCCATCTCCATAGATCGATAGAAAGTGCGGCGGCGGGGGTTGTCCTCAGCCTGCCGAATTTCCTCCAGAATGACGGGTCGCTCCCGCTCAAAATCCTCATCAGCCAGACGCGGATTTAGAACCATCTGAATTTGCAGCGGGGCTAGGGCAGCAAAGTCCTTAGGGGCCGCCGTGATGTAGTAGTGGGTATAGTCTTGGCTGGTAGCCGCATTGGTCACAGCGCCTCGCCCCTCAATCAGCCGCTCAAACTCACCGCTTTGCAATGCTGGGGTGCCCTTAAAAATCATGTGCTCTAGAAAGTGAGCCATGCCATTAATAGGGTCTGATTCAATCGCTGAGCCAACCCGCAACCAAATGCTCAGGTTGATTGCCTCAATTGGCATCTGCTCGGCAATAATGGTGAGCCCATTGGGCAACTGACGAATGGTTGGAGCCACTAGGCCCGCGATGGGAGCGGCAAAAGCCGTTGAAATAGGCATAGGATTCTCAGGGTGCCTGCGTCTTCACCTATCTTAATCCTTGAACTTCCAGTGGTGGCTCTTGCCTTTCTTAGAATCTCAGCCGATCACGGGCAACAACGGCAAATCTGAGCAGTTATTGCCTTTTTTAGATTTGGGCGGCTTTAGACAATCCGATTACAGCGTTGCCTGGTTTAGGCCAATACAGGAGGTCCGCTGTAGAGTTCCCCTGAGCTTCGCGTATGGTCAGCTCTCAGCAATTCCACCTCAAAGCAGACAGGGGAGCTCCTAAGCTCACACCTTAGAAGATTAGAAAACACGACAACTCTCCAAGAATTTATCCATAAAGACGTTCTCCAGCGGAAAAAGTACTGTAAATTCCTGGATATAACGTCTTCAGGGAGATGAAGCATGGGGACCTGGATTAAGGAAACCGATAAAGCTATTTACTTGATGCAGGGTGGATATTGGATTTCAAGAATCTCAAAATATCCCTCAAACGCAAACCCAAAAGAACAAGTACTCAACATCTCTGGCCTGCGCTCCTGGTTCATGCGCGATGACTACCCCAAAGCCATGACCGTTTCCATCGGCACAGGAACCCCCGAACCTGAGCCAATGCCACCCCTGCCGCCCACCCCGCCCCCTGTCCCACCAACTACTCCACCGGCCTCAGGGGCCCGCCAAACCAATGCTGCTGGCGTAGAAATTATTAAGCACTTTGAAGGAGTACGTCTAAAGGCCTATCAAGACTCAGTTGGCGTCTGGACGATTGGCTACGGTCACACCTCAGCAGCCGGTGCCCCCAATGTCACCCCTGGCCTAACGATCACGCAAGCCGAGGCTGAAAACATCCTAAAGCGAGATCTGGGGCTGTTTGAGCGCGGCGTGATTGATGCCGTCAAAGTAACCGTTAACGAAAACCAGTTCTCCTCTCTAGTGTCTTTCTCTTTTAATGTGGGGTTGGGCAATTTGCGAAGCTCCACGCTTTTGAGAAAGCTCAACGCTGGAGACTACAGTGGTGCAGCCAATGAGTTTCCCCGCTGGGTCAATGCAGGCGGGCAGCAGCTCCCTGGCTTAGTCAGGCGGCGCAATGCAGAGCGAGCCCTTTTCCTCAGCCAAAACTATCGCGCCTTTATGTAGCGCTAATCGGAGAGCCATCTGGCGCTTCGAGAACAAACCCCATGTCTCGAATCATCTCAAAATCAGCTTGGGCTGCCTGACCGGGCGTGGTCAGGTAGTCCCCGACAAAAATAGAGTTAGCCGCATACAGGCCCAGAGGCTGCAAGTGGCGTAGGTGAACCTCCCGCCCCCCGGCAATGCGAATCTCTTGAGAGGGCAACAGCAGGCGAAACAGACACAAAATGCGTAGACACTGACGCGGAGTGAGCGTGTTTTGTTCTGAAAAAGGCGTGCCGGGAATAGGAATCAAAAAGTTTAGGGGCACGCTGGTCACGTTCATCTGCCGCAGGGAAAGGGCCAGATCAATCACGTCATCGTCTGACTCACCCATGCCCAAAATGCCGCCGGAGCAAGTGGTGATGCCAGCGGCCTGAACCGCTTGAACTGTGTCTACTCGATCTTGAAAAGTGTGGGTTGTGCAGACAGACTCGTGGTAGTTCTCCGCCGTATTGAGATTATGGTTAACCCGATCAACCCCAGCAGCAGCCAGTCGGCGAGTCTGATCTGCATCTAAAAGCCCTAGACAAGCGCAGATTTTCATAGGGTAGCGAGACTTCACTGTCTGCACAGCCTCTAGCACCTGGTTAAAAACACGCTCTGAGGGAGATCGCCCTGAAATCACCATGCAGAAGGTGCCAGCCTGGAGCGTATGAGCCCGCTCAGCGGCTGCCAAAATTTGCTCCTGGGCCATCAAGGGATACTTCTCAATTTCAGCCCCAGAAATCTTCGACTGGGAACAGTAGTGGCAGTCCTCTGGGCACAGACCGCTTTGGGCGTTGAGTAGAAAATGTAGCCGTACTCGATTTCCCCAGTAGTGCCGCCGCACCCGGTAAGCTGCCGCCAGCTGGTCTAAAAGCTGGGCGTTGGGAGCCTGTAATACAGCGCGAGCCGCTTCCCGGCTGATCAGGTCACCTGCTAGAGCCTGCTGAGCTAGTTGAGTCCAATCGACTGAGGGAGCCACTACTGAGTTCATTCGTTTCAAGCTGTTATTAGAGTGCCAACTAATAGGCTAATACGCTGCCGTAGCGGGTTAGCCAAAACATTGAAAAAGACGCGCCCAGGCGCGTCTCTCTAAAAAAACGGCTGCGGGCGCTGGCCCACTTACTGACCCAAGTTGAGGCGATGGCCTACTGACTAGGAGGCAGGTTCTAGAACGCGCACGCCAACGGTACTGGTAAAGAAGTTATAGAACTCACCTTCTACCTCAATCTGAGTACCGACCTTGACCTTGCTGTTACCAAAAACTGCACCATCGCTGGTGATCTGGGCATCTCCGGTCAGGGTCATCAGCATGTCAACGGTGTACCCCAATTCGGGCCGAGGGTCGGGGTAAGACTTCACTGTACCGTCGGGCTGGGGAACGGCAACACTGCGGGGCAACAGCTTAACTTCCTTGATGCCGACCTTGCCATAGGGCTGGTTACGAATAATAACGTTGGTCGTCTCTGAGTTTTGCAGGGTGTTAAACAGCCCTTGTGGATCGGCAACGGTCAGCCCCCGAACCATCACATCCACCTCGATTGGTTTGGTTACGGCCCCCATCTGAGCAACCGAACCGGAGGTGCCAGGATAGAAGAAAATGCCGACTAGCGCCACCAGGATAATTAGAGCTGCACCTAAATCGAGGAGGCTGATCTTACCGAATAGCCGCCCTTTTGTATCTAAAAGCTTCATATTGACCTGCCCAACCTGCCCAGAACAATAAGTGGCCAATCGGCCTCCAGATTGAGGAGAGCCGAGTCGTTACTATTGAAGCATAGGCAGGCACTTTTGATCGTCTGTTGCTGTCTCTTAAACTATAGGAGTAGCCCGTGGAATCTTCCGGGAACTCTAAAATTAGATGATTTTAGAGGATTTGTGAGCTGATAAGTCAGCACCAGCTATCATCCCTCTTGCATCTCTAAACATTCTTTTGCCTGCTCTTTCGTCCTTCCTCACCGCACGGTCCCATGATGTTATCTCATCTCACAAACTCTATCCAGAAATATCAACGCCGCTGGCTATACGGCCTGATGTCTCTGCTGATGGCTGTCAGCATTAGTCTAGCCACGCCTACACCTTCTCATGCGGGCATTCTAGACCTGATTTTTAACGGGGTTCAGTACATTCAGCTGTCCAATCTCTCTGACCAAAATGAAGTCACTCTGGGCCGCCAAATCGACCAGCAGATTAAGCGCCAGGGTGTACGCGTTTACAATCGCAATCCAGCCATTGTGGATTACGTCAACCAGATTGGTCAGCGGTTAGCGACGACTAGCGATCGCCCTAATCTGCCTTATACAGTCCAAGTGCTAGAAGATAACAGTGTCAACGCCTCGGCCACGATGGGCGGATTCCTCTACGTCAATACTGGCCTAATCAGAACTGCTGCCAACGAAGCTGAGTTGGCGGGCGTCATGGCTCACGAAATTGGGCATATCACGGGTCGCCACGCCGTTAATCAGATGCGGGAACGTGCGATCGCAAGTGGCATTGCCGGAGCCATAGGCGTCAACCGCGACAGGCTGGTCAATATCGGTGTGCAGCTGGCGCTGCAGATGCCTAACCAACGGGCAGATGAGTATGATGCAGATCGTCGAGGCTTTGCCAACATGGGTCGGGCCGGGTACGACCAGTCTGGCTTTGTCACCTTCATGCAAAGGCTCAACAACCAGAGCGGCCGACCCCCCGAATTCTTCAGCACTCACCCCGATCCCAGCAACCGGGTGACCAGTCTGCAAAACCTGCTCAATGCCGAAAGAAACCCAGCCGCTACTGCCGGGCTCGATGCTAATGCTTACAAAGCTCGCATCAGTGGTCTGTAGAACTGCGGCAGGCTGCTAGGCCTAGAAACATAAGATTTGGGTCAAAGCCTATCTGCTCAGCGATCGCAGGGGTAGTCTGCCTGAGGGCGCTGAGCAGGCGGGAGGCATTGCCCCCCGTAAGCACGGCCTTACCTGCTGGAAATTGCTGCCACCAATCTGCTAGGTAGTCTCGCATACCCGCTAGCTGCGTATAGAGAATGCCGCTCTGAATGGCTTCTGCTGTGCTGGCTGCCCAACGCTGGGGCAGTGTGTCTTGCGCCCACTCAATCTGAGGCAAGGCATCAGTGCCCTTAGACAAAGCTTGCGCCTGCAGGGAGAGCCCCGGCAAGATCGCGCCCCCTACAAAGCAGTGATCAGTGCCTGCTGTGAAGGTCAAGGCAGTGCCTGCATCAATCACCAGCATCGGCCAGCCATAAATTAACCCTGCCCCCAGCAACGACAAAGCTCGGTCAACACCTAAAGCCGGGTAAAGATTTTGCAGCGGAACCTGCTCCAAGCGAACGACCTGTAGAGCAGGATATGTTTGCCATAGAGAGATCTGCTCTCTAACAACCGAAGCCGCCCATAGAGGTAGCGGTTTTGCCGCAACCGGTATCTCAACCTCAATCGTAGGAGCTAAACCCTGCCAACCTGCCGCCTGTAGCCCCTGAGCCTGCAGATTTCTCACCTGGTCAGCATTCAGGTGGGCGGTATGCCAGGAGCAGATTAGCTGCCGCCCTTTAAAGCAAGCCCAGTGAAGGCGAGAGTTGCCCGCTACCAAAGCCAGCCAGCGATCGCATTCTTCAGAGGCCACCTCGCTTTTTTGTTGCACCCCAGCAGGCTGAGAACCTTCGCGCCTTTTAGAAGTGAAATCCGCCATAACGTTCGTTTGTCTTAAACAACAAGAGGGTAGCCGCCCTGGCTACCCTCTGTCCTAAAGTTGACAATTCAAAAGACAACGAGCAATGGTTCTAGCGAATTTCGACCCAATTAAAGAAGCTAATCAAGTGAATCAAAAAGCGTAGCTACCAAATCAATCAGTACATTTCAGTACGTTAAGGGACTACACCCGCACAACCGATGCCTATATCGACATTTAGAATTGGAAATGACTCTAACTAGAGCTTTCTCAAAGATTGGTCGTGTTAGGGCAAATTTAGATTTGTTGCGAAACTATCACCAGCCTCTCGTCTACCGCGGGTTTGAGTTAGGCTTGTATGTTTATTCAGTTGTCCTTTGATATTTCTAAAGTATCATAGCCCCCTGGGATCGGGGAGGGGCCTTTACTGAAGTTTACGCAGCTTGATGCAAGTTGGCTTTGTAAACAAAGTTCCGGCAGACGAATAGTGCTCACTACAGCCCGCAGGCGCGACGACGTTTGTTAAGGCTGGCCTGTAACAGGGGGGTCATACCCAAGTCAGCAGTGCTGTAGAGCCGATCAAATTCTCGGCGAAAATGGGCCGCTACGGTGGGGTTGCGAATGACCAGCAGGTTCTCGTCGTTGGTGTCGTTAGCGGCCTTACTCCAGTTTTGCGAGCCGATGATGACGGTCATGTCGTCAATCAGAGCAAATTTGTGGTGCAGCTTGTCGCCTTCAGCTAGGTGGGGAATGCCCGCCGACAGGATGGGCTTTGTCCAAGGCTGATTGTTAGCCTCGTAACCACACTTCTGGTTCGGCATACGGACTCCCAGCATATCTAGACCTTCGCTGTAATCCCTGTAGGCAAATCCAGGATCGATTAGGGTGCTGACTTGGACACCCCGCCCGGCAGCTTGAGCCAGCGTATTGCTCAGGGCCTGCTCTGAGAACACAAATAGCGCTAGATCAGCTTTTCTCTGGGCCTGCTGCAGCGTTTTGGCGATCAGGCCGTTGACGCTTTGGGCCCAGGTTTGGGGTTTGGGGGTGGGTGAAAACTGCAGCTGTAGAGTTGTTCCTGGTAGAGAGAGCGATCGCACTGCCCGATAGGTTTTCTGTTTACCAAAGCGGCTATCTTTACGTTTTGCTGCGCCATCGCCCCACATTTCCTGGAACTCCTCGGCATAGAGACTTGCCAGCGCCGGACTGTTGATTACCAGCAGCGCGTTATGATTGCCTCGGCTTTCAGGGGAGGCAAAATCTCCGTGAATGTCGCTAATCGACCAGTTTGTAGACCCCGTTAGAACGATGCGGCTGTCTATGACTGCAAACTTGTGGTGCATCAAGCCACTGCCTCTAGAGCCGTCTGCTGTGTCATCGATCAGCGGTATCTGAGCCTGATGCAGAATATAGAGGGCGTCGCGCTGACGGCGCTCTGCCTCACTCAAATTGCCGTCCCGGTTTTGATCGACTAGCGAAATGAACTCACTATATTTGCCCTGACGGTACTCATCTAGCTCGCCTACTTGAGAAGGGCTCAGCCCTGTCCAAGGGCGACTGTAGGTGTTCTCTAGGATGAGGCGTACCTGCACCCCGGCTTGGGCGCGATCGCACAAAACTTGGGCAACTCCCGGCAAGTTTAGCTCATGAACAGCTACGTCGATAGAAGATTGAGCCTGATTGAGAGTGTCGATGATCACCTGCTCTAGGTTGTCCCCGTAGCGGGTGACTTTGCGGTAAGGCTCGGTGTAAACGCTGGCCTGGCTTTGGTTAAAGTAAGCTTGCAGGTAAGGATCTTGGGGCAGAGGAACCTGACTGGGCGTGAGCGCTGAACTGGAGTGCCAGCCGTTGAGGGCCAAAAACAGAAGGAGCCCTAGGCCAAAAAAAATGCCCCACTTGAACCCACGAATTTTGGATAGATGCACTAGGAAAAACAGAAAGCAGCCACTTTCTAGTCATCCCTGGGTTGAAAAGTTGTTAACAGATTGGCGCTAGTCAATTCGCTCTAGCTGCCAAAGAATCTGATTGCCCTCCCGCCGCACTCGGGAGACAGTCCAGTTGCGCCAGGCCCAGTACTCTCCTCGACTGGTCACTGCACTGGCGTTAACGTCCATAAGATCTGCTAGCTCAGAGCTAGTGATCAGATATCCTTGCTTGGCAATTTCATCGGCGATCTGCAGCGTTTCTAGTGCGTTTCGCAGATTGGCAACACGCACCTCACGCGGCAGCGATTCTAAACTATCGGGAGATGTGGGGACACCTGAATCGGTCATGACGACTTTTGGGTTAACTTCGGCCATATCTTAGGAAAATCCTATCATTTACGCTATTAATTAGCTTGAAAACCCGTCAAGACTTATCACAAGAATTTTCATCGGGTGAACTTTATGTTTTCTTGACAACCATTTCTGTGTACGCTTCAACACAAATTGTTCAGGATTTTGTCAGGAATTAGTGATCTTTGAAGACGATCATGCCTACAGGGGCCATTAGCAATAAAAACATTCCTCCTATGTCTTCATAGGCATGCTGTTTCTCATAACAGCAAAATCATTCTCTTCACTTTGGCAGAAAAATATTCTTGGAATCCTCATTCCCCCGTACAATTTCTGAAAATTCCCGATCTTAGTAGCCAAATCCTGCCCAAATTGGGCTGACTGAGTTTAAATGGGACGAGGAATAGGCAGGGACTGCCCTCTAAAACTCTTGCAATCTGTGGTGTCTTGTTAAAAGCATGGTAAAACCCCTTCAGCAGTTGAAGCCTCCCCAACTCAAGCAGGTGCGTCTGCAGCCCACCAAATTGCGGCAGATTTCCGTGGAGGCGCTACGCATTCCTCTCAGCAAACTGCAGCTGGGCGACGGCAAATCTATTCTCTCTCTGCCCTACCTCATAGCTGCCAGCGGCCTGGTTTTTGCCACGGTGCTAGCGGCTCAGTTTGCAGCCTCTCCCCTGGCACGAGCCAGCAAAGCTGCCGCCTTTCAAGACTCTCTTTGGCAGGCTAATGGCGTAGTGCGCCAGTCGATCGTGGGCCTTTATCGGGCTGAGCGTGTGCTGCTGCCCCTACCTACAGGCGCAACTCCTCCTCAGGCCGCTGCTAACCCAGCAGCCCCTGGAGCAGCCGTTCCCCCAAGCGCTGCTAGTGCCTCAGCTCCAGCAGCAGCGGCTCGGCCAGCAGCGGCGGCAACGCCAATAGCGGCAGCAGCGGCTCCGCCAGTTCCGGCTCCCCAGGCAGCGGTCAACCCAGGCTCAACTATTGATACCAATCTGGAGATGCGGGTTGCGATCGCACGTAACGCCAGCAGCCTCAGTGTCGGGGTTTCCACGGCAGGCTACCTGATGGATCTCAATGGCCAAAACTACTGCAACATTCCGGCTCAGACCAGCTACGTAGCCCGACCCACCGGACAGGGCATTGACTTTGGCAACTGCCAGTTAGGAACAGCAGTCTGGCTAGAATCTGCAGAAGGCGGCTACATCTACATTAACGACACCTGGTTCAAGGGTCGGGTGTTGCTGCTCAACGATGGAGGCAACCTACTGGCGGTCAACTATGTGCTGATGCATGACTACCTGAGCAGCGTCGTCGGCACCGAAATGTTTGTTAACTGGCCCATTGAAGCACTCAAAGCGCAAGCCATTGCCGCCCGCTCCTATGCCTTGACTCACCACGTTCGCCCCGCTAGTCGCCACTTTGACCTCGACAATACCGAGCGGTTTCAGGCATACAAGGGCATCGCCAAGGAGACCAACACAACCCAAATCGCGGTTGCTGAAACCTCAGGCGAGTTCATCAGCTACAACGGCGGCATTGTGGAGTCTCTTTATGCTGCCTCTGACCAAATTGTACAGGAGGCCCACGGCGGTCAGGGCATGAGCCAAACAGGAGCCATGCAGTTGGCTTCCCAAGGCTACAACTACACTCAGATTTTGGCTAACTACTACCCAGGGACAGGGCTGTCTCGCTTGGTGATTGAGTAGCGTGTACGCTTAGTCCGTCACCAGCTTGGCTTCGCTCACCTGACCTGACGAGTCAAGCTTGAGTACCAGCCATTCAGAGTCCATGCTGATGAAGCTGCGCTCAGGCCCTAAGTGATAGACCAAATCGTATTCCGGAAAGTAGCCGATTTCTGATTCGGGCTCTCCCAAAAGTACTTTTACGTCAGCCTGTTTCTGGCCTGTAAGCAGCCCTTGTGCCAGCAGGTCATCAACCATGCAGCTCCGCACATGGCGAGGAGCGGAGATGAGCGTTGTCTCTTGCCAGGCTTCAGCGTTGAATTGGGTGTAGCCGCGACAGCGCTGCCACTCGCTCCAGCCGTCTTGGGCTAGCAGTGCGCCAAAAGCTAAAAAGGGGAAACTTACGGCAAGACCGGCTCCCAAGGTAGTGAAGATGAGAATGCGCTTGAGAAGGTTGGTACGGGGTTTTTGGGAAGGGCTTTGCATCGAAGGGACGTAAGTCTAGCAGGAGTAGCGATCAGGGTATACAGTAGGCGCGCATCCTTTTCCTGATTAACATGAGGGAAATTAGCCTGCTGGAGAATATAGGAAAGCTCGGTCTTAGGTTGAGCGCTGTCTGATTAGGGCAAGGGCTGCTGCTCTAATGCGACGGCTCACTAGCTTTTCTGCTCCCAGAGCAATCAAAAAACCACCGCCTAGGCAAGCCACCTTAGACAACAGGCCACTCTCGGTTAAAAATCCCAAACCAGCGGCGAAAATGCCCAAGCTAATATACGCAAGCATGAGCCAGGTTGGCTGTAGTTTGAGATCTCTCAATAAGAGCTCGTCGTGTTTATTTAGCATCTAAACAACCGATCTAGCGCGAAGGCTGCACCCTGAATTATGGAGGCTGGTTTTGCTTGGACGAGGTGCGATCGCAACCCCCCTTAAAGCTGCTGGGAGAATGGTGCGATCGCAAAAACCTACTCAATCAGTAGCGGACGGACGAGAGCCACTTATGAGGTTGCAAAAGTTGTCTACCGCCGCTGCATTTTGCCGTTAGGCAGCATGAGCCAAGGTTCTCTCGATTTTGGCTGTACCCGTAGGGTCATCGTTGGGGTGCAGTTGGTGTTGCCTGGGCCTGTTCACAGACAAAGCGCAAGACGGCTGCTGCGCTACTGCCTGCTTGAGGTTGCGTCAACTGACCCGCATCCCCATAGTTAATGCGCTGAATCACTTGCCGCTCCTGGCCATGAACAATAATTTGCCGGAGCCGAGAAACACCGCCAGCACAATCAACAGAGCGATACAGGAGGGCACTATACACCGGTTGCTCCAGCTCAACCCCGATAAAGGCATTGTTTGGTTCAGGAAAATCGCGATGCTCCCAATACCAAACAATGCCATCTCTAAGTTCAATGGAGTTACGCTCTACCATGAAACGATCGCCCACAGCATTGCGCGTTACCTCGACCCAGTTTGCTTGAGTAGATTGAGCCAGCGCACCAGAAGCACTGACAACAGGAATGATCGCCGCCAAACTAACAAGCAAATTTTTCATAAGCTACTAGGGATTAGGTTGAGATTGACTATCAGGGGCATCTTCAGAAGTGTCTGTGCGATACTGCTCAACATTTTGAATGGCCTGCTGGGCATAGGAATTGTTGGGACGTTCGTCTAATGCCCGCTGAAAATAGAGCAGCGCGGTTTCATAATCGCGTTGCTCTGTTGCCTCATATCCTGCCTCCATATAGCGATCAAACTCTACTGACTGAGGCGGTTGTTGTGTCGCAGGCGGAGAGGATCGAGGCGCTGCCGCCGCTGCTGCTGTTCCTTGCTGCTGCCCATAGGCATTCACGACCTGCTGAACGTAGTCTGCAATCTCAGAACTGTTGTACTGAGACGGGTCACCCCGCATCCACCAGGCAGCAGATCGACGCACCGCTAGCATTTCATCGTTACCGCTAGCGTCATACTCATCTTGCAGCACATCCCGCATCACGCAGGTCACAACCGAACGGGCAGCGTCTGGGCTCGCCTCAAACTCAGTCGGCGAAAGCTCTCGACCGATACATGACCTTGACCAGCGGGGGATATTTCCTGGCATAATCTGCCAGTCACTATAAAGTCCATCATCTGCACGTCCCGTTTGAGGCGCTGCTTGACGAAGCGCCTCGACCAGTGCTGCAACTTGACGGTCTGAAACTTGTGCCTGGGCTGGTAGCGCTCCGACTGCCAGGATAACGCCAAGGCTGACGATTAGTTTGTCAATGGGTACTCGCATGACTATCATCCATCCCAAACTAGCTCTCAAATCGGATCTTACATTTATTATTTGAGGCCTGCCACTTATCGTTTGTTAGTTGTTTTTTATACAGGAATAGGCATGCTCCCTTCAGTTTAGCTACGGTAGAGTAGGCATTGTCCTGGCAAGACTTCCTCACAAATGTCATCGGACTTTCCAATGCCCACCTTCCTGGAAACCGGTGGGCAAGCGGATCTTCTGCGATTCGCACAGGTGTTTTAAGGGGCGTGTCCAGCCTTCACAACTGGCTTGGGCTGGTTTTGGCTGGGCGGGGTGCGATCGCACCCCGCTTCAGAGTTTCTGGGGGAGGGTGCGATCGCAAAGACCTACTCAATCAGCAGGTGCTTGATCAAAACCCCATCCACTGGCTATCCTTGCCGCTAGGGATGGGGTCGCTCCAGTCGTCGGGGTCGGCGTAGCGGAGGGTATGCAGATGCTTGATGGTGCGATCGAGCACTTCCAAACTGCCGTAGAGCACGTTAGTCACCTTCTCGCGCCTCGGTTTGCGTTTGGTTGATTGGGCGTTGCCAAACCTGCTGCTGTTCAGGCGTGAGAATCTGGTCGATCGTGTCCCAATGAGCGAGGACTGATTGACCTAAAAGCCCTTCTGCAAACCGCTCAGTAATGAGAGCAGGCAGCATAGCAACCGCCATAAATCGGGCAAAAGTTCCGGTGGGATTCGACTGGAATTCCTGATTCAGGTCGGCTTGCAGTTTGGCATCGGCAGCCTGCATTTGCACTTCTTGCTGGGGAGTTAGGGGAACGCCCGCATCTCTGAATCGCTGCTTTGTAGCCTCCCACTGTTGTGCATGTTCAGCTGGATCGGGCGCATTAAAAGTGACCTGAGAAGTCTCAGATGATTGTGCCTGACTACCGCCCTGCCAAATGCGCTCCTCCCAAATCTGACGCTGCTCCGGAGTCAAAGCATCGAGAACACTGTTTCGGTAGGCTTGCACAGGAGTTCCTAACCGCTCATCCAGTTCCGTCGCTCTTACCATATCTTCTCTCTGTGCTTCAGGCAAAGAAGATATAGCAAGCAGTTGTGCAATCGTCATCAGCGGATTGTTCTGAAAAACTTGGCGCATCTCGACTGTAAATTGACGGTGTGCCTGTCGAATAATAGTTTCCTGCTGCGGTGTGAGAGTAATGCCAGCATCAGCGTACCGTTGCTTTGCTTCTTGCCACTGCTGCGCTTCTTCCGCTGGGACCAATTCATCCATTTTGAACTCCTCTTTGCTGCTAGTCGAAATCAAGGATTGCTGCATATCACTAAAGGTTTTAACCGCTGCAAACCCTACACTTCCCAGACTTGATAGAACGAGCGTGCCTGCTAAAATTGCCATCAACTTGTTAAGCTTCATTGTTTCTCCTTCAGTCACTTAGCTTGTTCCTTTCAGAACTTCTCAAACTTACAAACCGACAGGGATAAACACATGAGTCGTAAGCCCTGATTTCGTCTTGGGACTTTAGACCTACATGCCGTAAAAACAGGACTTCAGCCCCAGGCATTGGCAATTTGACTTGTGATACAAGAAGAATGTCGTTGCACGAAACTGTATGAGTTGGCTAAAACTGCAGCCTCACCCGTTTCGACTGCTACTGGTTTTAGAACGGATCTTGCTAGGCCTATCTGCTTTCAAGCTGTTTGGGTTTCCTGGCTGGGGACGACCCGTAATTTGGAGCGATGGCAGATGGTTTAGCTCAATCGCCGCAAACCCCCAGGAAATGCTGGCGTTCGCAGCACTTTTAGCAGCCTTTGGCATTCTGGGCTTGCGGCTTCCGACGACACCTATGGCAAAGTGGGTGTACCTGCTGGTCCAGTTCATTCTGTTGGGAACAATCGCCCACTTACAAGGTTGGGGACTCGATGCCCTGTCGCCCTTACTGATTGTGGTGTTGCTCCGCAGCAGCGTTATGTATGAACGGCGAGAACGATGGACGATCGCTGGATTAGTGTGGCTGATCTATCCAATCACCCTTGCCCCATTCCTGATTCTCTGGGGAGTTTTGCGCTTTGTCGCGATTAAAGATTGGAATACAAATATTCCGGGAATGGTCACTCAACCCGATGGTAGCGTCCAACTTAATCTCAGTTTTAATTCTGAACAGGTGCAGCAGGCCTCTGTCTTTTTGCAAAACTCGATTCTTTATTTGCTGTCAGATGCCCTGCTTTCATTCGGATTGATTCTAATTTTTGTACTGCTGGTGGTGAGTTCTTTAGTGAGTGAGCGTCAGGGACGGCGCAAGCTTGCCCTAGCACATGAGCAGCTTTATCAGTATTCTTTGCAAATTGAAGATCAGGCAACGCTACAAGAACGCACCCGCATCGCCCGCGAAATTCACGACTCGTTAGGGCATCTGCTCACCGCACAAAGCGTCGTTCTAGAAAATATTGCCCTCTCGCTTAAAAGCAATTCTCAAGAAGCTCAAGCCTTTCTAGAAGATAGTAAACGCCTTGGTGCAGAGGCCCGGCGGGAGCTGCGGCAAGCAATCTTGATGCTGCGCTCAGACCCACTACAAGGGAAGTTATTTGAAGAGGCAGTTGACCATCTCATTGCCGAGTTCAGCTACATTAGCGGGATTCAGCCTACAGTACAAATTCGTTTGCCAATACACATTCCCGATCGCTATCAAGTTTCCGCATATCGCATTTTAGAAGAGGCGCTGACCAACATTCAGAAGCACAGCGAAGCAACTCGGGTTGATATTAAACTGGAAATTCAGTCAGCTGCAGATACAGCAACTCCAATCTTGTATCTAAAAATTGCTGATAATGGAAAAGGATTTAATCTACAGCAAAATAAAACAGGCTTTGGCTTACAGGGAATGCGAGAACGCGCCGAAAGTTTAGGGGGAGAAATTAGATTTATCACTCAACCAGGGTGCTGTATTACAGTCTTGTTGCCGCTGCTGGGGGCAAAACAATGATTCGTCTACTGCTGGCTGAAGATAAAACGATTATTCGACAGGGCTTACGACGGTTGTTAGAGTCTTATGCAGATTTAAAAGTCGTGGGAGAAGCCGAAAATGGTCAGCAAGCAGTAGAGCAGGCAGCAATTCTTCAACCAGATCTAGTATTAATGGATGTGCGGATGCCTGTGATGGATGGGATGGCAGCAACGCAACTGATTTGCGATCGCTTTCCCCAGGTAAAAGTCCTTATTCTGACCACCTTTGATGACGAACAATATATCGAAAAAGTCATGGATGTTGGGGCGAGCGGCTATCTGTTGAAGGACACGCCTTCAGAAGAACTTGCCGATGCAATTCGCTCTGCCCACAGGGGATACACCCAGCTTGGCCCCGGATTGTTCAAAAAGGTGTTTTCGCAGCGTTCTGTTGCATCCAAAAATTCTGCTGACAGTCGTCGGCTTGAACTGGCAAATCTAACCCCTAGAGAACGCGAGGTGTTGAGCTTGATTGCTACAGGAGCCAGTAATCGAGAGATTGCCGAAATCCTTTGCATTGCCGAAAAGACGGTCAAAAATCACGTTTCCAGTATTTTGAGTCGGCTAAACTTGCGCGATCGCACTCAAGCCGCCGTCTTTACCCACTCCTTACCTCACACCAAACTGTCTGAAAACCTTAAAGCTGATGAATAACGCTACAAACCCGCGTAAGCGCCAGTCGCTCAACAACTCGCTTGCACAGAACCCTGTCAAGGCTGCTGGTCGGACTTGGGAGACCACTAGTAACCAGTGAGGCGGAAGTTATGCCTGTGCAGGCAACAGATTTGGCGGCAAGAAATTTTGGCAACTTCTCAAGTTATCTACAGAGAGTTGCCAGTCAGCCTATTGCTCAAGCACTAAACTGCTGCATGAGCCAACTGCCAACCTGGGTTTGGTCGGCTTCTTGGCTCTGCTTGAGGGCCTGCTCCAGCGTTATCATTTGCAGGCCTACAATGAGCTGAGATTCGCGAATGCGGTAGCTGCCCTGGTTTGCCACAGTAAACGCCGTGATCTTCCCTCTTTCCACATCCACAATCCAGTATTCACCCACACCCAGGTCTTCGTAGAGAAGGCGTTTTGCGCCTTGATCATCTAGCAAAGAGGACTTAGCAATTTCGATTACCACGTCCGGGGCAGGATACTTGTTTAGGTCAACAATATTGGTGCCGCGAGGAATCGCCAGCGCTTTTGTACCGACGTAGTAGGAAATATCCGGCTGGCATTCCTGAATCCCCACTTTGCGATAAGAGCAGTTGTCCTTTGCCGTCACAGCAATGCCTTTAAGGGTTGCATAAAGACTCACAGCGAAGAGCATCAAAGCATGGTCGCTGGAGTGATCAGACCCAACAGGCAGCATCTCAAGCCTCATAAACCCTTGGTAGTAGTACCCTTTTGCTCGATTAAGTTCGGGGTCTTTGACAGCCTTAACATAGGCATCCCAAGAAGCCGCAATCCAGGCATCGGTTTTGAGAGGTGTTTCAACCGGATTCAAGCTGTGTCCTCCCCGGTGGCATGTCTTTATTATCGAGCAGGGATTTAAAGACTGTCTGGCTTCAGACTCATCCGCTTAGATCCTCAGGTTCTAAAGCCTGCGGGCGGCAACCCGTTCGGGAATAAGGGTGAACACCGATCCCTACCTTGAGGATGACCTCCGTACAATGCAAAAAGATGTAGTCAGTATGGATAACACCTAAGGGGGAGAGAGCTTCATGCAACCAACCCAAAATCAATTTACAGAAAAGGCTTGGAGTGCGATCGCACAGACCCAAGACATTGCCAAGCAGGCCAAGCAGCAGCAGCTTGAGAGCGAGCATCTCATGGTAGCGCTGCTAGATCAAGAGGGGCTGGCGGCGAGCATCTTCACCAAGCTAGAAGTTAGCCTGGATCTGCTGAGGGAGCGCACTGAAGCTTTTATTAAAGGGCAGCCCCAAGTTTCGGGCGGCAGTTCTTCGCTATATATGGGCCGCTCCTTCGATACGCTCACCGATCGGGCCGAGGCTTATCGTAAAGAGTATGGCGACGACTTTATCTCCATCGAGCACCTGATCCTGGCCTACGCTAAAGACGAGCGCTTCGGCAAAACGCTGTTTCAGGATCTAGGCATTACTGAAGCAAAGATCAGACAGGTGATTCAACAAATTCGCGGAAACCAGAAAGTGACAGACCAGAACCCCGAGGGCAAATACGAAGCCCTGGAAAAATATGGGCGCGACCTCACTCAGTTTGCTCGCGAAGGCAGGCTTGACCCAGTAATTGGCCGGGACGATGAAATTCGCCGCACCATTCAGATTCTCTCGCGCCGCACCAAGAACAACCCGGTGCTGATTGGTGAACCCGGCGTTGGTAAAACAGCGATTGCCGAAGGACTGGCCCAGCGGATCGTTAAAGGCGATGTGCCCGAATCGTTGCAAGAGCGCAAGCTAATTGCCCTAGACATGGGCGCACTGATTGCTGGGGCTAAGTATCGGGGCGAGTTTGAGGAGCGGCTCAAGGCTGTGCTCAAAGAAGTCACCGAGTCCCAAGGGCTGATCATTCTGTTTATCGACGAGATTCACACAGTCGTCGGCGCTGGGGCTACCCAGGGTGCGATGGATGCGGGCAACCTGCTCAAACCCATGCTGGCGCGGGGAGAACTGCGCTGTATTGGAGCCACCACCCTAGATGAGTACCGCAAGTACATTGAGAAAGATGCGGCCCTAGAGCGACGCTTCCAGCAGGTTTACATCGACCAGCCCAGCGTCGAAGACACCATTTCTATTCTGCGGGGCCTCAAAGATCGCTACGAAACTCACCATAACGTCAAAATTTCTGACGGTGCGCTGGTAGCAGCAGCGACCTTATCGACTCGCTATATTAGCGATCGCTTCTTGCCCGACAAGGCCATTGACCTGGTAGACGAAGCCGCCGCCAAGCTGAAGATGGAGGTGACTTCTAAACCAGAAGAGCTCGACGAAGTTGATCGCAAAATTCTCCAGATAGAGATGGAGCGGCTGTCGCTGCAAAAGGAAAGCGATCTGGCCTCTAAAGAACGACTCAACCGGCTAGACCGAGAGCTGGCCGATTTGAAAGAAGAACAGGCCAGCCTCAACGCCCTCTGGCAGTCTGAGAAAGACATCTTAGAGCAGCGTAAGGCAGTCAAGAGCGAAATTGACCGAGTTGAGGTCGAAGTTCAGCAGGCAGAACGGGCCTACGACCTCAATAAGGCTGCCGAGCTAAAGTATGGCACCCTGACTGAGCTACAGCACCAGCTAGAGGCGGCTGAGGCCAAAATGGCTGAGCTGCAAACCTCAGGCCGGTCACTAACGCGAGAAGAGGTGACTGAGTCTGACATTGCTGAGATCATCTCTAAGTGGACCGGCATTCCGGTGAGCAAGCTGGTGCAGTCAGAAATGCAGAAGCTGCTGCTGCTGGAAGACGAGCTGCACCGCCGAGTAATCGGCCAGGATGAAGCGGTCACGGCAGTTGCCGACGCTATTCAGCGCTCACGTGCTGGACTAGCAGACCCCAACCGACCCACCGCTAGCTTTATTTTCTTAGGGCCTACCGGCATTGGTAAGACCGAGCTAGCTAAAGCGCTGGCAGCCTTTCTCTTCGATACCGAAGAGGCAATGGTGCGCATCGATATGTCTGAGTACATGGAGAAGCACTCGGTTTCGCGTCTAATCGGGGCTCCTCCAGGCTACGTCGGCTACGACGAGGGCGGTCAGCTAACTGAAGCAATTCGTCGTCGGCCCTATGCGGTGATTCTCTTCGACGAGATCGAAAAGGCTCACCCTGATGTGTTCAACATCATGCTGCAAATCTTGGATGATGGCCGAGTTACGGATGCCCAAGGGCATACGGTGGACTTCAAAAACTCCATCATCATCATGACTAGCAACATCGGATCGCAGTACATCCTAGATGTCTCTGGGGACGATGAGCAGTATGACGAAATGCGATCGCGCGTGCTCGAAGCGCTGCGAGCCAGCTTCCGGCCTGAGTTTCTCAACCGGGTAGATGAAATGATCATCTTCCACACGCTGAAGAAGAGCGAACTGCGCGAGATCGTCAAGCTCCAGGTAATTCGCCTAGAGCGGCGGCTAGCCGATCGCAAGATGGCGGTGCGGCTGAGTGAAGCGGCCCTCGATTTCTTAGCAGAGGTGGGCTACGACCCTGTGTATGGTGCCCGTCCCCTCAAGCGAGCGATTCAGCGAGAGCTAGAAACCCAGATGGCCAAGGCTATTCTTCGAGGTGACTTTGGTGAGGGCGATACGGTTTTCGTAGACGTGGAAAACGAGCGCTTGGCCTTTAAGCGACTGCCTGCGGAGCTAGTGACCCTCTAGGTCAGGCTGCCGTGACATTCTAAGCGATCGACTTTGGGCAGTGGGGCTAAATCTCACTGCCCGAAGCTGCTTTAGGGAGGATTGCGGTTCGCAACAAGCCCCACTACCATTGCGTCAAAAAGCTTGCCAGAACTAGCATTGGTCAAATAGCGCCCTGCTGATTGGAGTTTGCTCAAGGCTAGCGTTCAGCATTGAAATTGCTGAAGGAATCATCAGGGCAATTTCTATTAAAAGTTGTGTAGTGCTGGGCAAAAAACAGCTACCCTACCCTCTTTTTACTGACATACTGGAATATTAGTCAGCTGTAAAAAGCACTTACTCAGGGTCATCGTAAAGTTTATCAGATTCATCGGAAGTTTCATTGAAGTGTTCCCAGCAAGCATCCAAGACTTCACTTGAAAATTCACTTGAAATCAATGCTTGTCCTTTTCTGATTGAGGGTGGTTATGAGTAGTGTTCCTGAATTTCAAAAGCGGGCGTATATCAACGTCATGGAATGGTTGGTTGCAGAGGAGGTAGAGCGACAGCTACACCGGCTCCCCCCTCGCCTGCAAAAGTATGTCAAACGGCTAGAGGTAGAAACTTACGCCCTCAACCGTTTGCCGGCGCTGTATGCTTCTAGCGAAAAAGGCTGGCAGCATCAGTGTGAAAAGGCTAGGCACGAGATGGGCAGTCAGATCAAAGGCGCGGTTCAACAGGCTTTGGCAGCTGTGCAGGTTGACCCGTTACGGCTATCTCAGCCTTTAAAGGTCGGCAATGATGAAGAAGCCAAGGCCGCCCTGCAGGTGTTGCGCGAAATGCTGCAGCAGCCAGAGCTGACCTGGGAGGGCATTGTCAACCGCCTAAAACAAATGCTGTCCAAAGATTTGCCCAAAAAAGCGCCCGAACCGCCACCCAAGGCCAAGCCCCCTTTGCCCGGTCAGGGCCACGCTCATCACTGGAGGCCCGGCACCTACGGGGCCGAGATCTCCTGGAAACCCAAGCCGCTACCCTCCGGGCAGCAGTTTGACTGGAACGATCCTCGCTACCAGAAGTAGCCCCGCAGGCCACCTAGCAGGTGGCCCTAGGAAGTGAACAAGTCAAATCAGCAGAGCTCGGTATCAGGCGATGCCGAGCTTTTTGATGCCTGTCCGCAGGGCCTGAGCCGCTTGCGGATCTGACTGTTCGTATAGCCGCAGCGCCATACTAAACGCTTGCAGGCACTCAGGCAGCTTGCCCAGCTTAAACAGGGCCACCCCCAAATTCTGGTAAGCCTCGGGGTAGTTGGGCTGCAGCTCAATCGCTCGACGGTAGGCTGCGATCGCAGGATCAAGGTAGCCCTGGGCTCGGTGGGCAACGCCTAAATTGAAATGAGCGATCGCACAGTCTGGGTCTATTGCGATCGCCTGCTCAAACTGGGCAATGGCTTCGGGCAACTGCCCCTGCTGCTTGAGGAGACTCCCCAGATTAATAGCAGCCCCTAGCTTGAGCTTTGGCAGCAGTGGCTGAGCCAGCGCGGTGTGATAGTCCTGTTTGGCCTGATCGAACTGCTGCAGTTGGCGATGGGCCAAGCCTCGGTGATAGTAGAGTTCGTAGCGAGTCAGTGGGTCGCTATGAGCAGCCGTTAGCCCCCTTTCTAGCAGCGGCAGCGCCTTAGCCCACTCACCCTCTTGGCCGTAGAGAGCACCGAGTTTATTGCAGATATAGGCATCTTCGGGGTGATCGGCTAGGTAGGCGGCCATTATCGTTCTGGCCCGCTCAAACTTATTCTGGCGGGCGATCGCATCGGCCTGGTAGCCCTGGTGGTGCAGTGCGATCGCATCTAGCGTCGCCACTCGCCAGCTAGGTTCTTGCGCCTGCAGAGCCACAACGCTGTCGTCCACAGTTTCGTGGTAGGGGCGGGTAAAGCGCAGTTCGGGGCGGTTGCGAAAAAAGCGAGAAACCAGCGTGTAAGGAGATTGTTGCGCACCCACCTCCAACCGCAGCAGGTTCACTAGCAGCAGGTGCTCAGCCGCGATTTCTCCCACACCCTGCCCCTGATCAATGCCCTTGAGCACTGGAACGATGTCTGGCTGCAGAGTTTCATCGGCATCTAGCACCAAGATCCAGTCGCCCGTTGCCTGTTCCAGCGCAGCATTTCTAGCCGCTGCAAAGTCTTGATTCCAAGCAAAGGTGTGAACTTCAGCTCCCTGAGCCTGGGCGATCGCTACAGTTTGATCGGTCGATCCAGTGTCGAGCACAATGATCTGATTGATCAAATCTTTAGCGCTAGCTAGGCAGGCAGGCAAACGCTCGGCCTCATCTCTAACGATCATGCAGAGGCTAATAGTCATGAGTTACTGCTCATCTAGGAGATTACGAGCGACCTGCAGAGCCCGCTGCACCTGTTCAAAACCAGTCCCACCAAAGCTATTGCGGGCCGCCACCACCTGCCGAGGGGCAATCGCCTCGTAGATATCCTCTTCAAAGGCGGGGTGGATCTCCTGCCATTCCTCTAAGGTCAGCTCACGCAGCAGCTTGCCCGCCGCTAAAGATGTTTTGACCACTTTGCCGACTAGGTTATACGCCTCCCGGAAGGGAACGCCCTTGGCTGCCAGGTAGTCGGCCACGTCGGTGGCGTTAGAAAAGTCTTCGTTGACCGCCTGGATTAGCCGATTCGGCCGGAAATTAATGCCTTCCTGCAGCAAAATCGTCATTGCCTCCAGGCAGCCCTTCACCGTTTTAACGCTGTCGAAGAGAGCTTCTTTATCTTCCTGCAGGTCTTTGTTGTAGGCCAACGGCAGCCCTTTCATGATGACCAGCAGCGCCTGGAGATGGCCAAAAACCCGCCCAGCCTTACCTCGCACCAACTCCGGCACATCAGGGTTTTTCTTTTGGGGCATGATGCTAGAGCCAGTGGAGCAGCTGTCGTTGAGGGTGACAAAGCCAAACTCCTCCGAGGCCCAGAGAATGATTTCCTCCGACAGCCGCGACAGATGCACCATAATCAGGCTGGCGGCACAGGCAAACTCAATAGCAAAGTCGCGATCGCTCACCCCATCCAAGCTGTTGCTATAGACGCGCTCAAAGCCCAGCAGATCAGCGCTGTAGTGCCGATCAATGGGAAAAGTCGTACCGGCTAGCGCCCCACAGCCCAAAGGTGAAATGTTGACCCGACGGCTGACATCGCTCAGCCTTTCCCAGTCGCGCTGGCTCATCTCGACGTAGGCCAGCAGGTGGTGGGCCAGGCTGAGGGGTTGGGCTCGCTGCAGGTGGGTATAGCCAGGAATGAGGGTTTCTACATGGGCTTCTGCCAGGGTCAGCAGGGCCCTTTGAAAGGCTTTGAGCTGCTGCTGAATAGCCTCGATTTGAGCTCGCAGGTAGAGCCGAGTATCGGTGCCAACCTGGTCATTGCGGGAGCGAGCCGTGTGCAGCTTTTTGCCCACATCGCCGACCAGCTGGGTCAGCCGTCGCTCCACAGCGAAGTGGACATCTTCATCTTCAATGCCCGGCTGAAACTGGCCCTGACGATACTCCTGGCGAATCTGCTCTAGGCCGTTGACTAACTGCTCGCCCTCCTCGGGGCTAATGATGCCGCTCTTGGCCAACATTTTGGCATGGGCCTGGGAGCCGGTCAGGTCGTACTCAATCAGCTCAATGTCAAACCCGATGCTGGCATTGAAGATTGCGATCGCAGGATGCAGAGCAGTCTCAAACCGCTGGCTCCAGGTTTGAGTAGGTGACGTTTCCAACGGTTTTCTCCAGTGTTCAAAAAGCAGTTGAGCAGAAAATAGCTCCCAGCCTGTCACAGCAGACAAAGGCGACAGTGAGATCCTGGGAGCAGTTCAAATGGCTTAGTAAGTTGTCATGCCTCGAATCAGGTAGCCCAATACCACGCCAATCACCAACGCCCAAACCTGACCAGACTGAATAAAGGTATTCCAGGCATTCCCCATATCTCCCAGAACATCTTGATCAAACTGCTGGGCCAAAACCATCGCCTGGGCCTGTTCTCCGTTAGAAAGCAGGGTAGATACGGGCGAAAAGGCCGAGGAGGGAGCCCAGGAGAACCCCGACTCAGGCTCAGCAGTCCAGGGCAACATGATGCTATCTAGGCCATCGTCCCAACTATTGAAGGACTGAGCAGCCAAATCCCTTACAGCAAAATCCATAGTGCCACAGCCTTTGCAAAGATTTCACCCCAAAACTATACACCAGCCCTTGACGACTGGTAGATAATTCGCTACTCCCCAGAAAAATTAGCTCGCCAGATGCAGCTGCATCTCTGGCTTAACCCGCATAACGACCAAAGTCATGTCGTCGTCGTTGCGGCTCTCTTCGCCAATAAACCGCTGCAGCAGGTCAAAGAGGTACTGCAAAATGGCGTCTGCTGAGTTGCAGTTGCGGCAGGCCCACTGCAGCGCCTTGATCAGATTGTCCTCGTCAAAGCGCTCACCTTTGCGGTTAGCTGCTTCAGTAAAGCCATCGGTATAAAATACAACGGTGTCTCCCGGCTGCAGCTGCACCTGGGCCTCACGGTACTGGGTGTTCATATCTAGTCCCAGCAACATGCCAACCGTATCTAGCCGCGTGATGGTGTTGGTAGACGCCTGCCAGAGAAAAGGTGGATTGTGGGCCGCATTACCATAGGAGAGAATGCGGCTCCTAGGGTCATACTCCGCATAAAACAGAGTCACGAACCGGTTAGAGTTTTCCAGATCCGTGTGCATGACGTAGTTGAGATGTTCCAAAATGCTGGCAGGCGAATGGCCGTTTAGCACCTCAGCCCGCAACATGCCCCGCAGCATCGTCATAATCAGGCCAGCTGGCACCCCTTTGCCCATGACATCCCCAATGGCAAGGCTCCAAGCAGACAAGGACGACTGTTGCGCGTCGGGGTAGCGGAGCTGATCATAAGTGGTCGGAATAAAGTCGTAATAGTCACCGCCGACTTTGTTCGCCGTTAGGCAGCGAGCCGACAAATCCATGCCTTCGATAATGGGGCATTGCCGAGGCAACAACTGCAGCTGAATTTCTGCCCCAATCTCTAGCTCACGATCAAGCCGCTCTTTTTTGCGGAGGGCAACGGTCAGCTCATCATTTTCAATAGCAACTGAGGTTTGGTCGGCCACCAGCCGCACCAGCTTTTGCCGGGTCTCGGTCCAGGTATAGTCTGGGTCGTGGCTAAAGACATACAGCCGCCCCCGCTCAACGTTGCGAACGATGATGGCGGTGCCAAAGATTTGAAAGTCTTCGCCCAGGTAACGGTTGACCTGGTGGTCTAGCGCCATCATCGCGTTTCGCCCCAGGGAGAGTGAGGCATTCCCCGCAGGTTGAGCAAAGCTGGCAGTCACCTGACGAGTAGCTGCCTCTAATGCCGAGCGAACGTCTTGGCAGTGATCGTCGCTTTGGCAGTGCAGTCGCTCCAGCCGTACCTGACCATCGGCTCGAAACAGCACCAGCGCCCCACCAGTGGCATCAGTTACCCGGCTGGCAATCATCGGGATCAGCTCAAGAAACTGGTTGAGGTTGTTTAAGCTCCGCAGAGCAAAGCCCAGGGAACTAAGCAAGTCCTGAATTTTGTACTGTTCTCGCTGCAGCCTTGCCACTAACTCCTTGAGGGCAAACACCGGAGTTGACTCTGGCAAAGTATTACTGCCAGTGCTGTCGAAGGATTGTGAAGACCCTGGTGGTAGGGGAACAGCGGTCATAAAGTTAGGATTCCAGAGGACTCAAGCAGGGCTCGACTGAATTATGAGTAGCTTGTAACCGATTTAGCCTTTCTAGAAGCTATTAAGACGCTTTTAGAAGCACCAATTTTGGAGACTAAGCATAACACTCCCTACGCTTTTGGATCACCTTCAACAAAAATTAAAAAATTAATGAAGGAGGCTCCTCACTTTTCAGCAAGTTTCGGGCTAATTCTAGTTAGGAGGGCGCACGGTAACAAGCCTCTTGGGAGTAACCTATCTCTGGCCCAAGGAAGATATCAACAGCTGCCGTTGAACGACCTTTGGTTCACGCTCAACTCACGCTTGCGAAGGAAACAGCTTAAAGGAAGAACCAATAGAGAAACATTGGCTTGCTGAAATTTCTCCCCATTTTTTCTAAAAAAGCAGCTTTTAACCAGAAAACTCCACCACCACGTTTCCACTCAAGGCTTTCTTGCCCCAGTGGGCGGGGAAGCCGGGAGCGACTTGCGGTTATTTTAGCGGATTTGTTCTGAAGCAAGAGGGGCAATTACACCCAGTTGACGGCAAAATTCTAGCGCGATCGCAAGTGACTGGGTCTGCTGAGGGTAGCTGATTGGGGGCCGCTGCAAAACCACCAGCGGCACACCGAGGCTTTGAGCAACCTGGCGCTTGATCGCTTCTCCGCCCGCTGCACCTGAGGCTTTGGTCACCACACAGGTAATTTGCCACTGCTGCCACAGCGCCCGTTCCAGAGCTTCGCTGACCGGCGGACGCAGAGCTATCAGGCGATCGGGGGTAAAACCCGCCGCCAGTGCCCCATTGAGCGCAGGCACAGAGGGCAAAATTCGGGCGAACAGCGTTGATCGGGTTTGCCACGCTTGAAAGGCGGGTAGCCAGCGGTAGCCCAGAGTCAGCAGCACCCGCTGCCCCTCTAAGTAAGCGCTGTTCAACAGAGAGTCTAGGCTGTCAAAGGCGACCTCAGGGGCGGCAGCCGCTGCCTGCAGCTCACTGCGCTCAAAGCGGAGATAGGGCAGCTGCAGGGTTTGGGCGGTTGCGATCGCAAGCCCCGAAATCTCCACTGCAAACGGATGGGACGCATCTAAAATTGCTGCAACATTTTCCTGCTGTAGAAAAGCTGGCAGGGTCGCTGCCGTCAGCTGGCCTACCCAAACTCGCAAGGTCGCCGCCACCGGGTAGAGCCCGCGGGCTGACGGGGTCGTTACCGTTACCGTGCAGGGAAGGTGCAGCGCCACCAAAGATCGGGCCAGTTCAGCACTTTCCCCAGTGCCACCAATCAACCAAACCCGAGGAGCAGATTCGCCCACCCCGTTACCCCATCACCACTTCACCTTATAGAGATGGAACGGGTCATAGTCTTTTTGAGACACAATCCGCGCACCGCTGCTTTTGATCAGGCGAGGCCAGGTTTCCAGCGGCTCTAACTGTACCTCAGCCCCCAAGTAAGTTTCTAAAATGGCCCAGTTTTCTGCCGATGGCTGGTCAGGGTCAATCACGTCAAAGACAAAAACACCCTCCGGCTTCAGCACCCGCTTGACCTGGGCCATCACGGTTTCCCAGTAATCCGGTGCATAGTAGCAGCTCACCCCGGTCGCAACTACCAGATCAAAAAAGTTAGCCTCGTATTCTAGCTGGTGGGCAGGGGCCAGCTGACAGCTCTTGAAGAGTTTTGAGTTGAGCTGAGGCCCTCGGGAGATTAGGGCTTTTTGTGCGATCTCACTGATCTCCTGCCCGTAAAACAGCGCCTCCCATTCCCGCCAGGGATAAATCAAAAAACTTACCCCACAGCCAATGTCCAGGCAGCGCTGCCCCCGGCGAGGCCGAGCCAACTCCCAAAAAGGAGCGGCAATGCGAGAGGTCAGCTGGCCCGAAGTCCACTCCCGAAAAATCGGCATCTCTTCCACTTCTGGCGGCAGATCAAAGGCTGCCCCCGAAAGCTCGCGGTCGTAGCGTCGGGCTACAGTCTGGATTTGCTCTGGTAAAGGAGAATTGCCGATTTTCAAGGGGTAGCCATAGGAACTAAGGACACAGAGAAGTCAGTTATAGAGAAGCCAATAGGGCAGGGGTCAGCCTTAGGCTGCTCCCAAACTCCGACTAGCCCTTAAGCGCACGATTGAAATTTTGCCGATAGGATCTATTCACCATCAGAAACAGCGGCCAGAGCAGAGTCAGCTGCAGCTTCCCCTGGCTAAAGTTGGTGCGGTGAAAGCCCTTCCAAAACTTCCACGCCCCACCCCCGTAAAGCGTCAGCACTACCAGAGCAACTAAAGGTTCCATATCAGGTCTCCTGATTAACCCACAAAAGTCTACCTTCTCAAATACTAGCCTTTGCACTTCAGCTCTGCTGGCTTTGCCTAGGCTCCCGGCAGCACTGCGTTAAAGAGCAAGCCTCAATTCTAAAGTCGCAGGGGGTGCAGTGACTGTAGAAGAGTGAACGGCGTTTGCCAGGATTCGGGCGCTATCCTAAACATCAAGACCTGAAACGTCGTGAAGACAGCCTAAGCCAAAGATCGTGGACTGTGGAGAGGGGTTTACCCCTTACTCCTGCATCCTAAGACTTTACAAGGCTGAGGCCGCCAAGGGATTTGCATCTAACTAGCAGCAGGAAGGAGGATTTATGAGAGCGGTTCTGATGGCCGGAGGTTCAGGAACTCGGCTACGCCCACTCACCTGTGATTTGCCCAAGCCCATGGTTCCTATCTTAAACCGGCCAATCGCAGAGCACATTGTCAATCTCCTCAAGCGCAACGGCATTTCAGAAATCATTGCCACCCTGCACTACCTGCCCGACATCATGCGGGACCATTTTCAGGACGGTCAGGACTTCGGCGTTCAAATGACCTATGCGGTCGAGGAAGATCAGCCCCTAGGTACCGCTGGCTGCGTCAAAAACATTGCCGAACTGCTAGACGACACCTTCTTCGTCATCAGCGGAGACGCGGTTACCGACTTTGATCTGGAGGCAGCCCTGCGGTTCCACCGGGAAAAAGGATCCAAAGCTACCCTGGTGCTAACTCGAGTGCCAAACCCGATCGAGTTTGGCGTTGTCATCACCGACGGGGCAGATCGCATTACCCGCTTTCTAGAAAAGCCTTCTACCAGCGAGATCTTCTCCGATACGGTCAATACCGGCACCTACATTCTGGAACCTGAGGTACTAGACTACCTGCCCGAAAACCAGGAATCTGACTTTTCCAAGGATCTCTTTCCCCTACTGCTGGAAAAGGGCGAACCCATGTTTGGCTATGTTGCCGAGGGCTACTGGTGCGACGTGGGTCATCTAGAGGCCTATCGTGAGGCTCAGTACGATGCCCTCTACGGCAAAGTTCATCTGGATCTGCCGTATTCCGAAAAGTCTGCAGGCATTTGGATTGGGCAAAATACCTTTATTGACTCCACTGCGACCCTTCATCCTCCCGTTTTAATCGGCAGCAACTGCCGCATCGGAGCTCGGGCCAATCTAGAGCCCGGCACCGTGATTGGCGATAACGTCACCATTGGCAGCGATGCCGATCTCAAGCGCCCCATTCTCTGGAATGGCAGCATCATTGGCGATGAGGTCCACCTGCGGGCCTGCACCATCTCACGAGGCGTACGGGTAGACAGACGCTCCCACATTTTGGAGGGAGCCGTTGTCGGGCCGCTTTCCAACATTGGGGAAGAAGCCCAAATTAATCCTGGCGTACGCGTTTGGCCCAACAAACACGTTGAGTCAGGAGCCACGCTCAACATCAATTTGATATGGGGCAACACGGCCCAGCGCAACCTGTTTGGCCAGCGGGGAGTTACCGGCTTAGCCAACGTCGATATCACCCCCGAATTTGCCGTCAAGCTCGGGGCAGCTTATGGCTCTACGCTAAAACCCGGAGCCCACGTTACAGTTTCTCGCGACCAGCGCAGCATCTCCCGCATGGTCACCCGATCTCTGATTGCTGGACTGATGTCAGTTGGCGTCAATGTCCGTAACTTAGAAGCAACTGCTATTCCGGTAGCCCGCACAGTTTTGGCTAACCTAAAAGTATCAGGCGGCATCCACGTTCGTCTCCACCCCGATCGACCCGACCACATTCTGGTTGAGTTTTTTGACGAGTACGGCATTGATATTCCTAAGAGCAAGGAGAAGAAAATCGAAGGGGCTTACTTTAAGGAAGATTTTCGCCGCTCTCCCATCAATGAAATTGGTACCGTGTCTTACCCCACGCGACTGGTCGATACCTATGCCACGGCCTTTGAGCACCATCTCAATATCGGGGCCGTGCGCCACAGTAAGTCCAAAGTCGTCATTGACTATGCCTATGCGGTCTCTGGAGCAGTGCTGCCTGAGCTGCTGACTAAGTTCGGCTGTGATGCCGTGGTGCTCAATGCCAGTCTGCGGCAGACGGCCCCGGCTGCTGCTGAACGGGACATCATGCTAGGACAATTGGGGCAGGTCGTGCAGGCGCTGCGGGCCACCTTTGGGGCGCAGGTTTCAGCCAATGGCGAACAGCTGGTTTTAGTCGATGAAGTCGGAACGGCTATTCGGGGGGAAACGCTCACCGCGCTTATGACCCACCTGATTTTGACCACCCAGCCTCGGGGCACTGTTGTTGTGCCTATTCACGCGACCGGAGCCGTTGAGCACATTGCCCGACGTCATGGCGGACAGGTGATTCGCACGAAGGCCAATCCAACTGCTTTAATGGAAGCCTGTCAGGCAAATTTCAATGTGGTGCTGGGGGGCAGCGGTGATATGGGATTTATTTTTCCGCATCTCCATCCTGGCTTCGACGCGATGTTTTGCATCGCCAAGCTGATTGAAATCTTGACAATTCAGGAGCGATCGCTCGGACAACTCTGGTCAGAGCTGCCTCGGGTTTCCCACCGGCATCAGACCCTGCGCTGTCCCTGGATCGTCAAAGGAGCGCTGATGCGGTATCTGGTCGAGAGCCATCCACCGGAAAATCTAGAGCTGATCGATGGCGTGAAGGTGCTGGGTGACACGCCCGGTGATTGGGTGCTGATCTTGCCCGATGCAGGAGAGCCGCTGGTGCACATCTTTGTTAACAGCGAAAACCGCGCCTGGATGGACGAAAAACTGCGAGAGTATCAAACGCGAATACAAACGTTTATCGAAAAGGAACAGGGCATGAAGGAGGCTATGGCATGAATAGCTGCATTTTGATGGCGGACATTATTCAATCCCCCCAACTGCGCTACACCTCAGACAACCAGACCCCCATAGCTGAGTTTGTGGTGCAGTTTCCCGGTCCCCGACCAGAAGATACGCCCTCTCAGCTCAAGGTGATTGGCTGGGGCAACCTGGCTCAAGAAATTCAGGAAAACTACCACGAGGGTGATCGGGTACTGCTAGAAGGCCGGCTAGGCATGAACACCGTCGATCGACCCGAAGGGTTTAAGGAGAAGCGGGCAGAAATGACGGTGCAGCGCATTCATCGCCTGAGTGCCCTAGGAGAACTGTCTATGCCTCCTAGCCCACCGTCTCCGGCCCTAACTGCTCAGACCCCAGCCCCGGCTCCAGCGCCTTCTCGAGCGTCCACAACTTCTGCCCCTGGCAGCTTTAGTACAAGCACAACATCGGGCGGCGAGGCAGAACCTGACTACGATGACATCCCGTTCTGATTGATTCAGTCCAGATAGGACTCCTCTAAAGGAGTCTTGTCTGGACTGAGCGACCCAAGCTCTAAATAAAGTCCTGTAAAAACTCGTAAGGCTCGTCGTCCCAGCAGGGTTCAGGGTAGAGGCGGCGTAAGTACTGATGGATATCTGCTTCGATTTCGGTGAGCTGGTCGTGGGCAAAGATATCGACCAATGCCTGAATGTCGCGCGATCGCAACGGCGATAGCGGACCGGCATGGGTCAGCGAAAAGCTCAGTGGCAATGTCAGGACTTCCTCACCCTCCTGAGCCTTTTGCCTCTTCTGCTCAACCAAGGGCTGGGTCGGCTTACTCGGCCGTGAAATCTGCTTCTGCTCCGAGGCCCTACTAAACTGCAGCAGGCCCTGCACATAAGTGTCATAGCCTCCTTGAGGAATGCCAGATGGTTCCATGAGTGATCTTTAACTCCCCGGCGAGCGGTACTCCATCACAGGCCGAATTTTCACAAATCTTGACAGCTTTTTTAGTGTAGCGACTGCTTTGCTGTGGCGCTGTATAGCTTTAGTATTATTTCCGAGGCCAAGTACCGGGTTACCAGGCCGCTAGACGTTTCATCAGCCAAGTCAGAGCACTGCAGCGCCGCCGCTTACCTTAACAGGGTAGCCAGATCTACCATTGGCTCCTGCAGGCTCACTCCGAAGACCTGAGCAAAGGCTGTCGCGACAACCGGGCGCACCTGCTCAACATCAATCCCTGGGCAAAACTGATGAAGGCTGCCAACCGGCTTATCAACAATACCGCAGGGCACAATCCGCTGAAATCCAGCCAAGTCAGAGCATACGTTTAGAGCAAACCCGTGCATCGTAATCCAGCGGCTGACCTTAATTCCAATCGCCGCCACCTTATAGCCGTCAATCCACACACCCGTCAAACCCGCAACTCGGGTGCCAACTAGTCCCCATTGGCTCAAGGTCTGAATCACTACCTCCTCAAGCTGCCTCAGATACCAGTGCAGGTCGAGCTGAAACCTCTTTAAGTCCAGAACCGGATAGCCTACCAGCTGTCCAGGGCAGTGGTATGTGACTTCTCCACCCCGCTCAATCCGGTAAAGCGAATGTCCCTCCTGGTCAGGGTCAAATTTAATTAAACTCGGGTCTGCTCCCTGGCCTAAGGTATAAACCGGTGGATGCTCTAGGAGCATTAAAACATCCGAAGACAGGCCTGCTTTCTTATGTTGCACCAGCGATTGCTGCCATCTCCAAGCCGTTTCATAAGGAACTAGGCCCAGGTTGTAGAGGGTGCAGATGCGATCGCCCGGAATCGGTCTCTGAACATCGCAAATCTCTCTTCGGACCATCACTGCAAACCTCTTCTAAGACCTATTAAAAGCCACTGAGAATCTACTGAAATCCTTATTTAACAGCCTTTTCGAAATCAAGAATTACTAACGGATGCAAAGGATCTTAACGGAGACTGTCGTACAAAATACAAGGTGCTAGGGTGAAAACATAAGCCGACATTTTGAAGGAGGCGCTGTATGAAGCTCGTTATCCAGGGTAAAAACATCGAGGTCACAGATGCCATTCACGACTATGTGGAGCAAAAGATTTCCAAAGCAGTCAGCCACTTTAAACACCTGACTAATGAAGTCGATGTGCACCTGTCCGTCGCTCGCAATCCCCGGATAAGTCCCAAGCAATCGGCTGAAGTCACCCTATATGTCGATGGCGCTGTCGTGCGAGCTGAAGAAAGCAGCGAGAACCTATACGCCAGTATTGACTTAGTCGCCGATAAAATTAGCCGTCAGCTGCGCAAATACAAAGAAAAGCGCCAGGACAAAAAACATCCTGCAGCCAAGCCCAACGATGCTTTTATCCGTCAAATCGCAGCCTCGGATGTATCCGCTGTTTTAGAGAGCCGAGAGCCCGAGCTGCCCTCAGAGGTCGTGCGATCCAAATACTTCGCAATGCCTCCCATGACGGTAGAAGAAGCCTTAGAACAGCTAGAACTTGTCGATCACGACTTCTACATGTTCCTTAACTCCGATAGCGGAGAAATCAACGTTATCTACGAACGCAACCACGGTGGCTATGGCTTGATCCAGCCCCGCAACGCTAAAAGCAACGGTCATCAAAACGGCAATGGCAATCACTCGGCCGACAAAGTCGCCAGTCCCGAAGCTGCCAAAGTCTCTTAAACCTGCCTGAACTTAAAGGGATGGACAACTTACTTGTCCATCCCTTTGGCGTAAAAATCTAGATTGAGCTGACTGCCAGCATAGAATCTAGCCGCCCTGCAGCTTCGAGATCGTGCAGATCATCACAGCCACCAACATGCTGGTCGTTAATAAAGACCTGCGGCAAGCTGCGACGACCGTTTGCCCGCTCAGACATTTCTGAGCGAGCCACTTCATCCCCATCAATACAGTGTTCCGTGTAATCTACGCCCTTGCGATCTAATAAGCCCTTAGCCCGAATACAGAAAGGACATCGGCTCCAGGTGTAGATTTCAACTTTTGACGCCATAAGACTGCCCTCAGCAAATACATATTTGTTTAAATTCTAACGTTCCTGCAAATGTTCCTTGGCTTGCCTATAGTTAAACAAGTCCATAGCTAGAGTTCGTTCCAAGAGAAGTCCAGATTCCAAATGGGGGCGTGGGGCATTGTTCGACCAGATTGTTGTCGTTATGCCAAATTGGTAAGGTCAGATAGGTTAACCTCAAGCTGAATGTCTTCAAAAGTAACCTTGTCACCCGTAAACAGCTTGCGTCCACGTCGAGTTTCAACCAAGCCATTGACCTGGATATAGCCATCCTGAATCAGCAGTTTTGCCTGCCCGCCTGAAGGAGCAATCTGCATGAGTTTAAGAAACTGATCAAGTTTAATGAAGGGTTCTGTCGGCGTATTCATAGAAAATCTTCAGGTCTGGTTTCAATAACCAAGACTACACTTTGAATAGGACCCATCACCTAGTCCTTCTACCCGCAAAGGTCCATGACATCGGCAGATCGTCATCTCTTGCAAGAACTTTCCCAGAAGCGTCAGCAGCTTCAAGACTTCCGAGCGTCTCTGAGCAGGGGGCTCCAAACAACGCTGGATCAATGTGAATGGAGCTTTTTACCAGATGCTGGTCACAACGGTTTACCACTGATTACGCTGCGATTGCCCTGGCGGATCTTTTTAGGTGATCCGTTCCTGGTAGATCTAGCTGAGCAAACTCAGCAAACCTGGGGATCAATGGATTTTGTCCTATTCTCAGGAGAAACCTCAGAACCCCTCAGAGTGTTAAATCAGACACTGTTAGATCGGCGATGGCGTTGGCACAAAGCATAGCTAGAACCCTTAGTCTAGCTTGAGCGCGTTCACCGGAACTTCCTCCCAAGAGGCAACTGTTCGCATTTGGGCTATCCAACCAGCTGCTTTTTGCTCAATCGTCAGATTGGCCTCAAAAGATTCGTGGCAGGCCTTAGCGTGATCTTCGTCACGACAGGCAATACAGGAGTAAATTAGCCCAGAAGGGTCAATTTGTTCATTCACCCAGATCATGGTGATATCAAATCCATATAGTGATAGGTAGTTGACTCTACCGCAGATGAATCGCCTATGTGGGCAACGGAACCCATAATGCTAGCAATTTAACGGTTTTTGGTAACCTAGGCTCTGCTGTAATCCCATTTAGCAACCAGCAGAAGATAATAGTAGGTAAATCCAATTAGGAAGCCATTGCCTGGGCAGGGTTATCGGCCACGCTGAGAACCGTCTGCCGCATTTCGGTAATCGCCTGAAGCTGATAGTCGCTAGCCTCTTGAAACTGAGCCACAGAGTTAGCGATCTCTTCCAAGGATTGTCTGAACTGGTTCAGACTTTCTTGCGTAGATCCAAGGAGCTCTTCGTAGAGCTGGGCTCTCCCAGCCAAGGTAGAAGCCTCATCCCGCTGCTGCTGTAGGTCAAACTCAAACTGCTGAATCTCAGAGCGCTGCTGCTGTTGTTCAGAGGTCTGCTGCTCAATTTCCTGCTTGAGCTGGCTCATCCGCTCCTGGATCTGTTTCAGCTCTGCTTCTAGCGATTGCATGAGCGTAGTCGTGTGCTGTCGCTGTTCATCAATGGTGTTTAGCAGAGGTTCTAGGTCTACAGAGTTAACAGGCGACTCGTCTGTCGCTAGACCTTGCCGCCGCCTTAAGATAGCTTGGTGCTGGCTCAAAACCTCTTCCCGCTCTAGCAGGTTGCGTCGCTGACCAACCAAGGTTTCGTTGAGCATGCGGTGGCGATCCTGTTCATCCGCCAGTTCTGTTTCTAGCTGCAGGCGGTCAAATTCGTTGGCCTGCTCAATTCTGCCTTTCAACTCATCAATGGCCTGCTGCTCCAGGGTCAGTTCCTCTTCCTGGTCCGAGACAAAACGAGAAACCTTCTCCAGATCCTTCTCCAAATCGTTGACCTTGGACTGAAGGTGCTCTAGAGTCATTGCCTCTAGCTCAGCTACGTCTACTTTACGGCTAAGTCTGACTTTGTCCGAGGTATTTAGCAGTTCATAAACATGATGATGCAGGTTGCCCTGGCGGTGCAATTCTTCCGATAGAGCCTGCAGCCGCTCCTGCTTACCGCTGATCAGCTGCTGCTGCAGTTTTAATTCAGCAATCCGACCGTATAACTGCTCGTTTGACTGAAACCAAGCTTCCCAACGACCTTTTAATTCCGTGGCCTGCTGCTCTAGGCTCTGGCGCTTCTCTTCCAGTTCAGCTCTCTGCTGATCCAGGCCTTGCTGATGCTGGTCCAATAAAGATTGATGCTGGTTGATCAGTTCCCCAGAAACGCCGACCTTTTCACGCAGAGCTTCGGTAGGGGTAACGGCTCCCATAAGCCGATTGAGAGACTCCTGCAGCTGGTTGACCTGACCCTCATCGAGCCCGCCCTGTTGAGAAAACTCAGCCTGCCGCTCTTCAAGCCGCCGCATCTCCCCATTCAGATGAGCCCAAGCTCCTTCCAGATCTTGGTTCTTCCGGGTCAGCTCTTCCTGAAGTTGGGTCAGATCCTGACGGGACTGCTCAACCTCTTGGCGCTGTGCCTCCAGTTTCTCTAGGTCTGCTTCGGCCTGCTCTAGCTGCTCCTGCCGGGTTTCAATCTCCATTTCCCGACGGTTCAGTTCCTGACTTTGAAAAGTCAGGGACTGCTTCCACTGCTCTATTTCTTCTTCCTGGGTTTTGTACTTTTTGTTGAGGCTGGAAAAATTTTGCAGAATGCTGACCAGTGGACGACCGGCTTCGTAGTGGCGCTGTACCTGACGGTTGTTGTTGAGCTCAACCATGACCAGTGTACCGGCACTATAGTTGGCGGCATCATCAGGGGCTGGGACTGACTCTTCTCCAGGAACAGCCGTCCAACTTTGCTCGCTCCGTTGACAGGCAAGCAATTTGAACTCAGCCTTGCCTCCGCCAATAAATCCGGCTTTTTTCTGGACTTCTACTAGGTACAGCACGCTGGTCGCCCTCGTATGTAGTGGTAAGGATAGCCTTTAATGACCTGAATGGGGGATTGAGAGACCGACAAACCCGGGTGCATCAATCAGGTTACTTAAAATCAAGGCGTCCTATATAGCGATAAGACGCTTAAGCCTATTTCTTCTCTGATCGCTTCTGAGTAGGTGGGGTTTCTCCCTCTAAATTAACGCATCCTGATGGCTTAAAGTGCTGGTTAAGGGACCCTAAACAGCAACTTCACCCAGTGTACTGAGGAGATCTTAAACGGAGGGTTGCTAGCTGTCTGGCCAAGCTTTGGGTTGAGGGCAATTTTGAGCGCGATCGCATTGTTCAAGACAACGCCGAGGGCCCGTGCTATCGCTATCAGCAGTCTATTTAGCGCTACCAGTCTCTTCGTCAACCAGCTTCAACAATATAGAGTGCCCTAGATTTCCGCTTTTTTGCAAACTGCTGGAGATTAGTTTAGATCTTCCTTTATCGCAGCCTCTAAGTGGGAACTATACTGAGGGCAGTACAGGCAGCCTAGCTCTTTTAGCCCTCTCTCATCCGCCTATTCACCCCCTTGTCAGCGCCCATGCAGGGTCATCTTTCTGAAATTGACATCCGCAGCATTCTGCAGCTTATCGAGCTGGGCCAACGAACCGGCGAACTCTACGTGGAAGCGCACCCGCTGCAGTCCATTGGGCGTTCTGGAGCTTGGGGGCCTGCCGCTGAAGCAGCTCCCTCGTGGCTGGTTTTTCTGGCCAACGGCCAAATTGTGTATGCCGGTGCCAGTGATGGGCAGCTCACCCGGCTGCGCGATCATCTGCATCGCTACGGCTTAGACCAAACGCTCGATACCGCTGAGGTCTCTGCGATCGCATCTTTCAACTCTCCAGAGTACGGCTACCTGTGGACCCTACTAGAGAGCCACGTGCTAACGCCTGACCAGGGCCGAGCCATCCTCAAACACATGGTGCACGAAACCCTGTTCGACCTGCTGAGCCTGCATCAAGGCAGCTTTGTCTTCAAGCTAAGTTCGGCGCTCAGTCCTCAACTAACGACACTAGAAATTGGCCCTTTAGTCGCAGGCATTACCAAACAAACGCAGGAGTGGAAACAGTTCCATCCCCTTATTCAGTCACCCCTGCAGTGTCCGGTCATTCCCGATCTAGAAGCCTTTCGCACCAATGTTTCCAAAAGCACCTACAGCCGTTGGGCTAATTGGATGAATGGGCACACCAGCCTGCGGCAGCTGTCTCGCTACCTTAATCGGGATCTGATTACCGTCGTCAAAGGCATCTATCCCTACCTACTGCGAGGGCTGGTACAGCTCACCCATGCTCCTAGCCAACCCGACCAGCACTCCATCAACACCCTAGAGCAGTGGCAGATGGGGCGAGTACCCCGCATCGTCTGCGTCGATGACGGCATCGTTGTGCGGCAAAAGGTTGAGCAGATCTTAGAGGCTCAAGGCTACGAAGCGACCTCTATCGGCAATCCGCTGAAAGCCCTCAGCCTACTGTTTCAGCTACAACCCGACCTGATTCTTTGCGATATTGCCATGCCCGAATTAGAAGGCTACGAGCTCTGCGCCATGCTGCGTAGCTCCAACGCCTTCCGCCAAACTCCCATCGTGATGCTAACTGGAAAAGACGGCTTTCTAGATCGGGTTAAAGCCCGGATGGCAGGAGCTACCGACTATCTCACTAAACCCTTCGGACCGGGAGAATTGCTAGCCTTGGTCGAAAAATACGTAGGCCCTGGCGATCTGCAGCGGCCGCGGCCAGATACGCTCCTGGCAGAAGCCATTCAAGACGAGCTAGATCGCGACCTCTCGGGGACAGGATCCAAGCCAGGAGGATTTTAGTCCTAGCCAAGACAACCAAGCACCGATAAGAACCGACAGAATTCCTAAGCAGAATGATTAATTTCTTGAAAACGTCAGTAATGGATGGATTTGGGGGTACCTTAAAGGCACGGGAGGCCTGCCCGTCCTAAGGCATGCCTTTCCCCACCGTAAGAAAGCGACAATAGCCTGTCGGTTTCTGAGCCATATTTCTGGCACACCGTTTAATATTATGAGCACAGTTTTGGTGGTGGAAGACAGCATTCCTCAGCGAGAAATGATTATTGAACTACTTCGGGGTAGCGGGTTAAACGTCACAGTTGCAAGCGATGGTCTAGAGGCTTTGGAGCAAATTCAAGGCAGCCCGCCTGACCTAGTTGTGTTAGATATCGTTATGCCTCGCATGAATGGCTATGAACTCTGTCGCCGCTTAAAAGCTGACCCAGCCACCCAAAATGTCCCGGTTGTTATGTGCTCATCTAAAGGCGAGGAGTTTGACCGCTATTGGGGTATGAAACAGGGAGCCGATGCCTATATTGCTAAACCTTTCCAGCCAACAGAACTGGTAGGTACTGTGAAACAATTGCTAAGGGGTTAGTTGGCCAAAACACATCATGGTAGGAAATCCTGACTTCTTAACCAACGCAGGGCAAGATCAAGAGCCCGAACTTCAGGAATTAGAAACCCCTGAAGGCGAGCTCTACCTGCGCTTCTTCGTCACCTCTGGCGACGAATTTGCCCTCCCCGCCACAGGCATCCGGCGCATTATTGAACAGGCCCCTGATCGGATCACGCCCATTCCCAACGTATCTCAGCTATTGTTAGGCACCCTCAATGAGCAGGGTCGGGTAATTTGGGTGGCAGATCTGGGGCAATTTTTGGGTTACAGCGCTCTATTAAATACAGATCGCCCTGAAATTCCGGTGATTGCTGTCGAAGACCAGGGAACTATGCTAGGCTTAGCCGTTAACCGGATTGTCGGCACCGACTGGCTAAATCTGGATGATATTCAGGTAGCCGGCAACACCCCTGACTCTATGGCTCCATTTTTGCGGGGTGAATGGGCCGTTGATAATGATGAAGGGAAAACACTCCGGCTACTCGATCACGTTGCAGTCCTACGATCAGCGCGATGGGCAGCCTAAGCTCAAATTCATCACCTTATTAAGGGAAACTTGCACTGGCAGGAGAAGGACAGATGGCTTCAGGCATTGATTACTCTCAAGCATATCAGAAAGCTGAGAGAGCCTACATGCAAGGCAGCTATGAAGAGGCGGCAACGGTCATCGATCAGCTTGCTCACGACTACCCCAACGATCCCAGCGTTCTTCTGCTGCGGGGCCATATCTACTGCTATGGTTTGCATCGGTTTGACGTGGCTCGCGATCAGTACGAGTCCGTCTTAAACGTGACCACCGACCCAGATTTTGTAGACTACGCCAGCAACGGTTTAGCTTACGCCAATCAATTTGTTGGTAGCAGCACTGCCCTCCCTAGCGATGATTACACGGGTTCAGATGAGGGGGCTCTAGGCGAGGTATCGGATGAATCCGCAGCACTGTTTGACACAGGTGTTGCCGATCAAGGCGAAGACTTCATTCTTGGAGATGAACTACTCGACTCCGATCTCGATTTTGCAAATCTCAGCCTGGATGACAGCGACTTTAGTTTAGCCGAGACAATTGATTCTGCTGTAGACACGCCCTTTGACTCAGAATCTCCTGGTCTACCCTCAGATTTCAATGATCTAGAGGATCTAAGCAGTGCTCCAGCAGACAACTCCAACGCCTTCGACAGTCCCTTTGCTTCCGCTCAGGACGATCCCTTTGACCTAGGGTCCTCTAATGACTTTGGCGGCTTTACCGAATCTCCAGCAGATGACTTCTTTGCAACTCCATTAGAAGAATCTGAAGCCAACGCCGCTTCCCAGGGAGGGGGCTGGAACCAGAGCGATCCGTTTGAGGGAACGGGAACGGCCAATCCCTTTGAGGTGGATGATCAAGATAGCGCCTTTGAGGATTTTGCCAACCTCGCTCTAAACGATCTAGACGACAATCTAATCCTGGAGGACGAACCTGGCAGTTTCTCTCCCTACACTGAGGAGCCCCTGTCAGATCCCGCTGCCGAGATTGACTTTGCGGATTTTTCGGTAGGAGAAGAGGCTGATTTTTCCGCTGATGCATCCACCTTCGACGTTGATCCTCTCTACAGCGAAAGCGAAACGGGAGATCAAACTCTCTTTATGGAGGATTCTTCACATTCTGGGGCGCTGCTTGATGATTATGCTGGCGGAGAGGAGGTCGATCTAGCAGCACCAAACCTGTCTGATGAACGGACTATCTTCTCCACTGACGCCGACATGACAGCGGCTACTTTTGACGCTGCCGAGGATGATAGTGATCGATACTTCAGCAACGGTATTTCCAGTGAACTAGAGTCGGGAGATTCGCAGCCCAACAGCAACATCGATTTCCTAGATGAATTCAACGAGTTTGACGATTTAGGCAGCCTCCCTGACTTTGAGCTATCTGACAGTTCTGCCGGGTTTACCAGTCCCTCAGTTGGTACCTCCGGATGGGGCGCTACCGACGATACGGGCAACGGAATTAGCGGCTCGGCCTTTAATCTAAGTGAAGTTGGCGATCAGTCTTCCATCGTAGAAGACGAAATCTTTGGCATGGCCGGTGCCGCAGATTCGCTTCCTGTCTTCGCCCAAGGGGACGATAGTGGAGTTGAAGAAGTCGCAGTCGAGCAGGGCTGGCTGGCCTTCCTAGAAAATGCCCCCCTATCAAGTAAGGAGTGGATGGTAGCCGCAGCGGCTGGGGTTATGTCAGCCTTAGCGGTGGGAGTCGTCAACTTTGTGGCCTCAGCAGCGCTGCCTACAGAGCGTGTGCCCAGAACACTACATGCCTCTATGGCAGTAGCAGCCGGGGTGACTGGATTTGGCGCTGCCCTAGGCGGCGGTTATCTAGCCCACCGCCGCATTAAGCAGTCAGCGGCGGATCTGCAGAGCCAGTTTGATTCGGTCATTCACGGCAACCTGTCAGCCCGAGCCTCTGTTTACGCAGAAGATGAGTTTGGGCAACTCGCCTCTGGCTTCAACAAGATGGCCCGAGTCATTCTCACGACCACCAGCGAAGCCCAGCGCAAAGCGCAGGAGCAGGAGCAAGCGAAGGAAGACCTGCAGCGGCAGGTGATTCGCCTGCTAGATGATGTGGAAGGCGCAGCGCGAGGTGATCTGACAGTGCAGGCTGAAGTAACCGCAGACGTGTTAGGTGCAGTTGCAGACTCCTTCAACCTGACTATTCAAAACCTGCGGGAGATTGTGCAGCAGGTGAGCGTTGCGGCCCGCCAGGTCAGTAAAGGCTCTGCCGAAAACGAAATGTTTGCCCGCAGCCTGTCTGCCGACGCGTTACGGCAGGCAGAAGAACTGGCTGTCACCCTAAACTCCGTGCAGGTGATGACTGACTCCATTCAGCGTGTGGCCGAGAGCGCCCGCGAGGCAGAAGAAGTGGCTCGTTCAGCATCTTCTACAGCCCTTCGCGGCGGCGAATCGGTAGAGCGAACGGTGGCTGGTATTCTCGAAATTCGAGAAACTGTTGCTGAAACCACTCGTAAAGTGAAGCGGCTTGCCGAGTCTTCTCAGGAGATCTCGAAGATCGTGGCCTTGATCTCTCAGATTGCGTCTCGAACCAACCTGCTGGCACTTAACGCCAGCATTGAAGCGGCCCGTGCTGGAGAGGCGGGACGGGGATTTGCAATCGTGGCTGATGAGGTCCGGCAGCTAGCTGACCGAGCCGCTAAGGCTTCTAAAGAAATCGAGCAGATTGTACTGCAGATTCAAAGTGAAACCAGCGGCGTGATGACGGCAATGGAGGAGGGCACTCAGCAGGTGATTGAGGGCACTCGCCTAGCCGAACAGGCGAAGCGATCGCTGGAGGACATTATTCAGGTGTCCAATCGAATTGACGTTCTGGTGCGCTCTATTACCGCCGATACGGTTGAGCAAACAGAAACCTCTCGAGCGGTAGCCCAGGTCATGCAGTCAGTCGAACTGACAGCGCAGGAAACCTCCCAGGAAGCGCAGCGAGTGTCGGGCTCTCTGCAGAACCTGGTTGGGGTTGCTCGCGACCTGCTAACTTCCGTGGAACGTTTTAAGGTGGAGCAAAAACACGAGTAGAGACTGTCTAGAACCTGTACCCGTACTCCATCCTATTTAGCCAGGATGCTGGAGGAAGCAACACAAGGGGATATACCGCTATGCTGCCTGAAGATCAAAAGCGAATTTTAGGGTATTTCATTGAGGAGGCGAAGGACCACCTCAATACGATCGAGCAGGGCCTGCTCAATCTCCAGACCACCATTGAAGACCCCGAAATGGTCAATGAAGTCTTTCGGGCAGCCCACTCAGTTAAGGGTGGAGCAGCAATGCTTGGCCTAGAGAGCATCCAGCAAACGTCTCACCGCCTGGAAGACTATTTCAAAATTCTGAAAGAATCTCCAGTTCAGGCAGACCGGGCTCTTGAGTCCATGCTTCTGCAGGTATTCGATGGACTGCAGGAGCAGCTCGAACAGCTGCAGGGGCCTTTCGGTTTGACCGATGATAAAGCCCAAGAGATTATAGCGGCGATTGAGCCTGTCTTTGAGCAGGTACATCAGCATTTGGAGCGGTTGGTGCAGACTGCTAGCGTAGTCCCTGCTAGGCGTTCAGTCGAGCAGCCTGCAGTGCCCACGCCCATAGCGGCTCAACCGGCAACAGCGGTGGCTCATTCGGAAACCAGCGCTCTTCAGCTGGTTTTCAAGAGTGATGTGCCAGCCTACTTGAGAACCATGCTAGGGCTGTTTAAACGAGCTGATAATGGGGCGACTCGCCAAGAAATTCAGGATATTTGTCAGCAGCTCTCTAGAATTGGCGAGCAGTTTGAGCTACCCGCTTGGTGTGCTCTAGTTGATGCTGCTAGACGAGTTGTTGGTAATGAGCAACAGACCTTCCGGACCCTGGCACCGCTGATCATTAAGGAGATTAAGTCCGGGCAGGATCTGGTTCTCACGGGACAGGCTAGCCGCATTACGGTGTCTCTTGTCATGCAGGATCTGCTGCCGCTGGAGCCGCTCGATAGTGCATTTGAAGAAGAGTCTCTAGATGCACTGCTGGAAGAGGCCTTGAGTGACTCGCTTGAGGAAGCCGATCTGACAGATTTGTTTGCTACGGCTGAGGCTGAGCAAGAGGTTGACGCTCTGTCTCTGTCCAGCGCGGATAGCTGGCTGGACGCCGTTGGTCAGTCTGACAGTACTGATGACTCGGACATGGATCTGGCTTCGGTTTTTGAAGATTTAGGGGCCAGCGAAGCCTCAAGCTTTGCAACAGATGAGCCATCTATGCCGGTCCTAGGCACCGGGCCTGAGGTGGGTGCAGCTGAACTAAATAGCTTGGCAGATTTGTTTGAAGGAGAAGTATCAGAGCTAGATGATGTCTGGGAAGAGGAAGAAATTGCCGAGATAGATTCAGAAGATATCAATAATATGGCCTCGGATACCAGTTCTGAGGGTGAATTTGCTGATTTGCTGCTGACTGAGGAAGATGCTGATGCTTTGGGCTCAACTGAAGCAGATGATGAACTGGTCAGCCTTTTTGGCAGCACCCTACTGGACGAACAGGCCAATGGCCTGCCTGAGTTGGAGGTAGTGGAGTTTGCGATCGCATCTCCCCCCCCAAATGCAGTCTCACCAGAAGCAATTTTTGATAGTCGCGATGACAGCACTACAGAAGATTTGTGGGAAGACGCTACAGCAGACACCTCAAATTCTGATGAATCAGTTACGACAGGGGCAGACGATCTCGACATTTTCTTCGATGCATCAGAGCAGTCCCTAGCCGATCTCGCTCCATTGCCAGAGGCGGGCGAAGCTGCTTTCGACGATTTCTTTGCAGAAACAAGCTCTCCACAGACATCTTCAGAAGTCGATCTAGAGCCGCTGTCGGCCCTAAATATAGAAGCTACTGAGGCCAGCAGTTCCACAGTAGAAAACCCTTTTTCTGATTTAGATGTATCTGCTGACCTTTGGGATGAAGGCAGCAGCGAGTTGCCTAGCACTTCAGCAGATTTAACGGCAACTCCCCAGGAAATGTCAGGTTCAGAAATGGATCTGGCGTTTGGTGATTTTGACGATTTAGATCCATCAGTTTTAGAAGACGACCTCACGACCAGCCTAGATTTTGACGAGTTGAGCCTGAGTTCAGAGCCGTTGTCTCCAGCTGACGAGTACGACATTAGCCTGTCAGACAGTCTAGATTTCGGTAGTTTTGAACTAGATCCTGCCGAAGAACCCCCCTCTACGGGTGATGACCTGTCAGACGCCCTGGGGCTACTTGAATTAGATGAAGACCCAGTCTTAACTGGCCCAACGGTCGAAATCTCGGACTTTGATTTAGGGGAAGCTGTCGACAATTTAGAATCGGACTCTGCTTCAACTTCATCAGAGTCGCTGGATTTTGGGTTTGACGATCTCGACCTAGAATCTTCGGAGGTAGAGGGCTCTCTATCTACCGAGGAGGTGCCCGAAACTAGCAGCGATATCAACTTGGGTGCCAGCGCCAACACAGATGAGCCTAATTTTGATCTAGAGGCAGCCCTTACTGATGGTGGGGCCGATAGTTTCGAATGGGAGATAGAGCCAGCTGACGTCGATCTGTTTGAGAACCCAGACAACCTAAACCTAGACCTAAACCTCGATGCTGACTCATCTGCATTTGAGCTGGTTGAAGACGCAGAAACGGGACTACCGTCCTCAAACGTCTCTATGCCTGGAGATCTTAGTGATTTAGATCTGGATTTTGCCTCCAGTGATGATGCTGACGATTTTGCAGGTGCCTTCGGAGTTGAGCCAGCCGCAGCTGAGACTGAGGATCGTTCAACCCTGGGTTTAGAAGTCGATGGCCTAGATTTTAGTGGCGGCCTGGACTTTGATTTAGACCTAGACGACGCTAACTCCACAACAGGCGGTGACTTAGGGGCTGAAACAGACTTCGGTAGCGATTTTGAGGATGCCTTTGAAGTTAAACCAGCCGCGGCTGAAGCTGCCGCTGAGGATCCAATCTTAGGGTCCAAAGCCGAGAACCTAGACTTTGGCGGTTTAGAATTCGACTTAAGCCCAGGTGAAGCTAACCCCACAACAGACAGTGATTTAGGGGCTGAAACAGACTTCGGCGGCGATTTCGAGAGTGCTTTTGGAGCTGAGTCAGCTATGACTGAAGCCGGCACGGAAGATCTTTCGACTCCGGCTCCGGGATTAGAAGCCGAGGAACTGGACTTTGGTGGTGACTTAGACTTCGATTTGGACCTAGACGACATTACTTCCGCAACAGACGGTGGCTTAGGGGCTGAGACAGACATTAGTGGCGATTTTGGCAGTGTTTTCGGAGTTGAACCAGCAGCAACTGAAGCTGGCACCGAGGACCGTTCAGCCCTGGAGCTAGAAGTTGATGGCCTGGACTTTGGTGGTGGCCTGGACCTGGATCTAGACCTAGACGACCCTACCTCCGCAACAGACGGTGGCCTAGGGGCTGAGACAGACTTCAGTGGCGCTTTCGAGAACGCTTTTGGAGCTGAGTCAGCTCCAACTGAATCCGACACGGAAGATCTCTCAACTCCGGCTCCAGGATTAGAAGCCGAGGAACTGAACTTTGGTGGTGACTTAGACTTCGATTTAGACCTAGACGACGCTAACTCCGCAACAGATAGTGGCCTAGAAGCCCAGACAGACTTCAGCAGCAATTTTGGCAGTGTCTTTGGAGTTGAACCAGCAGCAACTGAAGCTGAGACTGAGGATCGTTCAGCTCTGGATTTAGAAGTTGATGGTCTGGACTTTGGTGGCTTGGACTTCGATCTAGACCTAGATGAAGCCAACTCCGCAACAGGCGATGACCTAGGGGCTGAGACAGACTTCGGTAGCGCTTTTGAGAGCGCTTTTGGAGCTGAGTCAGCTACGGCTGAATCCGACACGGAAGATCTCTCGACTCTAGGGTTAGAAACTGATGAACTGGGCTTTGGTAGCAGCTTCAACTTAGACCTAGACGACGCTACCTCCGCAATAGACACTGGCCTAGAGGCTGAAACAGACCTCAGCAGCGACTTTAGCAGTGTGTTTGAAGTTGAACCAGCTGCAGCCGAAGCTGGAGCAGAAGATCTTTCAACTCCGGGGTTAGAAGCTGATGAACTGGACTTTGATAGCAGCCTGGACTTTGATTTAGGTCTGGATGAAGCCGACCCCACAACAGAGGGTGATTTAGCTATTGAAACAGAGTTCAGCCTAGAGCCGGGGCCAGATCTAGGAGATGACTCAGCGTTTAATTTCTCTGAAAGCGATCCATTAGAAGCAGCCTCATCTCTTGAGCTAGATCTAGATCTAGAAAGTCAAGGTGATGAAGACTTCTTCCTAGGAGAAATTGCCGATGAGAGCCCTTTAGAATCAGCTGATGGGCTGTCTTGGGAAGACCTCTCAGCTGAGCCAGCTAACAATTCGGCTCCAGACAGTCTTGTGGTAACCCCTGCCAATAGCGATGGGCTGCCGGCTGACAGTTTATTAAGCGATATTGGTGAGGATTTGTGGGCCACAAGTGAATCTGTGCCCCAAGCTGACCCTGGTGTTGAGAATTTGGATCTGGTTGATTCTTTCTTCGACGCCCCAGAGGTTGACAGCGCTGCCACCACCCCAGATTTGACTGAGGACTTTTTGGCAACCGATACAGACCTAGAAAACTTGCTTCACCCGGAGACAGAAACAGAGGAGTCTCTTACTGAATCGTTTGTAGATGATGGGCAAGCCTTTAGCGAGGCCTTTGCTGAGGAACAACTTCTTGGTTTCCCTGAGATAGAGACCACTGGAGCCGAATATCTCGGAGCTGAAATCGATTTTCTAGATCAAGATGACCTGTCTGAATTGGAGAGCGAAGCCCCTTCTAGCGACGTTGAAGCTGGGCTCGATGCACCCAATTTTGCTGCAGACTTTCTCGCTTTGGAGACTGAGACCGATTCGGGCTTTGATGAGCTGGATCTGCTCTTGAACGATGATGAGCTTGCCCTCAACTCAGAGACAGACCAACCACCCTCGATTGCTATTGAGGAATCTGACAATTTCTCTAACGACTTTTCTGATCTAGATGCCCTGCTAGAGGAAGACAGCAGCAGTAGCAGTTCTACAGGCGATTTTCTCGGCTCGACAGAGATGCTGGAATCGCCTCTGGATAACATTGATGATGAGTTTGAAGATCTCGAAAAACTGCTAGAGGAAGCCGACCAGCTAGGCGGATCTGCGCCTGCCATGGGGCTGCGCCGGTCCCAAGCCGCTGCCGCTCGTCGACTGCCTCGAAGGTCTGGTGTTTTGGCCGACCAGACCATGCGGGTTTCTGTGAAACACCTAGACAACCTTAGCAACCTGGTAGGGGAGCTGGTCGTCAACCGTAACTCTCTAGAGCAGGACCAGGAACGGCTGCGGCAGTTCTTGGATAACCTGTTGTTCCAAGTGCAGCAGCTCAATGACGTGGGGCAACGGATGCGGGATCTCTACGAGCGATCGCTCCTGGAGAGTTCCTTAATCTCGAGCCGACAAGCCTTTCAACCTACAAGAGTCAGCGACAGCAGCCACGCCACTGGGCTCACCTTCGATGCTTTGGAGATGGATCGGTTCACTGGGTTTCACACGCTCTCTCAAGAGATGATTGAGCTGATTGTGCGGGTGCGGGAGTCCTCCTCAGATATTGCCTTCACCATCGAATCCACGGATCAGATCACGCGTCAGTTCCGCCAAGTTACGACCCAGCTTCAGGAAGGGCTAAACAAGGCCCGGATGGTGCCCTTTGCCCAGACAGCTGATCGGCTGCCCAGAGCAGTCCGAGACATCTCCCTGAAATGCGGCAAAGAGGCCAAGCTGGTAGTTGAGGGACGCGACACCCTGATCGACAAAATGATCCTGGAGCGGCTCTATGACCCTATGACCCACTTGGTCAACAACGCCATTACCCACGGCATCGAGACTCCTGAGGAAAGGCTAGCTGCCGGCAAGCCGAGGGAAGGCACGATTACAGTGCGGGCGTTCTACCAGGGCAACCAAACCGTCATTTATATCGCCGATGACGGGGCAGGCATCCATGCTGACATGGTCAAGGAAAAAGCTGTCAAGCGGGGTCTAGTGACTCCAGCAGAAGCTCGCGCTATGACCAAGCTGGATGTGTATGAACTCCTCTTTTTACCTGGCTTTAGCACTCGCGACCAGGCCGATGACTTTGCGGGTCGGGGAGTGGGTATGGATGTGGTGCGAACCACCCTTTCAGAAATCCGGGGGTCGGTGACCATTGACTCTGAGATGGGTAAAGGCACCAGCTTTACCGTCCGGCTACCGCTGACGCTCAGTATTTCAAAGGCGTTGAGCTGCGTTAACAACCAGGCCCGGATTGCCTTCCCCATGGATGGGGTCGAGGACATGTTCGATGCGCCCCGAGAGCGGGTTCAGGCAAACGACCAAGGTCAGTCGTGCATTCTCTGGCGCGATACTTTGCTGCCCTTCCGGCCTCTGTCGGACCTGCTGCAGTTCAACCGCACTATTGGCCGAGGCCGAGTCTATGGTGGGCATCAGGAGGATGACATTATCTCCATCGTGGTTCTGCGGAGCGCTAATGCTTTTATTGCTCTGGAGGTCGATCAGGTCATCGGGGAGCAGGAAATTGTGATCAAGCAGTTGGAAGGGCCTGTTCCTAAGCCCACCGGCATTGCTGGCGCAACTGTCCTCGGAGATGGCCGGGTTATGCCCATTGCTGACGTGCTGGAGCTAATTGATCTATCAATGGGTCGGGTACGCCGAGATCCTTCGGTTTCTCTATGGGCTCAGTCTGAGGATGACCTGCCGCCCGTCTCAGAGGCCCCAGCCAAGGCCGATCCTACAGTGCTGATCGTGGATGACTCGATTACGGTTCGCGAACTCCTGTCGATGAGCTTTAACAAGGTGGGTTACCGAGTTGAACAGGCGCGTGACGGTCAGGAAGCTTGGGAAAAACTGCGATCGGGCCTGCCCTGTGACCTCGTCTTCTGTGACATTGAAATGCCGCGTATGGACGGGCTAGAGCTGCTTTCTCGCATGCAGAAAGACAGTGCCCTCAGCCATATTCCAATCGCTATGCTGACCTCGCGAGGCGCAGATCGACACCGGCAAATGGCTGTTGACCTGGGAGCAAAAGGTTACTTCACGAAACCCTACCTAGAAGAAATGTTGCTGGATGCGGCCCAGCGCATGCTGAACGGAGAAGACATGGTAGGACCTAAGTAGCTAACGCTGACCTGCTCAGCTATAAGTTCTAGGGCCAGATTAGGCTTGTAGAACCTTAATCGATCTAATTCGTGGAGATGGACCGGGAGTACTACTTGGGTGCTCGCGGCCCACCCACACAGCTTTGCTGGGATTTCTTAAACACGGTAGGATCACGGGTATCTGTAAGGGAATCGACCTATGGTAGCTGCGCTCCAAACCCGCCACTGGGAGCCTGTGGTTCGCGACTTTGTCAGGGCTTTGGGAAAAGATCGGGTGATTCGTCGCAAGGAGGAGCTGCTGGTCTATGAGTGCGATGGTCTGACGAGCTATCGGCAGCGGCCTGCGGTGGTGGTGCTGCCCCGGTCACCGGAAGAGGTAGCAGAGGCCATCAGTATTTGTCACCGCTACCGGGTGCCGTTTGTGCCTAGGGGAGCTGGTACAGGGCTTTCAGGGGGTGCTCTGCCGCTTGAAGATGCGGTGCTGATTGTGGCGGCAAACTTGCGGCAGATTCTGGAGATTGATCTGGAGAACCAGCAAGTAGTTGTGCAGCCTGGGGTAATCAATAATTGGGTCACTCAAGCTGTTAGTGGAGCAGGGTTTTACTACGCGCCTGACCCTTCCAGCCAGTCGGTTTGCTCGGTGGGCGGCAATATTGCGGAAAATTCTGGTGGGGTGCACTGCCTGAAGTACGGAGTGACGACGAATCATGTTCTGGGCTTAAAGCTGGTTTTGCCGACCGGAGAGGCAGTCGAGGTGGGCGGTAAAGTGCCGGAAATGCCGGGCTATGATTTGACCGGTGTATTTGTAGGCTCGGAGGGAACGCTGGGAATCGCAACAGAAATTACCCTGCGTATTCTCAAATCGCCGGAGTCTGTTCGGGTACTGCTGGCAGACTTTACCAGCGTGGAGGCGGCAGCAGCAACGGTTTCAGACATCATCAGTGCAGGCATTATTCCGGCCGGGCTGGAGATGATGGACAACTTTAGCATTAACGCCGTAGAGGATGTGGTGGCGACCCGCTGTTATCCCCGCGATGCCACGGCGATTTTGCTAATTGAAATTGATGGTCTAGAGGCGGAGGTAGCGGCAAATTGCGATCGCATCACCACCCTTTGCTACCAAAACGGAGCCCGCAACGTCACCAGCGCCACTGATCCCGAAGAGCGGCTGCGTCTATGGAAAGGCCGCAAAGCTGCTTTTGCAGCCATGGGCAAGCTCAGCCCCGACTACTACGTTCAAGACGGCGTAATTCCCCGTACTCAGCTGCCCTATGTGCTCCAGGAGATTGAGGCGCTGGGGGAAAAACATGGCTACCGGGTTGCTAACGTCTTTCATGCAGGAGACGGCAATCTGCACCCGCTGATTCTGTACGACAACAGCCAGCCAGGACAGCTAGAAGCAGTTGAAGCGCTGGGCGGCGACATTCTCAAACTCTGTGTCAAGGTTGGCGGCAGCATCTCTGGGGAGCACGGGGTCGGAGCAGACAAGCGGTGCTACATGCCAGAGATGTTTTCTGAAGTGGACCTAGAAACCATGCAGTGGGTGCGGCAGACGTTTAACCCATTAGGATTGGCCAATCCTACCAAGATCTTTCCCACGCCCCGGACCTGCGGCGAAGCCGCCAGAGCCTCGCTCGATCCCCAGTTTGCTGGAGTCGAGCGGTTTTAGCGTGCAGCCCAGCAACTCTCATTCTTAAGTCTCAGCCTACGCCCAACTAGTTTCGCCATGACAGTAACTCCGGCATCGACCGTGCAGGCTCGCTTTTGGCAGCGGCTTCAGCGAGCCTGCACGCCATATCTGTTTCTTCTGCCTGCCTTAGCCGCCCTAGGGCTAACAGTCTTCTGGCCGGCTCTGCGCGCCTTTTACCTGAGCTTTACCAGCTACGGATTTGATGTAACTCAGGCCCCAGAGTGGGTGGGTGGGCAAAACCTACAGCGGCTTTGGCGCGATCGCATCTTCTGGCAAACCATCCGCAATACGCTAATTTATCTGGTTGGAGTAGTACCGGTTCTGGCTATCGTACCGCTGCTGCTGGCAATTTTGGTAAACCGGGCTTGGCGAGGTATTCACTGGTTTCGAGTGGCCTACTATACCCCTGTAGTGGTTTCTATGGTGGTAGCAGGCATTGCTTGGCGCTGGCTATATGCTGAAAACGGTCTGTTCAACCAGATTTTGCAGGCAAGTGGGCTGTTCCGCTCAGGACTACCTTGGTTGACCAGTCCTAACCTAGCGCTGTTTAGTGTAATGGTGGTCACCATCTGGAAAGGCCTGGGTTACTACATGGTGATCTACCTAGCCGGACTGCAGTCCATTCCTGCCGATCTATACGAGGCAGCGACGCTTGAGGGATCTGACGGCTGGCGGCGACACTGGGACATTACCTTACCTTTGATGCGGCCATACATCTTGCTGGTTGGGGTGATCTCAGCAATTTCGGCCACCAAGGTATTTGAAGAGGTCTTCATCATGACCCAAGGTGGCCCCCGCAATAGCTCCAAAACAGTGGTCTACTACATTTACGAACAGGCCTTTCAGGAGCTTGAAATCAGCTACGCCTGTGCCATTGGTCTAGCGCTCTTCCTAGTCATTCTGGCCTTGTCTTTGGTACGGCTAATTTTGACGAGGGGTTCTGGTGAAACTACTCCCTATGCCTGAGTTGAGCTGCAGTCTTTAAAAGCAGCAGCGGCTCCTTCCCAGAGTAGGGAGAGAGCCGCTGCTAGAAGGGTATTGGCTGAGCGCCTACCAACTAGAGTTTGGGTCAAAGAAGCTGAGATTAAGAACTGCTAAACAGCTGCAGTAACCTGAACGCCTCGAACCTCAACGTTGGTCGTACCTTCTACCTGCATAGCCAGCTGAATTAGCTGCTCTAGCAGGAACTGACTACGAATTTGACCATGAAGAATCACAACCGAACCTCTCTGCTTTACAGAAAGGCTGGCAATTATCTCAGATCCAAAAGCCTCACAATAGTGAAGCCAAACGCGTTTGGCTAAACCATAGTGGTCATACTCGCCACGAACACCAACCCGCTCAGGGGGAATTGTTTGCAATGGAACACTAGCCTCAGCGTTTCTGAAAGGAGCGGCATAGCAGATGCCGTTAACGACTGCACCAGTCATGACTAAGGAACTCATAAACGCACCCATAGGCGATTACCTCGATGGGAACCTCACAACACAGCAAGCTGATTAGCTAGCCAGGTTGTCTACCTCGTTGTCGCTAACACCAGGTTGGGAACCACAATCAAATACATCAGGCTTAATATACTTAAGCCTTGCATGTAGTGATTTTATATATTTTTAACATCTTAGGGGGGCCTTACGTATTAATACGTATCCTAAAAAACTAAATTTAAAGTTTTTGTAGAGTCCGGCAGGGTGAGCAGAGCGCTGGGTTGGGCCCCCAAATCCGCCCCTCCTAAGCCCCGCTATCCTAAGCAGCCTGCACCAACAGCGCTACTGCGTAGGCCGCAATTCCCTCTTCTCGACCTGTGGGGCCTAGCTTCTCATTGGTTGTGGCCTTGATCCCTACCTGATCAAGGTCGAGCGCTAGAGTCGTAGCCAACTGCGATCGCATTGCCTCAATATGAGGCTTGAGCTTAGGCCGTTCGGCCACCACCACGGTGTCTAGGTTGCCGATATGCCAGCCCTTTTGCCGCACCATCTGGTTGACCTGGCCCAGCAGCTTAAGGCTATCTGCCCCAGCCCACTGCGGGTCATCGGGTGGAAAATAGAGGCCAATATCGCCCAGGCTAAGCGCCCCTAGCAGGGCATCCATAATGGCATGAGTCAGCACATCTGCGTCGCTGTGGCCTAATAGTCCTAGCGAGTGGGGAATGTTTACCCCACCCAAGATTAGGGGGCGATCAGGCACTAAACGGTGAATGTCGTAGCCGTTGCCAATGCGAATAGTCATGGTAAAGCTTACGTAAACTTGTCAGTGAATCTACGGAGAACCCAGGAATATATAACATTGAATTGCCTGATCAATCGTCTGTGCAACTGATCCCAGCGTCAACTGGGTCGGCCTGCTGAGCCCGCCACTGGGCATAGAGATCAGGTCGGCGCTCCTGGGTGCGCTGGATTTGCTGCTCGCGTCGCCACTGTTCAATTGCCTTGTGATTGCCTGACAGCAACACTTCTGGCACCTGCCACTGCCGAAACATCGCAGGCCGAGTGTACTGAGGATAGTCCAGTAGCCCAGCCTCAAAACTCTCGTACTTGAGCGAGTCTTCCTTACCCACTGTGCCGGGCAGCAGCCGAATGACGCCATTCAGCAGCGCTAGGGCCGGAATTTCGCCACAGGTGAGCACAAAGTCGCCCAGAGAAACCTCCCGCGTCACCAAATTGAGCACACGCTCATCTACGCCTTCGTAGTGACCACAGATCAGCACCAGCTGATCAAAGTTCTGGGCCAGTTCCTGAAACAAGCTCTGGGTCATTGTCTGGCCTTGAGGCGTCATCAGGATCACCTGCCGTCGGGGCAGCACCGGCAGCGCCTCTACCGCCGCAAAGATGGGCTCAGCTTTCATTAACATGCCGACACCACCGCCGTAGGGCTCGTCGTCAACCTTGTGGTGCTTGTCGGTCGTAAAGTCTCTGGGATTGGTCAGATGGACAGTGGCAATTTGACGGGCCAGCGCTTTTTCGAGCAGGCCAGAAGCCAAAGGAGAGGTAAAAAAGTCAGGAAATAGCGTAACGACGTCAAACCGTAGGCGGGGATGAGAGAGAGTGGCTCCTGTCATGGGATTTTTACATTGGCTTCCATAGGGGTACAAGACAGGAGACAGCCTGTTCTGAAATAATTAACCCTTGGTTAATCTTGGGTCAGACCCTCGACTCAAGAGGGTACCAGCCAGTTGAATAGAAATGTCCCCCTGGGCAGCCTTAGGAACCTGGATGCTATTCACAACAGATTCCTGGGGTCGTCGGGTTTTGTCTTTCTCAACCGGACTTAATTCTAGCCCTGGCAGCAGGTGCGATCGCGACTGACCACTAGCATGGTGATCACCATCTTCCTCCATACTGTTAACAGGGGAGGAAAGGTCCCGACGAGCACCCGGCATTAACTGGGAACGTGATTTACTGGGGTCACAAGGACTTACCAATGCAGCAATTAGAATCCCTCTCCCTAGAACAACAAATGCCTCTGGTCAAAAATAACGCCATCCTGGTGATTGGCGGCGCTGAAGACAAAGTGCATGGGCGAGAAATTCTCTACACTTTCTTTCAACGTGCGGGCGGGCAGGCAGCCCACATTGGCATCATTCCTTGCGCCTCGCGCGATCCGGTGGCCATCGGCGCTCGCTACCAGCAAATCTTTGAGGAAATGGGAGCGCAGGCCATTGAAGTAATGGATATTCGTGAACGCGACCAGAGCGAAGATCCGGCCTGGAAGACCTCTTTAGAACAGTGCAGCGGTGTCTTTATGACCGGTGGAGATCAGGTGCGGCTGTGCGGGCTGCTGGCCGATACGCCCTTAGTTGAATTTCTGCGGCAGCGAGCCCAAATCGGAGAACTCACCCTGGCAGGCACCAGCGCTGGAGCAGCTGTTATGGGTCACCACATGATTGCCGGGGGCGGCAGCGGCGAGTCCCCTAATCGATCATTGGTAGATATGGCAACGGGTTTGGGCATTCTACCCAACGTCATCGTCGATCAGCACTTCCATAACCGCAACCGCATGGGCCGCTTAATGAGCGCCATTGCCACCCAACCCGACCGCATCGGCATTGGCATCGATGAAGACACCTGTGCCCTCTTCCAGAGCGACGAAGCCTTCCAGGTAATCGGCAAGGGCACTGTTACCGTTATCGACCCCAGTCAGGTAACCCACACCAATGAACCCGACGTCGAAGCTACACAGCCCATCAGCATTCATGGTCTACGGGTTCATGTGCTAATTCACGGAGACAGCTACGATCTACGGCATAGCCGAGTGATCCCAGCCACTACCTAACTGATCACAGACTATTCGACAGGCTGTCTAGTGGACTATTCGGTCGGGCCTGCCACTGCCCCCTCCTGACTTCTGCCGTTGCCCATCCTTGAGCAGGCCGTTGCGATACCGAATTAAATCATTCCGTGTGGTTTAAATCTAAGGACTAGCCCCATAAACTGTTGTTAAACACCGCTTACCTTCCTAGTCTGCTGTTCGCCCGCCGCAATTTTCCTCGTTCTGACTTGCCGACATCCACCCATCACTGGTCAAGCAACCACCCATGAGAATTCTGAAGACCCAAACCTTACGGGGTCCTAACTACTGGAGTATCCGCCACAAGAATCTGGTCCTGGTGCGGCTGGATTTGGAAGATTTAGAAGATCGGCCCTCCGACACCTTGCCTGGATTTCATGAAGCGCTAGCGGCAACCCTTCCCAGCCTGATTGAACATTACTGCTCTCCTGGGGTACGGGGCGGGTTTCTCAGTCGGGTACGTCAGGGGACCTACATGGGCCACATCGTCGAACACGTCGCCCTAGAACTTCAAACACTGGCAGGAATGCCAGTCGGCTTTGGCCGCACTCGCAGCACCAAGGATGCCAGCATCTACCAGGTCGTCTTCGAGTACATGGATGAACAGGCCGGACGCTATGCGGCTCGCGCTGCCGTGCGACTCTGCAACAGCCTGGTCGAAACTGGGCACTATCCGGCTGAAGAGCTAGAAAAAGATCTGGCAGATCTGCGGGAACTTGGAGCCGACGCCTCCCTCGGTCCCAGCACCGAAACCATTGTGAAAGAAGCCGAAATTCGCGGCATTCCTTGGACCCAGCTGCGAACTCGGGCCATGATTCAGCTGGGCTACGGCGTCTTCCAAAAGCGAATTCAGGCGTCGCTCAGCAGCCAAACCGGCATCTTAGGGGTAGAACTGGCCTGCGACAAGGAAGGCACCAAGCAAATCCTCCGGGATGCGGGCATTCCCGTTCCCCGTGGAACAGTTATTTATTTCCTAGATGAACTAGAGGCCGCCATTGAGTCAGTCGGTGGCTTTCCAGTCGTCATCAAACCCCTGGACGGCAACCATGGTCGGGGGATCACCATCAATATCACTGGCTGGCAAGACGCAGAAGACGCTTACGATGCTGCCCGTGAAGTATCGAGTGGTGTGATTGTAGAGCGTTATTACACAGGCCGGGACCACCGGGTGCTGGTGATCAACGGCAAGGTTGTTGCTGTAGCTGAGCGCGTCCCTGCCCATGTTGTCGGGGATGGTCGATCCACTGTTGAGGAGCTGATCGAGCTGACTAACCAGGACCCCCGACGCGGTGAGGGGCATGCCAACCTGTTAACCCGCATCATCGTAGACCGCACGACCTGGCAGCTCCTCGAACAAAAGGGATATACCCTAGATACGGTACTGCCTAAGGGAGAGGTCTGCTATCTGAGAGCCACCGCCAACCTTAGTACTGGCGGTATTGCTATCGATCGCACCGACGAAATTCATCCTCACAATATCTGGCTGGCAGAACGGATCGCCAAAATCATTAACCTAGATATTGCCGGGATTGACATTGTTACCTCTGACATTTCTCGCCCACTGCGGGAGGTCGATGGTGTGATTGTCGAGGTCAACGCGGCTCCCGGTTTGCGGATGCACTTTTCCCCTAGCGAAGGGATTGCCCGCAATGTCGCTGAACCAATCATGGACATGCTGTTTCCGCCAGGCGCGTCTACCCGCATTCCTGTGATATCAATCACAGGCACAAACGGCAAAACCACTACAACTCGACTCACTGCTCACATTTTCAAGCAGACCGGCAAAGTCGTTGGCTACACCACTACTGACGGCATCTACATGGGGGATCATCTAGTTGAGCCCGGCGATACCACAGGCCCCCAAAGTGCCCAAGTCATTCTGCAAGACCCCACTGTAGAGCTGGCCGTTTTGGAGACTGCCCGAGGGGGCATTCTCCGGTCGGGACTAGCGTTTGAAACCTGTGATGTGGGAGTAGTGCTCAACGTCGCTGCCGACCACCTAGGTCTGGGAGACATCGAAACGATTGAGGACATGGCTCATCTCAAGAGCGTTGTCGCTGAAACGGCTCATCCCAGCGGTTATGCGGTTCTGAATGCTGATGACCCGATGGTGGCAGCTATGGCAAAACGGGTCAAGGCCCAAATTGCCTACTTCTCTATGAACCCCCACAGCGAACTGGTGCAGGCCCATACTCAGCAGGGGGGCTTAGCTGCTATTTATGAAAATGGCTATCTGTCGATCCTGAAGGGCGACTGGTTGCTGCGAATCGAGCGGGCCGAAGCTGTGCCTTTGACAATGGGGGGGCTGGCTCCTTTTCAAATTGCTAATGCCTTAGCGGCTAGTTTGGCCGCTTTTGCCCAAGGGATCAGCATTGAGCATATTCGGCAGGCACTTAGCACATTCCAGGCCTCCGCCGACCAGACACCAGGCCGCATGAACCTATTCAACCTGGGTAAGTTTCATGCGCTAGTGGATTATGCCCACAATGCTGCGAGCTACGAAGCTCTGGGTGGTTTTGTCCGCAACTGGCCGGGCAAACGGATTGGCATCGTTGGCGGACCTGGGGATCGCCGCGATGAGGACTTTATCACCCTAGGCAAACTCTCGGCTCAAATATTTGATGAGATTCTTGTCAAAGAGGACGATGACACCCGAGGCCGCCCTCGCGGCGATGCGGCTAAATGGATTGTCCGAGGACTTGAGGAGGTGGACAGCCCATGTGTTTACCAAACTGTTCTAGATGAGACTGAAGCCGTTAACCGGGCACTGGATGAGGCCCCTGCCGATAGTCTGGTCGTTATCTTACCGGAGAGCGTTAATCGGGCGATTCAACTAATCAAGGCGCGCAACCCGCTGCCGAATCCTCAAATCAGCACCAACGGGCTAGCCGGGGCGGAGCGTCCAGAAACAACCGAAACCGCTACGGACACCTCTACTCCCTACGTTGAAGCTAGGGGCTAGCCAATTTGGGAATCAGCCCTCAACCCAGTACGAGCCGTACAGTTTGATGGCCTTGGCCATCAAACTGTACGGCTCTTCTTTCCTCAGACTGTTGGCTGCTGCTGGCTATCTAAGCTGAATCAGACGGTTGGTTAGCCCAACGGCCTGTGTTTGCATGTCGAGCGAACGAGCCAGGGCTAGTGCTCGGCTGTAGGTTTCTTGAGCCGCCGCCACTGCGCCTGTGCGCTCATAGTATTCGCCCAGCCAGGTCAGATTAGTAACGGTCTGTTCGTCAGGTCGCTGCCTGTCTGCGGTGAGGGCGGTGCGCTGGTCAAGGTGGGTGCGGAAGTTGGCCCAATCACCCTGTTTGAGGTAAACGGCCAGCAGCCCATCAAGTGCTCTTATCTGAATGGGGCGATTGTTGGATTCGCTGCCCAGGCGAAGGGCAACGCGGTAGGCTCCAATAGCGTTGCGATCGCGATCCAAAGCCCGATAGACATCCCCAAGCCCATTAGAAGAGTTGGCTTCCCCCAGCGTATCGCCAGTCAAAATGCGGTAGTTGGCCGCAGCCTCAAGATATTGAGTGGCAGACGCTAGATCACTGCGGAGTGCTGCAATCAGACCCAAATTGCTAAGAGATAGCCCTATGCCTGTGGGAGAAGGGATAGCCTCAGCAATTTGTAGCCCTTCGGTGAAAAAGGTTTCGGCGGCAGCAACCTGGTTGTCGCGAATCAGGAGCGTGCCTAGGTTGTTTAGGCCGTAGACGACACCGAGCAGATCGCGGTTGTCGCGTGCGATCGCAATTCGCCGCCGCAAAAGCGGCTCAGCCTCCCGATACCGGCCCAACTCAATGTAGCTCAAGCCAATAGCGTCATAGATTTTGCCCTCAGCGACCGTATCCCCTAAGGCCCCATAGATCTCTGCAGCTCTAAACCACGAGGCTGTTGCCTGGCTGGGCTGCCCCGCCGCCGCCTGTTGCTGGCCCAACTGGTTCCACTGATCAGCCACATCGCGAGCCTGTCCGCCCGTAGCATTAAAGGGGCGAATATCTAGCTGCTGCTCTAGCTCCGCCCCCCTAGCAGGCCCAAAGCCACTACCCACCAGAGAAGCTGTCAGCACACAGCCCCAAGCCAGATTCTTGACAATTTTCATAGCACACGCTCCCTAAGGAAGACTCAAATTAGCTCAGTTCCCGATCTGAAGTCGCTGTCATCAGGTCGGGAACGGCCAACAAACTGTCAAGACTATCGTCTGAAAGATCTGCCATCGGCTGTAATTCTGCCCATTCACCCAGGTAGATCGCTCGAATATCCTGGGGCAAAACCGCTTCCAGGTTGCGGTAGGCAACTTGAAGCCGCTCCCGCACCTCTGCTGGCGAAATTTGCTCACCCTCAGCCTGTAGATAAGCTGCAATGCGCGTCTCGCTCCAGCGAAAGGTTCGCGACATAAGAACTATTAACCGCTCAACTGGGGGAAGCTGGTCTAGAGCCTGCTCAACATAGCACCAGAAGGGCGGCGAAGCTTCTTGAATGGAATAGTGGATGGACTCAACATCAGGTATGGCCGCCTGATTTATACAGAGGGCAGTGACATTGATAATCCAACTCTGCAGTGAGGCAGGCCGCTGGCCTTCGGTCGCCTGCTTAGCGTGATTCTCTGGGTCTTGAGGTTCAGGAGCGACATCTAGCCAGTCTAGGCCCCCTAACTCATGCAGAATGTGCCGCCAAGTCAGTGCAAACAGATAGTCTGCCTGTACAGGCGAGCGAGCCGAATGGCGAATCAGGCTGTAGACAATGGGGCTGTAACGGCAAAAAATCGCCGTGAAGTAACGACCTGAGCCAGGATGGCGCTTGAACAGGCTGACCAGTTCCTGATCATTTAGATGAAACAGGGACTGAACAATTTCGTGATCACATTCTGGGAAGTTAGGAATTTGCACAGTACCGCACGGGGGATTGTGCCCCAACAGGGACGGTTAAATTAGTTCTTACTATACCCACAGTGTCTATGCTTAGACACTCTTTTTTACAAAAAACTGCTCAACGGGCCGGACAAGTACCCAAATTCTGATCAGACACCCCTTGCGCTCACTTAAAGCTGAGCTGTTTTCCTTTGCCCTAGCCTTTGTCCCTCTAGGATCCCGTTAGTATCTTGTCAGTATACAGATCTGAGCTTTACATGCACTAAAAGAGTCTTTATCAGCCGCTCAAATGGAAGTTGGTACACTAGATTTAAAGTATTGCTTTACCTCCAGCAGGAGATTCTTTTACAAGCGGGTTCTTCCAGACTCGTTTAGGTACTCGGTCTATTGAAGTAGGTGTTGCTGTCTATGCTGACTGTCCCTATGATGGCTGTTCATACAATGACTGGTTTCTCGCTGCCTGTCATGGGTGCCTTTTGGCCAGGGCTTCCCCTCGACAGCCTGCTGTCTACCCAGGGCATCATGGTGCTGCTGCTGGTAGCCTATGCAGGGGCAATGTGGATGTTTCTAACCAGTGCCCCTAAAGTACACACGGTTATGGTTTCAGACCTAGAGTCAGCCCGCCAGTTCTATGAGGGCATTTTGGGTATGCCAGCAGCCGATGTGCCTCTGCATTATTACTACAGCTACGAGCAATCCCTGGGCACTGCAGGCATCGACCCGCTTTACATGTCCAACTACATGTCTGGCGGCGGCGGTTTGGCCACCCGGCAGACGACCATGCCGGATGGGATGTGGTACCAGATCAAAAAGAACACGCAGCTCCATGTCATCTCTGGAGCTAGTTTGGGCCACCACGACCGGCAGCGGCATGTGTGCTTTGACCACGACTGCCTGGAGCAAATTTTGATGCGAGTGCAGATGCGTGGCGTCAAGCATAAGATTCGCCGCGACAAGCCTTTGAACTTTCTGGTCAAGGATTATGACGGTCAGGTAATTGAGATGGCTGAGGTGTCTAGTTAGGGTTAGGCAAGAGGTAAAGGGTAGAGGGGAAGAGCCCTCACCTAACTGGCTGTAGGATGCGTTTTGCGATCGCTTGCAGCAGGCTGAATCAACAGTCAAATCAGATAAATCAAAGGGCAAGCTCAGTTAGCTGGGCTTGCCCTTTGATTTGGAGACTTCCTTCAATCAGAAATCATTAAGAGGGGCTGGTGGAGGGCTGGCTTTGGCACTGGGGACAAAGGCCAAAAAACTCTAGGGTGTGATAGAAAATTCTAAACCGGTGAGCGCTGTGTAGCTGGGTTTCCAGTTCGTGCACAGGGCACTCATCAATGGCAATTGACTCGCCACACTGGAGACAGGTCAAATGATGTCGATCTTCTTGAGGCAAGCTGTAGAGAGACTCCCCAGAAGATAGGGTGCGCACCTGGACAGCCCCCTCCAGCTTCAAGCCCTCTAGGGCCCGGTATACTGTAGCTAGCCCCATCGTGTGCTGTTGCTGCCTCAGCTCGACATAGAGATCTTGGGCTGAAATCGGATGATTAAGGCCTTTTAAGATCTGGAGAATCTGTTCCTGGCTACGCGTTCTTCGAACCTTCATAAATCTCAGGCGAGTACCTTCCTATTTTATCAACCTGGCCATACGGTAGGATGAAAGGGTTCGCATCCTTCCGACTGCGTAATTTACGAGCTATGCAGACTTACCAGGCCCAGATCTATGTAACCCTTCGCCCGTCGGTACTTGATCCGGCAGGCACGGCTGTACGGTCGGGCTTAACCCATATGGGCTACAACAACGTTGAACAGGTCCGCATTGGCAAGTACGTAGAGGTCACCCTGACGGCTGAGGATGAAGCCTCTGCTCGGCAACAGTTAGACCGTATCTGTGACCAATTGTTGGCTAACCCAGTGATTGAGAATTACCGATTTGATTTGAAGGCGGCTGTGCCTGCCGCTTAGTGAGTAGGCTTTTATGATAGATAGAAGGGCTTTTTAGCTTTGACGCTAAGAAGCATCCGAAGACTTGTAATGTACCGTTCTCTGTGGGCAGTTGCCCATTTTCGCGTCAGCCATGAAATTCGGCGTTATTGTTTTTCCCGGTTCAAACTGCGATCGCGATGTGGTCTACGTCACGCGGGACGTGCTGCAACAGCCCACTCGCATGATCTGGCACGAGGACAGCGACCTGTCTGACATTGACGTGGTGGTGGTGCCGGGTGGCTTTAGCTATGGTGACTATCTACGCTGCGGGGCAATTGCTCGGTTTTCTCCGGCCATGCAGGCAACGGTCGAGCATGCTAAACAGGGCAAGCAGGTTCTAGGGATTTGCAACGGCTTTCAGATTTTGACTGAGATGGGGCTGCTGCCAGGGGCGCTGGTGCGCAACCGCGATCTCAACTTTATTTGCGATCGCGTTCCCCTACGAGTCGAGCGCACCGACTTGCCTTGGACTAGCCAGTACCAGCTCGGCCAAGTCATTACCCTACCCATTGCCCACGGCGAGGGTTGCTACTATGCCGACGAGGCCACTTTGGCCGAACTAGAGGCCAACCGCCAAATCGTGCTGCGTTACAGTGATGCCGATGGCGAGGTGTCTGAAGCCAGCAACCTCAACGGATCGCTGCAGAACATTGCAGGGATTTGTAACCAGCAAGGTAACGTCATTGGCATGATGCCCCACCCAGAGCGAGCAGCAGACGCGCTCCTCGGCGGGACAGACGGCCTAGGCATCTTTGAGAGTGTTTTAAGGGTCGCGGTAGCTGCGTAATTCTACAGTTTCGCTAAGAGAGCATCAAGAGGGTATCTCAGAATGCCCTCCAGACTCTTGTAAGCCTTACTGGGCTCCATCAATACGCAGTCTTCGGGTTTCGACGGTAATGCCGTCTTCCCGCACGATAATCGCTGAGATCCAGCGATTGTCGGGTTGCTCAGGGGCTTGGCCCACCTTAAACAGCCCACCAGCACTCAGTGACTCCAATAGCAGCGGTCGAGGCGCAAGAAAATCTTCAGCAGTGACGCCCTCATCTAGAGCAACGCCTAAGAGAGAGCGGTTTCTCAAAGGTTCTTGCACGATGGCGTCAAAGCTATACTTTGCCCCCGGAGCAATCTGGTTTGGCAGGTTAACCGTGAGGGAGGGGGGATTTGCCCCCGTTGTGAGCTGACTTTGCTCCGCCAGAACTTCTTGATAAACAATCTGGCCATTCTCGAAGCGCTGACGCGATCGCACCTCCGCAGTCAGCTCTAGCTGGCGATTGGGCTGGGCTTGAGTGCCCTGGATGCGAGTAATGGTTTCAGCCGTAAACCCACCGTCGCTAGGCTCCCAGGCAACTAGCTCAATGTCGTAGTCGAGCGTGGCGTATTGCTGCCAGAACTGCTGCAGCGTCTGCTCAAACTGATCCCGGCTAAAGCCATCAGCGGTGGTAAAGCTGGGTCCGTAGGTAGCCATCACCGCTGCCATGTCACGAGCATCAGAGGCAGCTTCAATTTGGCTGAGAACCTGCACCAGTTCGCCAGGAGCCGTTTCTGGGGGAGCCGCAACCGCTGGAGACAGTCCTCCAGCCAGGGCAAGCCCGAGCGTAAGCAGGGGTAAGGATAGGGGCAAGGGGCGCATGACAGAGAGTCCTCCTCAGGTACAGACATTATGGCCTGTATCGGCGGGCTCTAGCCACCTTACCTGCTTAGCACCAAAAGGCAGCAGTAACAGCCGCCTAGAGACCAGAAAGCCAGCTAAAGAAACGATTAACGGCCCGCTTTACCTGCTTTTTCCGCCGCCAGCGCTCAAACTCCTGGGCATAGGTGTAGTCATTGTGCTGGTAAATGCGCCAAGCATCCCAAACCAGCTTCAGCGCCCAAGGACCAAAAATGAGATAGATAGGCCAGATCAGCCAACCCCCCACCAAAAAATTGAGGCCGAGGGAAAACCCGCCAAAGATGACAAACTGAGACAGGCCATGCTGAAACCGCTGCCGCCGCTGCTGGTCAAACAGCTTTTGGTCGGCTAGCTCAAACTTACGAACTTTCCACTCCTGCTCAGCTGCCAGCAGGGTTTCAGAAGCAATGCCCAGTTCTGCCGCAATCTCTAGCAGTTGGGTGCGAGAAAGCTCACCCGATTCAGTTTCATGCGCGATCGCAATTTGCAAAATCTGCTGGGCCTCTTCTGCCGGATAAAGCAGCGCATCATCGCCTACATACCGTTCTGTCATGAGCCCTGTCATCCTTTGTGCCTTCCCCATCAGATCTCCAATTCTGTTATAGACAAAAATCTGAAGGGTTTACCAATGTAGAAGGTGCGGAAACCCCACTGGCAGTAGGGGGGAACCTGGCTAGTGACGAGTCTTCTCAGCATTTGGGCACCCTACAAGAAAATCAACGCATCTTAATCAACGCATCTTAACCATCGGAGTGCGCAGCTATGACCCAACTCGTTCCCATTCGCCTGGAAGACGGCACCGAAATCTATATTGAAGCCACAGAAGACGTGGTAGCCCCGACAGCAGACATTTACAACAACGGAAATGGCTCTGAGCCTCTAGAACCCACCCGCACTGCCAAGGGAATTCCCTTCCCCGGCAATACCGCTCAGGTGCAGATGGCGCAAAGTTTCAAAGCCATCGAAGGCACAATTCGGGCTTACACCAACCACACCATGAATGCCTTCAAAGATATGGCCTGCGCCAACGTGGAAAAAGTAACCCTAGAGTTTGGCCTGAAAGTCGGCGGCGAAGCAGGCGTACCCTACGTCACTAAAGGCACAGCAGAGAGCAATCTGAAGATCACGGTGGAGTGTTCTTTTCCGCCTAGTTTAGACGCGGAGAAATAGAGACGTAGGGGCGGAGGGACGCGGGGACACGGGGACGTGGAGAGGTCGAAGAGATGGGGGAGATGGGGGAGAAGAAGGCAAATTTGCCCCACTCCCACGGCTAAAGCCGATGGGATTTGGGGCTGAGGTAAAGTCTCCCGCACCCCCTCACCTCTATTTCTTCGCGTCTCCCCTCCCTGCGTCTCCTCTACTTCAGCTTCTGCTGAAACTCAGCCGCTTTACGCGCATCAGGGATCTCAGCGGCCAGCCGAAAAACCAGATTCTGCGCATCCAGATTGGGATAGTCGGCCAAGGTTTCTTCAATGACATACTCGGCCATCGGGCCAATGCAGCGGGTCAGCTCCTGGCGGCAGCGCTGCAAAAACTCAGGCGCGATACTTGGGCGGTCTTGAGAAATGGGGGCGCGGGGGTGAGTACCGCTAGAGATAGGATTGCTACTGGGGGTTTCGCCGGTCGGCTCTGGTAGGGTAATGCGGCTGACAAAGTCTGTCATTTGCTGACCGTCGGAAATTTGGGCGGCTAGCAGATCGACCAGTTCCTCTGGAGTGGCCTCGGGGTGTTGATCCAAAGCATCTTCAATCACCAAGCTGGCCATGGGGCCAATGCAGCGGGTCAGCGCTTGCCGGCATTGCTCGATAAAGGCCGGATCGCTCAACCGGGTTGGCAAACGGGTCAAGGAATGGTCTGGGGCAGAGTCGATTCCTGCAGGAATAGCCGCAAAGCCCTGTCCCACCGGGACTGGTATTGTCCTTGCCTGGGGTAATGGAGAGGTATAAGCAGAGAGATCAGACAGTGCCTGCATAACCTCCCAGGCGCTCTGATAGCGCTCTCTGGGCTTCTGCCGCGTAAGCCGGTTGAGCACGTTAGTTAGGGGTCGGCTCAGCGTTACGTGAGCTTGCCACCGCCACTCCAACGAGTCACGGTCCATCAGCTCACGGGGATACTTGCCGGTCAGCAGCACCAGGGCGGTCACGCCCAGGGCATACAGATCGCTGCAGGGGTAGCACTGGCCCAGATGCATTTGCTCCGGCGGAGAGTAACCAAACTTGCCGACCATCGTGGCAGGCTTGGCCTCGTCTTTGTCCTCTTCGTCGCTTTCATCCTCATCGCCCCCCACCAGCAGATTAGAGACTGTATTATTGACCAAGCCAAAATCGATTAGAACCGGCAGTTGGCGATCGCGCGAATAAATGATGTTGTCGGGCGAAATATCCCGGTGTACGATCTTTAGCTGATGCAGATGGTCGAGCACCTGAAGCATCTGCACTAGCCATTGAGTCACCTCAGTTTCGGAAAACCGCTGCCCCTGCTGCTTGCGCTGCCTCAGCAGTTGGGAGTAGGTAACGCCATCAATGTACTCCTGCACAATGAACAGCCGCTGTCCCTGGGTGAAGCAGGCTAAAAACTTAGGCACCTGGGGATGGTTAAGCTGATAGAGTGTCTTCGCTTCTCGCTTGAATAGGTCCAGGGCCTTTTGTAGCGACCGAGCTGACTTGCTAGCCGGGAAAAACTCTTTTAGAACGCAGGGTTCACCAAACCGCTGGGTGTCTTCTACTAAATAAGATCGACCAAACCCGCCCTGCCCCAATACTCGCTGTACCGTGTATCGGCCACCCACGCGAATGCCGGAGTTCAATCGGTCGCGCGAAGCCGTCGGAACTAGGGCTGGAGCCGGAGTTTGCTCAGGCTGAGCGCCGGTTTGTACTAGGTGATAGGCCGGAACCGCCTCCTGGATGTTTTTGAGCTGCAGCGGTCCGGCAAAAGTGGCATTCAAAGCGAGGCGTGATTTCACAACATCGTAGACGACCTGGGAAATGCAGATGCCCCCAGGCTGAGCTTCGGTTTGCAAACGAGCAGCAATATTGACCCCGTTACCCATAACATCTGACTGGCTGAAAAACACGTCCCCTAGGTGCACCCCAATGCGGTGCAGCAACACCTTGTTGGGTTCCATGTCGCCATTGATGCGGGTCAGTTCCTTCTGAATTTCCAGCGCGCAAGTTACGGCCTGCACCGCACTGACAAAGTACAGCAGCAGCCCATCCCCTGTAGACTTGAGCACCTGCCCCTCAAACTGCTGGCAGAGCTGCTGCATAAGCTGCTGGTCCCGCTGAATCAGGGTTAGGGTGAGTTCTTCATCCTGGGACATGCGGGCGCTAAAGCCGACAGCATCCGTCAGCACAATTGCGGCCAGGGTGCGGTGTCCTCGGTTCACCTCGGGAACTCCGTGCGGTATGACAGGTTTAAAGGCAGGACTGGGAGGCATGGGCGAAGCACCCTAAGGTCACTGTAAAGCGCTTCATCTTGATTTCTGTAGTTTCCTGATCCCAGCCTATGGGCCAATTGAAAAAGTGCACCCAGCTCAAAGAGCTTATTTATTAGTGTAGAAGTTCCCTTGACAAAGGGCACTCTTTTGGGACGGCAGTCAGCTAAATGGCGGTCTAGCTGGCTTCTTCCGGCTCCAGGGTTAAAATTGCAGGCTGCTGACGGATATTTGCCTCTAGGGGCCTGACTTTTTCTACCAGCTGAATCAGCTGATCAAAATCGGGGATAGCAGCCGTGGAGACGTACCCAGCGTCGGCACTGATATTGGAGGGGGCTTCTTTCATGGCAGCTTCGATCAAGCGCTGCTGGTTGCGGTCTACCAACGGGCTCAGCAACACTGCACCCATCGGGATAGCCCGGCTCTGGTGCAGAATGCGGAAAGAGGTATCGGCAAATTCTCGTCGGTGCGCCTGAAAGTCATCCTCAGACATCGCTCCGGCTGCAACGCTGCCGTCCTGTAGCCAGGCCAGAATGGTTTTTGGGGTCGGGGCAAAGCGGACTTCTTTGAGGGTGAGCCCATAGAGGTCGTACAGCGGCAGATAGTACCCTGTTGCCGATCCGGGCTGCCCTAGGGCCAAAGTTTGGTTGGTCAGGTCAGTTCGAGACTGGGCCGGACTGTCTTCTCGCACCACCAGGACGGATTTTAGATTGGGCGTACCCTGCAGGGGAAAGATGGGAACATACTGCGCCTCGGCCAGTGCGATCGCAGCTAGCCCCGCCGGAGCAAACACCAGTGACCACGTGCCCGCCTGAATTTGCTCTACCGCTCTTAGCTCATTAAAAGCCGGATCTAGCTCTACCGTTGCCTTCAGCCGCTCTGCCAGATAGGCTTGAAACCGCTCGTACTTCTCAACCAAGCCCGAGTCAGCATCGTAGCTGACCAAGCCAACGGTGAGGCGGGTCGGTGGTGCGGCCGAAGGGCTCTCGCCACAGCCAGCCAGCGCCAACACCCAAGCGACCAGCAGTCCTAGCAAAGCGATCGCAAACAACCGACGCAGGCGTGCCATGTATTTTCTTAACCCCTACGGACAGACTCTCCTTTTATCGAGCCTAACCCGGGCGGCTTAGTAATCCAATTCTTCTTCGTATTCCGTGACTTTCTTTTTCTGGGGGATGTTTACAGGAGGAGCCTGGTAGGGTTCAGCCTGATCCTCTGACCAAACATCTTCAGTGACTTCTTTGTAGTCGGCTTCAAAGGCGTTGTAGTCGGTTTCACCAGAAGCGTCGTTCCAGTTGGACTCTTCTAGGGGAGCTTCCCGGTACATCTCCATCTGCCGCCGTACAGGCTCAGCTTCTAGAGAAATGGGTTCGGGCTCACCCCAGTCGTCGTCACTCCAGCGCTCTTCTACCACGGGGGCTCGACTACGAATCGGCTCGGCGGCAGGCTGGGTGCCCGAGGGCAGCTGATTGGCCGTTGAGACCGGCATGATGTATTCACTAGCGTCACCGCGATCCCACGGGGGGCTGCCTACCCCTAAGCGCTCTAACAGGCCGACGCTGAGCTGCACTAGCTTTTCTTCAGCGCCTTCAAATACAATCAGCCGATCTGGGCCGCTGCTGACAATCTCATCAATCGGCAGTTCATAGGTGCTGATCACCTGATCAGGAATCTGGGGCAGCCCCAGAGAGGCAATCACAATGGACTCCAGCTTGCCCGTGGTGACATCAAATTTGAAGCCGCGCACTCGACCCAGCATTTCACCGGTTTCGGTGACGACCTCACAGTTGACCAGAGTGCTGAAGGGAAGCACGTTGACGTCGTCATCTACAGCCGCCTCATCGTCTACCAGAATGACGTCGCCAATCTGGCGAATGCTGCTGAGCGGCATGATCTGCTGGTCGCCAGACATCACTCCAGACAGAATATTGTCCCGCAGCCCAAAGGCTACAACCTCACCTCGATCCACATCTACCCAGATCTGACTCACTACCCCCAGGCGCTTGCCCGCGTTACGGGTGATTACCTGGGTGCCCAGAAAATCGGAGCGAAGACGATACTTGTCGAGGGTCATGTCAGAGTCCATCTCGCGGGTCGAGAAAGTTTAGCTTATACACCTATTAGATGTCCATCTTAACCAGAATAGAGCAAATTAACAGACCCAGGTTGCCGAAGCCTAGCCGGGGAATCGCTCTGTTCTAGTTTTGGGTACGCGCCTTGAGACACCAACTGTCTAGCCGGAGTACTCCAGCAGACTCGCAGTTGCGGCCAGCGTCAGCAGTTTACACTGTAGCGGCGCTCTTGGACTGAAGATCAATGCCCAAAACCTGGGTATAGGCCCCCCGAGCCTGGGTGACGCCGATAGTGCGCTGCGACGACTCAATCATCGGACGGCGCAGACTGACCACAATGAACTGGGCCTGTTTCGCCTGGTGCTTGATCATGCGAGACAGCCGCTCGACGTTGGCTCCATCTAGGAACATATCGACCTCATCGAAGGCGTAGAACGGCGAGGGTCGGTAGCGCTGTAGCGCAAAGATAAAGCTTAGAGCCGTCAGGGATTTTTCGCCCCCTGACATAGAAGCCAATCGCCGCACAGGCTTGCCCTTCGGGTGGGCCACTAGGTTTAACCCGCCATTGAAAGGATCTTGGGAGTCATCGAGCTGGAGGTGTCCGTCGCCATCTGAAAGTTCGGCAAAGATGGCCTCGAAGTTTTTGTTGACCGCATTAAAGGCTTCCTGGAAAGCCTGCCGTCGCAGGGTGGTAAAGTTTTCGACCCGCAGCAGCAGTTCGGTGCGCTCTTCTTCTAGGGTGCCAAGCTTCTGGCTCAGGTCTTCTAAACGCTCCTGGGTGCGGTTGTATTCTTCTAGGGCCAGCATGTTCACTGGCTCCAGGGCTTCTAAACGGCGCTGGAGCGATCGCAACTCTTTCTCTAGCGTTTCTAGATCGAGCTCTACCGGAATTTCAGGTAGAGGGTCGGGCAGTTCTGCAGCTTGGGCCTCTAGCTGGGCCTGCAGAACTGTCTGCTGCTGCCGTCGCTCCTGCTGCACCTCTAGCAACTTTTGCCGCTGCCACTCCTGCTGTTGCTTGGCATTTTGCCGTTCGCGCAGCTGGTACTCGATGCGATCGCGATTGGCCTTTTCTGTCGCCAGGGTTTGGTCGAGCACAGCGATGGCCTGCCGGGACTGGTCTGCTGCCGCTGCCAGCTCAGTCTGCTGAGCCTCTAGCGCCTCTAGCTGGGTTTGCTGCTGCCGCTGCTGCTGCCGCAGGGTATCTAGCCGCTGCTGGTTCTGCTGAATGGCAGATTCTAGGCGCTCCCGCTGAGTCTGGCGCTCCTGGAGGTGCCGTTCTGCGACCTGTAGAGTCTGCTGTCGTTCGCTTAACTGCCCTTCTAAGCCCCGGATCTGGGCTTGGGCCTGCTGCCACTCACCGTGGCTCTGGGACTGCTCTAGCTCAGCTAGGGCCTGCCGCTTTGCTTGAATTGCGCTCTCCTGGGCTGGCAGAGTCGCGGCTAGGGCCTGCAGCCGTGCTTGAACGGCAGTCAGCTCTTGCTGGCAGCGATCGAGCTGAGACTGCGACTGGGATTGGCGCTCATGCAGCTGCTGGTGTTGGGTCTGGTTTTGTTTGACCTGCAGCTCCAGCTCTCGGTGGCGCTGACGGGCCTCCACCAAAGCCTGGGAGGTCTGGCGCAGAGTTGACGTGGCCTGCTCAATAGTTCTTTCGCAACGAGCCAAAATCATCTCGATTTCCTGCAGTCGGTTGCGCAGCGCTTTGGCTTCATCCGACTCGGCCGGTTCAACGGTGCCGAAATGCAGCCCACCCTGCCGGCGCAACAGACTCCCGCCGGTCATCGCCCCGCTAGTCTCCAGCATTTCCCCATCCAGTGTGACGATGCGAAACTGACCCAAGTGTCGACGAGCTTCCTCCAGCGTCTCAAACACCACCGTATTGCCAAAGACGTAAGTAAAGACTTCTTGGTAACGAGGTTCGCAGTCGATCAGGTTAACAGCGTAGTCAATAAAGCCATCGGGTCGCTGCCAGGCCGAGATGGGGGTGAACTTGGGCGCTCGAATGGCGTTCAGCGGTAAGAAAGTGGCCCGTCCGGCTCGGCGCTGCTTAAGCAGCTCAATGCCGCGAGCGGCAATGCTGTCGTTTTCGACCACTAGATAGCCCAAACGACCGCCAGCCGCAATCTCTAGCGCCATCTGATAGCGAGGCTCTACTTTGCCTAGCTGCGCTATTAGCCCACAAATGCCTTTTAGGCCGCTATCCAGCAGAACCTTGGTGGACTGGGTGCCCTGGCTTTCCTGCAGGGCCTGCACCTGGGCCTCTAGCTTATCGAGCTGGCGCTGGCTGTCTCGCTGCTCTCGCAAGAGCCGGGTCTGGGTCTCGCGCTGGACATTGAGTTCCTGCTCAAGCTCTGTCAACTGTTGGGCCAGAATTTGCACCGTTTTTTCAGCCGCAGCCAGTTCCCGAGTAGCGAGGGTTTGAGCCTGTTCTTCTTGGCTGTTGGCTTCTGCGGTTAGGGCTTGTAGGGTGTCTGTGTGGCTCTGAATCTGCTGCTCTAGTTGGGAAAACCGCTCCTGCAAACGAACCTGCTCGGCCCGCTGTGGCTCTAGCGAGGTCAGTAGGGCTTCGACCTGATGCCGCAGCTGGGTCTGCTCCTGCACCCAGGCTTCGGAGGCAGATGCGATCGCACTAGCCGCCTCTCGCCGCTCATTTAGCTCTCGCTGCACCGCATCTCGAGCCTGAGCCAGCTGGATCAGCTCCCCAGTTTCTAGGTCTGCGATTTCCTGAGCCAGCGCCTCCAGATCTCGCTGGTGATTCTGAATGGCGATCTGAGCCTGGCGCAGCCCCTCTGTTGTGCCATAGCTGGCCTGCTTGAGCTCCTGTTCCTGCCGCTGGAGCTGGCGCAACTCTGCCTCTTGAGTTGCCAACTTGGCCTGCAGGGCTAGGTGCTCATCTTCACCCAGAGCTTTGACCCGAGCATTCAGCGTTTCTAGCTCAGCCCCCAGGGTAGTCAGGGCCCCGCTAGACTCGGCAATAGTTTGAACTAGCTGAGCGGCTTCTCGCTCGCCCTCCTCAATTTGCTGCAGTAGCGCCTGTAGCTTGGTCTGCTGACTGCGCCATACCAATACCCGCTCCCACTGGCTTTTTTCCTGAAACTGGGCCTTTAGCTTTTGATAGCGTTCAGCCTTTTGTCGGTCTTGGGCCAAGCGCTCTAGCTGGCCCTGCAGCTCGCGCTCTACAATCCGAAAGCGCTCCTCGCGGTCTTTGACCACTTCTAGCTTTTCTCGGGCCTGATTGATCTTGCGGTCAAAGGAGGCAACTCCGGCCAGTTCATCAATAATTTCTCGCCGCTCCCGAGGGTTCATCGAGATGATGCTGGTCACATCTCCCTGCAGAACGACGTTATATCCTTCGGGGTAAATGCGGAAGCGCTGTAGCTGATCATGCAACTCGTTGAGGGTGCAGGCTTCGCCGTTAATAAAATAGTTGGAGGTATAGGTGCCCTGAGGAGTTACCCGCAGCCGCCGAGTCACGGTCCATTCTTGGGGAGTTGCGGCTAGGGGCACAACCTTGTCAGCCACGGCCACCGTTCCCTCTGCCCCGACCTGAGATCCTGCCACCGCAGCCGTAATGGAGTTGTCAAAAGCCTCGCCCTGCAGCAACTCTGGGGGCACATCGCTGATGTCGAAGGTAACCGTCACACTGGCCTCGGAGGTGGAGCGGCGGTTGGCCTGATTTTGGTTCACCAGGTCAGGCAGACGATCTGCCCGCATCCCCTTAGAACTGGCTAGGCCTAGGGCAAACAGGAGAGCGTCTAGAATGTTCGACTTACCGGAACCATTAGGCCCAGAAATCACCGTAAACCCAGGCATTAAAGGAACCTGAGTCGTGCCGCCGAACGATTTGAAGTGGGACAGTTCAACGCGCTTGATGTGCACTGGGCAGCATAACCTTGAGGCGCAAAAACAAATGTACTACAAACTTATCACCTAGATCCAGTTTTGGATAGGTAGAGGTTACACAGACCGCCTGTCAACATTCCCAGCCTTAACCTTGCTAAATCTAGACTTTCCTTTATCACAGACAATTTAGTCCCTGATCTTTTAACAGAGGTCGCTAGGCACTGTCTCTTGCGATCGCAAGCCGCCCAGCGTTGCCGCCTAAGTGTAGTGCAAATATCGGCACTTGAATCAAAAAATTCCTTCTATTGGCTGAACTGTCTGGTTTGTGTCAGTAAACCTAGTCAGGGAGGCAATAATGGAGGTAGGTGTCTCCTAAACCAAAACCGTGCCGTTAAGCCCTGTCAGAGTACTCTCGCAGCCCGCTATTTTGGGGTTTGATCCGGGGCGACAGAAATGTGGTCTGGCCATTATGGGGCTAGATCGAGTGTTGCGCCATCAAGAAGTGGTTCAGGCCGAATCCGCTCTCGACACTATTCAAACCCTACGCCAGCAATACCCCATTTCTATCATCGTGATGGGCAACCAGACCACGGCTAAGACCTGGAAGACAAAAATCGAGACCCTGCCCGACTCCCCTCGGGTCATGCTAGTAGACGAGCGCTACAGCACCCTTGAGGCCCGCGATCGTTACTGGCAGATGTATCCGCCCAAAGGGGTTGGACGCTTGCTGCCGCAGTCTTTACGCAAAATTCCCCGCCCCATCGACGACATTGTGGCGATCTTGCTAATTGAGCGTTATTTAAACCGGCTCACGGCTAATTAGACCGGCTTTACAGCTTGGCTCGAATGGTGAAGGAATAGTCGCCGCCGGGCTCTAGCTGGTAGTCAAACTGCTCTAAAAATCGGCTGAGAGGTTCTCGAATTAGGGCTCGCCCTAGGGAAGGCTCGACTTTAAGCTGACCCTGACGAAAGCGCCATTGAAATTGCCACTCATAGTCGTTGGCTCGCACTTCCCCCTCAATCCTGCCTTGGCTCCAGGACTGGTGGGTGATGCGGACGTATGCAGTGGTTCTGGGCAAGCGGTTAGCGGTCACGGAATCTCGGATATAAGTTGCAAAGGGTGTTTTACCAATTTTTAACGACTGAGCCCCAGCAGTTGATAACAATACCCCCTCTCTAGGTAAGATAACGGGACGGTCTTCGTCGGTCTACCCCTTTGGGGGTTCTTTGAGCGGTCCCTTTATTGCCCTTGTAAATAGTCCGTAATAAATAGTCCCCGTTAAAAGTTCCTAATTAAAAGTCCCTAGTTAAGGTGCCAACTAAAGTTTCCGGCAAAGAGCCCTTTGCCTCTAGCTGTTCAAGCAAGGCTCAAAAACGGTAGCCTAAGATCAAGACAAGGTCAGCGATGGTTAAAGATCGGCCCCCAGGTGCGATCGCATTCGCCAAACTCGGTCTTTGGGCTTGACAGCTTCAGTCTGGCCCTCTAATTCTGTAATTGTCCTGCAACTGTATAGAGTTGGAAACTGAGCGTGCCCAAGGTCGGCATTATTTACAACGACGTTAAGCCATTGGCGTGTCAGGTAGCGCACCACTGGCAGGAGAAGCTGACCAGCCTTGGCTATGATATCCACCTGACAACAGGGATGGGTGGGCTCCTCGGCTACTCCAGTCACGAGCGACCCATTTGCCACACCCCGATCGAAAGCCTGGCCCCCCCCCACTTCGATACCGACATGGACTTTGCGGTCGTACTGGGAGGGGACGGCACCGTTTTATCTGCCTTCCGGCAGCTGGCCCCGGTCGGTGTCCCCCTGCTAACGGTCAACACTGGCCATATGGGATTTCTGACAGAAGCCTATCTTAACCAGCTCCCTCAAGCCATGGAGCAAGTTCTGGCAGGCGACTACGAAATTGAGGAGCGGGCGATGCTCTCAGTTCAGCTCTTTCACCAGGAGGAGCTAATGTGGGAAGCTCTCTGCCTTAACGAGATGGTGCTGCACCGAGAACCACTGACCAGCATGTGTCACTTTGAGGTTGAGGTCGGCAAGCACGCTACCGTAGACATCGCTGCCGATGGCATTATCATCTCCACCCCTACTGGCTCCACCGCCTACTCTCTGTCGGCAGGTGGCCCTGTAATCACGCCAGGGGTACCGGTTATGCAGCTGATGCCGATTTGCCCTCACTCTCTCGCCTCACGGGGCCTGGTCTTTCCTGACACCGAGCGGGTCACCATTCGCTCAGCCAATCCTGACCCACTCGTGATGGTCGTCGATGGCAACGCTGGCTGCTATGTCCTGCCCAAAGACTGGATCTGCACCTGCCGTTCCCCTTATACAGCTCGCTTTATCCGCCTTCAGCCGCCCGAATTCTTTAAAGTGCTGCGGGAGAAATTGGGCTGGGGCCTGCCTCACATTGCCAAGCCCAGCTCTGTTGAGCTGCCTTAGCGTCACCAGGATCGGCATCGGTTAGGATATGAAGGCTTTGCAGAGACATTCTTTTACAGAGACGTTCCAAGAATGATCGCTGATTCTGGCCCTCAGGTTCTGTTGATTATCTCAAACGAGGATCTAGCTCGACAAATGAGCCTGGATCTCAAAGAGGCTGGCTATACGCCGACAGTCGCCCTGATCGCTGCCCAGGGTCTGGAAATTGTTCAAAAGATTCAGCCTGCCCTGATCGTGATTGACCGCATGCTGGGAGGAGATTCGGGTCTAGCCCTGTGTCAAACCCTGCGTAACCAGAGTCTGCGAACACCGATAGTGCTGTTAATGGCCCGCGATACGCTAGAAGATCGGGTCGCCTGCTTAGAAGCAGGGGCCGACGACTACTTCCTTAAGCCCTACCGCAGCGATGCCTTTCTCAAGCTGACCCAGCTTTATTCACAGCCTCGCCAAACAGGCGGAGAACAAATCCGCTTTGGTGACCTTGCCCTGGACTTAATCAACCGGACAGCCAGCCGCAATGGCCGCACTATTGACCTGACCATGAAAGAGTTTGAACTCTTGAAGTACCTGATGGAGCATCCCCGTGAGGTGCTGACGCGAGAGCAAATTCTGGAAAACGTCTGGGGCTACGACTTTATGGGCGAGTCTAACGTGATCGAGGTCTACATCCGCTATCTGCGCCTGAAAATTGACGGGGAAAATGAAAAGCGGCTGATTCAAACCGTTCGAGGCGTAGGTTATGTCTTGAGGGAAAGTTAGAAACTCTAAGGCATCTCTCTCCGTCTAAATATCCTGTTTGAGCGTTTCAAGCAGAGCCTCAAGAAGCCAATAATTTGGGATGACCTTCCAGATAGACAGCATGATGAACAGAAAATCCAGGACTTTTCTGCACCTAGCAGAGCTGCCTAGTGCCCTTGGCTATGGTATGGCTCGACTAGGACAATTGCCCAAGTCCATCAGTCAGGGAAAGCTGTCAGCGCTGGTGGGTCTAACAGTGGGGGTTTGTCTTTTGGGGGTTACTAGCTGTACGACCCCCCCTGCTCCCAATGCTGAAACCAGTTCTCCACCTGCCGAATCTCCTATGATGCCAACGTCTGACCCTGAAGTGCAGGCCAATCAGTCTCAGGGTCAACAGCTGCCGATCTCGGCCAAAGCTGAGCTGGGCGGTCAAGAAATCCTGCTAGAGGTAGCTGAGACACCAGAGCAGCAGGCTATGGGCCTGATGTATCGCCCGGCCCTAGCCGATGACCGGGGAATGCTCTTTCCGATGACGCGGCCTCGGCCTGTAAGTTTTTGGATGATGAACGTGCCGGTACCGTTGGACATGGTTTTTGTCTATCAGGGCAGAATCAGAGGAATTGCAGCGAGTGCTCCGCCCTGCACAGCCTCCCCATGCCCAACCTATGGTCCCGGCAATCAACTTGTAGACCATGTAATTGAGCTGCGCGGGGGCCGCGCTGCTGAACTAGGGCTGGCGGTAGGCGACCCAGTAGCCATTACTCGGTTAGCAGAGCCGGTGCCTTAAGGGCTAATTGAGCCTGCAATTGCTTGCTTAGAGCTATCTGAAGGTAAAAGAGCGAAAAGCAAGATGGCCTCAGAGAATTCTGCTTAAATTTCGTTAAATCTCTCAGTCAGCCTAGGCAATCATCGGTGTAATTTGATACAGTTATCTCCACTCTGCGAGATAACTGTATCATTCCAAACAAATTTTCTGGGTTTCTACTGGCTTTTTAAGGGTTTAAAGGATTGGGAAGTTGTAATTAGTTCCTGGTCTTTTGAGTTATGCCGTACCCCCACGGAAAAAAGTTTGCTTAACTCACAGAAAAATTGGTGCGTCTACTGAGGAATCCTTTTGTAGAATCGGGTGAATTGCAGGTAACCAGCTACCAGCAAAGGAGGTGAGCATCTATGGCAACAAAAACCCACACGAATTTGATTCGTTTTTTGCAGGAAGAACTGTCGATTTCGACTTCGTCGATTGAAGTGGCTCTGCGGCACAGTGAACAAGATCCCGGCCCACTACCCATGATTCTTTGGCAGTATGGCCTAATTACTCTTGAAGAACTCGAGCAAATCTATGACTGGATGGAAGCTGCTTAATCCACCGAACTCACAGCTAACTTGGAGAGAGGCGTAGTGGTGGCTGCGCCTCTCTTTTTGCTTTGCTGTTAGTGCCGCAATCGCTTAGCCTGCCTTAAAGACCTGGCTAGCAGCAGCAATGCCAGCACCGGAGGTGAACTGGTCGTAGCCCAACGCCACAAGGGAGGCTTCTAACGCTGCAACAGCGGTGAGAATGTCGCGATCACAAACAAAGCCCAGGTGCCCAATCCGGAAGATCTGGCCCTTGAGATGGTCCTGACCGCCCGCCAAAATCACGTCATACTGCTTTTTCATGACCGAGCGGATCTGCTCAGAGTCGACTTGCTGGGGCATGACAGCAGTGATGGCTGGGCTACCACATTCGTCGGCGGTATATAGCGGCAGGTTGAGCGCCCGCATGGCTGCTCGCGTGGCTCGCTTGTGGCGATCGTGGCGGGCAAAAATTGACTCCAGCCCCTCTGCCTTCATCATGCGCAGGGCTGTCTGGAGGGCAAAAAACAGGTTAATAGGTGGGGTAAACGGCGTGCTGTTTTTAGCCGCATTTTTCTTGTAGGGCATCAAGTCCAGGTAGAACTTGGGCAGCGTCGCCGTTTCGTAGGCCGCCCAAGCTTTGGCGCTAACCGAGACAAAGGCTAGACCGGGCGGGATCATGTAGCCTTTTTGAGAACCGGAGGCAACGACATCAAGACCCAACTCGTCTACTGGGACATTGCTGGCCCCGAGGCTGGTTACGGCATCGACGATGATCAGCGCCTGACCGTGGGCTTTGACGTGGCGGTTAATGGCCTCTAGGTCGTTGAGCACCCCGGTTGACGTTTCGCTGTGGGTGATGATGACGGCCTTGATCTGCTTCTCGGCGTCGGCTTCGAGCGCTGCCTTAAAGTCTTCTGGGTTAAGGGGTTTGCCCCATTCAGCGACAATTTCTTGGGTATCGAGGCCAAAGGCGCGAGCCACTTTGCCCCAGCGCTCACCGAACTTGCCGTTGTTGCCGACCAGCACGCGATCGCCCGCACTTAGGAAGTTGATGATGCCTGCTTCCATTGCACCTGTACCGCTGGCAGCAAGGATCAGCACATCGTTTTGGGTCTGGTGCAGCCACTTGAGGTTTTCGGTGACTTCTGCCATAATTTGGCCAAATTCGCCGCTGCGGTGACCCATGGGATGTTTGGTCATCGCCAAGAGTACCTGCTCCGGTACAGGTGTGGGCCCCGGAATCATCAGCATCATCTTGTTGTCCATGACGGCGCTACCAGTCTTGAAATTAGGTGCAAGATCCTAGATTACACAACAATTGTTAACAACGGCACCGAATTTTTTCGGTCATGCTGCTTGTGTCAGCAGGTCTTAAAAACCCAGTGAGAACACGCTGCAGAGACGCGATCAATCGACGTTTCTATAGTGTGTTCACAGGTCTAAGAGCAAATCGCCTCGTCGTTCTACGGTTTGACGGATTTTCTGCCACAGGCGCTCGTCTTCCTTATAAATGCTGAGGGCTTTTAGGGCATCCTTGGCGTCTCGCAGCGAACCGTCTGCAATCAAAGCGAGAAGAAATTCTAAAGCGGGGTCTTGGCGTAGGGTTGCGATCGCAAGCAGCCCCGTCCTCCTCAGGTCTGAATTAGTGGTTTGCTGCCACCACTCCCGCAAAATTGGAAAAGCCTCTGGCAAGCGCGACTCTCCCAGAGCTAGGGCGGCCACTTCTGCCCGTTCTCCCAAGTCATCCGGTGCTGACTTTTTACTAAGCTGCAGCAGTTCCTGCACCAGGGGCAACGACTCCATCGGAGCCAGTTCGAGTAGGGCTATCAGGCATTCTCCCAGCACGGGTGGCGTATCTCCGACTTTGACGCGCAGGCGTAGCAGAGCTACGCCCAGTTCGTGTTCGCTGTAGGCAATGGCCCGAGCAGCTCCAATTCTGGCTTCCGGTTCTGGGTCTGCTAGCAAGTCCGCTAGCTCAATCATGGCCGCAGGATAGTGCATTCTCACCAGTCCCAGGGCACAAGTACCTCGCAGCTTAGGAGCTGCATCGACCTGCCCGCCCCAGATTGGCTCCCACTGCACATGACGAATGCCCTTGAGAAATAGGGTTTCGTCACTGTGCTCAAGGCGGTAGAGGGCTTCTGCGATCGCTTGTTTGGCCCGACACCCCGGATCGCTGTCTTTGGGGTTGATCAGAAAGCGATCAAAGGCTGTGACCAGTTCTGGCAACAGTAGGTAGATTTCAAATTGGGCAATTAGATGTGCAGCTTGAGCAGCGACGACCCCATACCGACTGGTGATTGCCTGCCGCAGCGTAATGAGGCCCAGTTCAGAAGTTGGGTTGCTCCGAATCTGATTGAGAGCATCTATAAGCTCCTCCAGTTTGCGAGACTTTGCCATAGGTTTAGCCATGTTGCTGCCACCTGAGCCACTCGCCCCTTTTTGAATATAGGACATTTGTATCAACTGCCCTGCCAGATAGCAAGCCCTAAATTGACCCTTTTTTGACAAGTAGCAGGGCAGGAGGCAGGAGAGACCGTCTGCTTCTGCCTCCTGCCTTTAAAAGGAACGCCGCTCTAAGTAATGCGTTTGGTGCAGTTGGCGCAGCGATTGGATGTGCTGTTGCGATCGCAACGCTTCCCGATTTTGGCTGACGGGTTCATCCCAAAGCTCAGCAGGCAGGTGCTGACGGTTGCGGGAGCGGAACTCTGAAATTCTTTGGAAATAGTTGGATTGAGAAGTGGGGGTAGTCACAGGAGGCTCCTTGCAAGTTCTAAGTCCTTGCAGTTTTTTAGAACATTGGGGTTGCCAGTTGCTTGCCCAATACTACAAGTATACTACAAAAATGTTACTTATCGCCAGTTCATACTACAAATTCTTTCTATCAGTGCTTGTGAAGCGCCAAGCCTGTTTCCTTGAAGGAATCTCAGCTTGTAGTATAGACCTCTATATTTAAAAGCAACTCTGCCGCTAGGCCTCCAGCAGATAATGGAAGAGTTAGTCGCTTTTCCTAAATATGAGCCAGCCCGCTATAGTTCAATCTCTGCTTGCTCAGCACCTTACCCCTGAGCAATTTGCCCCATTTGGTCAGGTCATTTACCCTAGCCCAGACGGTCTACCGTTTGGCCCTGAAGATGCACAGCTGCAGCTGCAAAACGGCATTCCTCGGTTCTACATCATGCAGCTAGGGCATCACGGAATGCGCTTCCATAAGATCACTCGGCACCAGCAATGTACCCAGTGCTTAGGGGCTTTAGAAGGCAAGGAGTGGCTGATTGCCGTAGCTCCTCCCGGCTCTGCTTCGACCCCTGAACCTGAGGCCATTCGGGCCTTTCGCATTCCCGGCAGCTGCTTTATCAAACTAGAGGTTGGCACCTGGCATGCTGGGCCTCACTTTGAGGCAGAAACTGTCAGTTTCTACAACCTGGAGTTGAGCGATACCAACATTAGCGACCACGAAACCTGCGATTTAATCAAAACTTTTGGCTTAGCTTTTGAGCTGACTACGCTCTAGGAATTTCAAGAATGCTGACAGAGCGTTGGGGCAGCTTCACCTGAAGCTTCTGTCCTTGAGTGGGCAAGGATTTGGCGGTGATTTCTCCAGCGTGCAGGCGCTGACTGGCCGGGGCAGCAGGCTGCCGTTCGCTAAAGAGATGATGAGTCACCGCACTACCGATTGCTGGAAAGTCTGATAGATCAAGGGCAATTGACAAGTCCTGGTTAAAACTGCGGTTGATGGCGTGAACGTAAATCATGCGTTCATCCGCCGTTGCCACCAGATCGATGAGGGCAATGTCTGAGCCAGGGCTTCTGGCCCAGCCCATATCAAAGGGCTGACGGTAGCGAGGAACCTCTGACGACTCTACGCTCAGCAGGTTAGCGCCGTGATGATTGCTGTAGAACTGCGTGATCTGGCCTTGAGGCAAAAAGTAAGGCGGCGTTTGGGCGGTGGGGTCAACGCGAATGCTGGTAATGTCCCAACTGGCTCCCACCAGCATGGACTGACATGCGATCGCAACCTCATTGCCATGCCGCATCAGCCCATTTAAGAATCCCGCTGCCCCCAAGCCCGACGCTAGAGGCCAGTCGATGGTGGGCGGTGGCTCTAGGTCCTCAAAACCCCAACCGTTCCAGTTCCACTCGGTAACGGCAACCTGGTAACCCAGCGATTGAGCAAACCCAGTGTGATTAGCCACTGCCTGATTTACGCCTGACTCGGAGAAGTAGCCTGGCATTGCCACCCAAGCCTTCCACCAGTCAGCAGCTCTCAAGTCACCGCTAGCGACAGGCTCTCCCTCCCGCTTCACATCTCGAATGTGCCCCGGCGCATAGCTGTGAAAGGCAACATACTTCACCCGGCTGCGGATTATGGGATCGGCCAAGACAATCCTTTCCATGCCCTGCCCCAGAGTGCCGTCGATAATCAGCTCAACTCTCGGATCCACTGCGTCGATAGCCCGGATGTAAGCTTTCAGGCATTGCAAGTACCACTCGGCCAAATCGGTAGGGTCAGACAGCTCTGTTCCTTCCCGCACTCGCTTGCGAAAACCTCCTAGCCAGGTCTCGTTACCGATTTGAATGTATTCAACTTGATACGGTTCAGGGTGACCATTTGCTCGCCGCACCGCTGGCCAATCTGGCATTCCCGCAGGCAAAGTTGAACCGACCGGAGCATTGGCATAGGCTAAGAGTCCGGCGGCCCTGAGTGCGGCCTCTTCTAGGGGCAGCTTGCGAGAGACGGCATCTAAAAAGTTGACAACCAAGATCGTTTCGACTTCCAGCAGATCCCGCAGCTGAAAGTACTCATCTAGGCCGAACTGGTTGGTAATTTCCTCCCCGGTATAGCCAATTGTCACCGGGCGATCAGCGTCTCGACCTGGCACATTGCTGATCAAATCGCGCCAATCAATGTAGTCTACATCGGTCCCCCCTGGAAAACGGAGTAGGGGGATTTTCATTTGTCTCATCAGATCCACCGCTGCCGGTTGAATCTGATCAGTTCCCGGTTCTAGGGAAGTTTCAGGGCCAGGTTCTCCCCAGCTTGCCCGCTCTAGGAAGTGACCAAACAGGCGATTATCAATTCGAGTAACCGACTGATTACGAACCACGAAGTTGATCGATTCCTGAGCCTCGAACCGAACCCCACTTAGGGAAAGCAAGCCAGAAACCACTAGGGCTAGAAAAAAACACAGCCCCAAAAAAGGAAGTCGCTTTCGGGCAATGAATCGCGTCAACTACTGAGGCTCTGCCTGAGCCAGCGGGGGACGCCAGCAAAGATAGCACAATGGGCCTAGCAGCGGCACTAGCGCCACGGCCCAAAAGACAGCTGGGCTATGAATACCGCGTCGGGCCATGTCATCATCCAGCAAATCTGTCAGCGGGAAAAACAGGCACATGAGGCAGAAATCGAGGGAAATCAGATGGACAAAATGCCGAGTCTGGAACTGCTGCACGTAGTCGCCCCAGTCTCCAGCAATAACTGCATAGGCGATCAGTGCGATCGCAACTCCCAGCAGCGTAACTCCGGTTGATCGCTGATCAAGCTTACTGATCACCTTATCTTTCTGTCCGTCAAATGCCTGATTAGGCTGGCGCAACAGCAGATAAGGCGTCAGGCAAATGACGCCTGTAAAGTTAGATCCTAAAAAGGGCGGCCAAGCCCGTATCGGCTGCATCTTGCCATCGGCAAACATGAGGCAGGCATAGATCATCGGCCATACCCCCATCAGGCTAAAAATGGCCGGGAGATAGGCATTCAAGTCGCCCCACTGTAGGGTCAGCAGTTTACGCGCAACGAACCAGGTGTAGGCCCGATCAAGCGGAGCTAGCCAGATGGTGTAAACCACAAAGCTCAGCCAGATTAGCCCCAGCACAATTCGCCTAGCCATGAGCCGATGTCCTCAGAGTCTTACTCTTCAGCTTCTAGGCAACCTGCATGAACAACCTCTATCAGCAGGGCAATCGTGGGAGGGGTTACTGCAACTCACTGCTTAAGAGCTGTTCTAGCTGAGGTATCAGCGGGACTAAATCCTCCTGGACGGTTGCCCAAACTCTCGCTAAATCCACCCGGAAGTATTCATGGGCCATAACATTACGCATTCCAATCATGAAGCGCCACGGAATATCAGGATGGCGTCTCTGAATAGTCTCCGGAACGTTTACAGAGGCTTCGCCAATGACAATAAAGTCATACAAAACCGCCTTAATGATCGTTTCATCCTCCTCAAAGTCTTCAAGGGTCATCCCATAGATGCGCTGCTGAATACTTGAAATCGCATCCAGAACATCCTGAACTCTCAGGGGCGATTCTCTAGTCGAAGACACGAACAATATCCTTGGAAACAGGTTCTCTTAAATGCTCTCTTAAGGCTTCGCGGGTACCAAGATCAATATCTTTTTGAAGCAAGTCCTCAAGATAATGCTGAACCCGGAAAAGCTGAAAATAGCCGCCAGGCTCTAAAAATTCAACTAGAAAGTCTACGTCGCTGTCGGGGCGGGCCTCGTCGCGGGCAACAGAGCCAAAGAGATCAAGGGATTTTACGCCTAGAGCTTCTAGATTGTCACGGTGGGCTTCTAGTAAAGCCAGTACTTCATCGCGGGTCATGGTGCAATGGCCCTTCTGGCCGGTCTAACGTCTTTGGAGAGGCTGCGCCAGAGACCAACGCAACTCACCTCCCCCATTATGATCTAGACCCACTATCCAGGGCTGGTGCTGCTTCTGATACCATCGGCTAGGTGTTTAGAAGGCGCTAACAACGATGGCAAAGTATGTGATGTGGGGCAGCTATTGCGACAACGTGCTGGAGCAGCGAGCGCCCTATCGGGAAGCCCATTTGCAGGGATTGCAGGCGCAGAAAGAAAGCGGCATTTTGGTAGCGCTGGGTCCTACGGCAGACGTGACCAAGGTATTTGGCATTTACGAAGCTGACAGCGAAGAAGCCGTTCGCCAAGTGGTTGAGGGCGACCCCTACTGGCAGAACGGCATCTGGACAGAATATGAAGTGTATGAGTGGAACCAGGTGTTTTAACTAGCCGCTCAGCAGGGCTTCTACAAACTCGTAGCTAGAGAAGGGGCGGAGGTCTTCAATACCTTCGCCTGCGCCAATGAAGCGAATGGGCAGACCCAGCTGTTGCACAATGGCTAGAGCGACGCCGCCTTTGGCAGTGCCGTCTAGCTTGGTCAGCACGACACCGCTCAGGTTTGCAGCCTGGGAGAAAACTTCGGCCTGACGCAGACCATTTTGGCCCAGGGTAGCGTCTAGCACTAGCAGGGCTTCAACGTTTGCGCCGGGGGCTTTTTTATCGACAATGCGGCGAACTTTAGCCAGTTCGTCCATCAGGTTTTTCTTGTTTTGCAGGCGACCCGCTGTATCTACCAACAGCAGGTCAGCCCCTCGGGCTTGGGCGGCTGCGATCGCATCATAGACCACCGCTGCTGGGTCAGTATTTTTGCCGGGGTTGGCGATCACTTCAACATCGCTGCGGGCTCCCCAGGCTTTGACCTGCTCCACGGCAGCGGCTCGGAAGGTATCAGCGGCGGCAATTAGGCAGGTGTAGCCCGATTTTGTGGCGATGTGGGCTAACTTGCCGATGGTCGTGGTTTTTCCGGCCCCGTTAACGCCGGTCATCAGCCAAATATTGAGGGTGTCTTTTTCGGGGGTAAAGACTAGGTTGTGGGAACCTTCCAGGGGTTTGTCGAGCATATCCCGCAGGATGGACTTGAGGTAGGCAATGGCCTGGTCGGGAGGCAGCGCTTCTTCTCGCAGGCGGGCCTGCAGAGAGCCAATGATGTAGTCGGTCGCTTCAACGCCGACATCGGCCTGCAGCAGCAGCGACTCGATCTCGACTACCGCATCTTGGTTAAGCGGCCCCTGACCCACGATCGCCTTGAGCTGGTTGATCAGGCTGCGGCGAGTTTTGCTCAGGCCCTGGCGCAGGCGGTTGAGCCAAGTAATTTCCTCTAGAGAGATCTGGTCAGGGCGGCGGCCTTGCCCCGCCAAGACCTCAGCAGACCAGAGGAAGGCTTCATCTAGGTTGAGATCAAGAGCAGGCTCTTCTGTGGGGGTAAAGTCCCGAGTAGCCAAGTCTCTAGAGGTAGGCTCAAGTTCGGGTTCGGGAGCTGCGATCGCATTTTCCTTCAGCCGCTCTAGTCGCTCTAGTCGCTCTGCTTCAGCTTTGGCCCAAAAGGGCATAGGGGGGGCAGGCGTCGAGACTTCCTCTGTAGCGGCAGCCATCACCTCAGCCGCTACGGGTGTAGGCATAGGAGCAGGCATGGGTGACGGCGTGGGCTGCGGCAGAGGCGGAATGGGAGTCGGATCGGGAAAGGGCTGCGGCTCAATAGGTGGGCTTGGCTCTGGCGGCGCGATTTCAGGAACCGCATCTGGCGTGGAGGGAACCGGTTGCGGCTCTGGAACTGCAGGCACTGGAAAGGGGTCTGAATCCGGCTCAGGATCTAGAGGAGGAATTTCGGGAACCGGTTCTGGCTCTGGCTCTGCAGGTACCGGAAACGGTTCGGGATCTGGCTCAGGATCTAGAGGAGGAACTTCAGGCACCGGTTCGGGGTTCGGCTCGGGAGCAGGCTCCGGCTCTGCCGCTTTAGCGGTCGGTTCTTCCTGCTGGCGCTTTTGGATGTTTTGATAAGCCGCTTTTGCCCACTTCAGGTAATCTTCTGGAGAGAGCTGTTGGGCGTCTTCTGTCGTAGTCTCAGCAGGTTTTTGCTCAGTAACAGCTTCTTTGCTTGCCTCAGCCTCTGAGCCTTGAGATTTGTTGTAGCTGCGTTGAAACCAGTTAAAGCCAGCCATACCCGTTAATCAGCCTGAAAGTTTTAGACAGTGAGAGCTTTTCTTTAGAACACTCTACTATTTTTGCCGAAGGTTCAGGGAGTGGGAGGGGTGCAGCGGTGCGGGGGAGATAGGGAGAGACGCAGATAGAGAGCATGGAGTGATGGGAGTAGACATCAACACGAAATCTCCCCCTACTCCCTTGCTCCCCTGCCCCTAAAAAGTGCTGTCAGCCTGAGGACTCACAACAGGCGGCGGAGCCTCTTTTGCAGAGATCTTGCTGCGTTCGACGACGCGACGCAGGACGCCGTTGATAAAGCGGTAGCCTTCTTCACCGCTGTAGCGTTTGGCCAGTTCGACGGCTTCGTTGATAGCGACGCGATCAGGTGTGCCTAGATACTGCATTTCGACTACGGCGGTCCGTAGGATATCGCGATCGATACGGGCTAGGCGCTTGAGCTGCCAGGCGACCATCGCCTCTTCCAAAATTTCGTCTACCTCTTTCAGGTAGCGAACGGTGTGACTGAGGATCTCCAGAGAAAAGGCGCGCACCTCTTGCTGGTTGGTGATCTGGACAAACTCGGGCAGCTCTAGGGCGCTACCGAGGCGGTTGATCGCATTTTGGGTGAGTGCGATCGCATCTTCGACCATCGTGCGCGCGCTGGTCACATCGGGAGCACGGGTTTCACTGTCCATGATTCGGTTGCTGCCCCGCTTTAGCTCATCGGCAGCGGTTTCTAGCGCGTCCTTAGCTTCTACGGTTAGCGTTCGCACAGCAGAGGAAATCAAGCCCTCTAGGTCTTGCTGCTCCAACTTTTGAGGCTTATCTGAAAACTGGCTCATGCCCAGCACAGCCAGTTCCCGACCAATTCTACGGGCCTGCATTCGCTACCCTCCTATTCGGAGACAATTTTCTATCTTAACTAATCTTCTTCCAGCGGCAGCATCGACAGCTGTCGGTTTCGGTCAGCTAGGGGCTGATTGGGCGGTAGGGTTGACGGCTGACGTCCCTCTTCCAGGCCCCGCAGCGTACGTTCGGGGGGCACAGCAGCGGCCAGATCAGGGCCAACAATGCCTCCTGAGAGCAGTACCTTAAAGGCGTCTTCAATGGAAATCGAGAGGTTGATCACATCGCTTTCTGGCACGACTGCGTACCATCCAGTCGTGGGATTAGGCGTAGTGGGAATGAAGACGCTCAACATCTGATTTGCGGCGGGCGCAGCCGTTACCGAGCCAGTGACAAAGGCCACGGCCCACAGGCCACGGCGCGGGTACTCGATCAAGATGACGCGGCGGAAACGGTTTTTGGAGTCTTGCAGCAGCGTTTGCAGGAGCTGCTGCAGCGTCTTGTAAATTGCTCCGGCCAAAGGAATGGCCTGTAGGGTGCGCTCTCCCAAATCGAGCAGCCAGCGGCCAGCAATGTTACGGGCCATCAGCCCCATTACCAAAATCACTGCCAGCGGCACAGCCAACCCAATAGACAGATTAATAAAGTCTGTCAGAAGGGGATGCATCCCCGTGAAGGGGTTGAGCTGTTTGGGAAACCGAGTGAGCAGACGGATCACCCAGGATGCGATTGTGATCGTTAACCAGATTGTGGTTGCTAGGGGAATAATCACCAGCAGACCCGCAATCAAATCGTTTTTCAGATCTTGTTTGAGCTTTTGCAACACAGGCAACTCGTGAGGCAACTCGTGTTTGTCGTTTCCCGATTTTTGACCAGTCGTCCAGGTTTGTGACCCGTTTAGATCCATTGTCCTGTAGCGCCTTATCGTATGGTGCCAGATTTACAGCTCAGGCCCTTCTCAAAGAACCTAGTGGCAGAGGAATCGGGCTGTTTAAACCTTCGGGCTGAGCTGTCAGGGGTTGGAACTTATGGAGCTTTTTACTGCATTGTAAACATTTGTTTCGGAGATGCGATTTTGGCACCGCTTTACTAGGCTGCCCAATGCGGGAGGTGGTTAACCTATCCTAGAGCAAATTCGTATCCTGCTTTACCATCCTTGCAAAAACCTGATAAAACCCTAGAGTTTTAGGACGTAGCGGGCCAAATTGAGATAAATCAAGACGCCTAAGACATCTACAACAGTGGTAATGAAAGGGGCAGACATGAGAGCCGGGTCAAACCCCAGGCTGTCGAAGACGATAGGCAGAGCACCGCCAGCGGTAGAAGCCAGCACCGAGATCGCCACCAAACTAATGCCTACAACTACCGCAACTTCAAGATTGCCCTGCAGCACGTAGGCCCAAATAGTCACAGCAACCCCCAGCATGAGCCCGAGGAAGGCACCTGCGATCGCTTCTCGCCAGATCACGCTTAGGGCCTTCTTAGAATTGATTTCCTTAGTGTTAAGGCCCCGGATCACGACGGTGGACGACTGGGCTCCCACGTTGCCACCGCTGCCAATCAACAGAGGAATGAACGCAGCCAGCAGCACCACCTCCTGCAAAATTTCCTCCTGGCTGCTGATTACGGCCGTTGTCAACGTGTTGGTTAACAGTAAGACCGAAAGCCACACCACTCGCTTACGGGCCACGGTTAGCAGGTTGGTCTGAAAATAGCTGTCGCCTCCTGCCTGTACGCCGCCCAGCGCATAGATATCCTTAGTCGTTTCTTCCTCAAGGATGTCGATCACATCATCGACGGTGACAATACCAACGAGCCGCTGCTCTGTGTCTACCACCGGCACTGCCAAAAAGTCATAGCGCTGGATCAGGCGGGCTACTTCCTCCTGCTTAACATCGGTCTGAACGGAGATTACCTCCCGCGTCATCAGAGCGCCAATGGTGTGGTCTGGTTCACCTGTCACCAGATCTCGCAGCGAGAGAATGCCGGTGAGACGGCGGGCCACGTCGGTGACATAAAGGTAGTAGATGGTTTCGCTGACGTCGGCGCGGCTGCGGATGTACTCTAACGCCCGAAAAACCGTCCAGTTTTCCTTAAGGGCAATGTACTCCGGCGTCATGATCCGTCCAGCAGTACCGGCTTCGTAGCCCAGCAGCAGAGCGGTGGCTTCTCGCTCTTGGGGGCTGAGCTGAGTCAGCAGGCGGCGCACTACCTTGGCGGGCAGTTCCTCAAACAGTCGGGCCCGATCATCGGGCGACATTTTATCGACGATATCCAGCACGTCTTGGCGCTTAAACTCCTCGACTAGCGCCTGCTGCACGCTGGAGTCGAGGTTTTCGTAGACCTCAATTGCTTCGTTTTTAGAGAGCAGCCGAAAGGCGATGGCCTGCATAGTTTCGGGCAACCCTTCAATGGCCTCAGCAATATCGGCCGGCTGAACGGGCACCAGCAGGGCTTTAGCCCCTTGATAGTTGCGATTTCCCAGCAGCATTTCTAGCTGCGATCGCACCAGTTCCTGCAGCTCATGCCGGTCTACGGTCTTTATTGCTGTTGGGTTCTGTGCTTCAGTCAACGCCCATCCACCTGAGATACTGAATATCCGCTGCCTATAGTCTAGTGGGCTAAGTTGCGAGAGAGAAGAGGAAGAGATGGCTGAAATTGTTCTATGGCTGATTTAATGGCTGATTTAACCGCAAATCGGATTGTTTTGGTGACTGGGCCGACCCGTTCCGGAAAAAGTGAATGGGCCGAGCATTTGGCGGTCAGCTCCAGTAAGCCGGTGCGCTATGTGGCCACGTCGCAGATTGACCCAGCAGACGGGGAGTGGCTGGCCCGCATCGAGCAGCACCGACAGCGGCGACCCCAGGGCTGGCAGGTGCAGGAGGTGCCGGTAGCGCTGCCTGAAGCGATTGCAGAGGCGGATGCAGAGGTGTGTCTGCTAGTGGACTCTCTGGGAACCTGGCTAGCGAATTTGCTGGAGCAGGATGCAGCAGCATGGCAACAGACCTGTGATCGGCTGGTTGTTAGCCTGGAGCAAACGCCGGCTCAGGTGATTTTGGTGGCGGAGGAGGTGGGCTGGGGCGTGGTGCCTGCCTATCCGATAGGGCGGCTGTTTTGCGATCGCATGGGGCAGTTGACGCGAAGTGTGGGTGCGATCGCACAAGCCGTCTACTTAGTTACTGCCGGATATGCCGTAGACGTTCGCCAACTTGGACATCCTATCCCTAAGCCTTAGGTAGGTAGGCAGAGGGCAGACATCCTTAAAGCTTTCTGGAAACCTCGCTAGAAAGAGGTTTTGCCCACCTCAGAACGCTAGGATCAGGTCACTTCAAGATGCATTAAGGCTTGCACTGGACGCAGGCCTCGGTGCTCTCACTTCTTCTAGCGTTAAACACTGCGGTTTTTCCCTTTCCCTATGGCTTCTCCAGAACAGGTTCGTGAATACTTAGCCCACTGGTTTCAGCTGGGTAAGCCCGTCGTTCTTGAGAACGGTAAGGCTGAGTGCTTGCCCTACCCTATTTTTGTCGGCAGCCGCTACAGCCAAGCCTTTGAGGAGTGCTGGCAGCAGATTCTCCATAAAGAGGGCAGCGACTGTTACCTCAAGGGCACAGACCAAACGATTGCAACGCTGCTGTCGCCGGCGTGGGAGGTGGTTTCTTGTGCCCGCTGCAGTTTGCCCATTCCCCTGCCAGATATGGGCTACTCTCCCTATCCTTGTCCCTGCCACGACCTGACGATCTGGCCGAACGACGAGATTCCAAAGCCGCGCATGGGGGTCGATACCAACCAGCATCTCAGCGTGCTTCAGAGCCGACTGGCCCAGGTGCAGGGAGTTGATCAACCGGCCACCCGACCATCCTACGATCCGGCAGACGCCGCTAAAATCGCCGCTTCTTGGCGAAGCACTTCATAGGTAAAGAAGTCTTGGGCCATCAGCGTCGCGGGGAAAATGGCCTGAGCTTCGGCCAACAAATCCGAGAGCTGAATGTCGTTACCTGGCGCATAGCGGGGGCTAAAGTGGGTCATGATCAGCCGCTTGACTTGAGCCGCCAGCGCTACCTGGGCTGCCATTGTAGAGGTAGAGTGGAGCCGCTGGTAGGCCAAGTCGGCATCTCGATGAGAAAAGGTAGCTTCGTGAATGAGTACGTCGGCCTTTTGAGCTAGCTCGACGGAGCGCTCTGTGAAAATAGTGTCAGTGCAGTAGACTACCTTGCGACCCACTAGCGGCGGCCCACACAAGTCGGCCCCGTTAACGCGGCGGCCATCGGGCAGGGTGAGAGCTTCTCCCTGCTTCAGCCGCCCATAGATGGGGCCGGGGGGGATGCCCAGGGCCTTAGCTCGCTTGACATCGAAATGACCAGGCCGATCGACTTCTTCAATGCGGTAGCCATAGGCTGGTACCCGGTGCTCTAGCAGTGTGCAAAACACCCGGAACTCGTCGTCTTCAAAGACAAGTCCCGGCTCTACCGTGTGCACTTTGATCGGCAGCGAAAAGTGGGTTTGGGAATAGCGGCGGCTGGCCTGCAAATACTCGTTCAGCTTGGGTGGACCATAGATATCGATGCGCTGCTGGGGGTTGCCTGCTAGACCGCAAGTAGCCAGCAGCCCCATCAAGCCAAAGATGTGATCGCCGTGCATATGAGTGATAAAGATGCGGCGAATTTGGCTAGATTTAAACTCGCTTCTGAGAAACTGGTGCTGGGTGCCCTCACCACAGTCAAACAGCCAGACTTCTGCCCGCTGAGGCAGTCGCAGCGCCACACTCGACACATTGCGCGATCGCGTTGGCACCCCTGAACTTGTTCCCAAAAACGTGATCTGCAAAGATGTCTGCCCCAATCACTGATGTCTTCTCACCTATCTTGACATGGCCCACTCAGAATGGGGCGGTAGTCTGGTATGGAGCAGCGGCGGAGCAAGATCGCTTAGACTGGGAGGCAAAAATGAAGGGACTTAACCTGCATGGCACTTTTACATCGGATTACTTCAGCCGCACTGGGCCTGGGGATTTTGAGCGTAGCGACGGCAGCGCAGGCAGAAGCGCCTGGCGTTTACTACTCCTGGCGAGCGCTGGATGTGAACGTTTCTCAGTGTCTAAGCCGGGCCAGTCAGGCCCTCGCTGGCCAGGATTTGGAGGATGTTCAGACTGACCTCAATAGTGTGGGTGGGCGAACTGAGGAAACCACCGCCATTTTCGTTTGCTTGGAAGACCAGCAGAGCACTACGGTTATGGTGATCGTGTCGGGTGCAAATGAAGAAGCGGCTGTTAGCCTGAGGGAAGCCCTCAAAGCTGGCTTTTAGAGCAGTATGAAAACAGCCCATGCGGGTGATTGCCTATCTCTATAGCGATCCGCTTCTAGAAACGCCACCTGCAGCCGATATTTGGGGGTGGGAAGTGGATCGCGTTTATCAAGATTTTGCTGCTGTCGCCCAACCCAGCCAGCGGCCCCAGCTAGAGGCTCTCCTGGCAGACAGTGGGGTAGTCGAAGGCTGCCCTCTAGAGGCTACCGCGCCTCCAGACTACGTGCTGCTGCGGCGACTAGATGAGCTGGGCGAGTCATTAGATGAGGTCAGCCAACGGCTCAGTGCTTTGGAGTCGCTGGGCTGTGTGGTACTAGCGGTTGAGCAGGACTATGTCAGCTATCGGGTGAGGGAAGCAAGACCTGATGACCCCAACCCAGACATCATGCACACCACTTGGCGCACTGCTCTGATGCGGCTCTCTAGCGAAATTCAGCAGCAGCAGCGGAGCCGTCGCTTGCGACAGGGCCACGCCCGCAACCGAGTAAAGGCGCTGCCCCCACCGGGCAAGGCTCCCTACGGCTACCGCCGAGGCAAAGACCGCTACGCCCTTGATCGCACTGCTGCCCCTGTTGTTAAAGAATTTTTTGAGCAGTTTTTGCTGTTTGGTTCCCTGCGCCGCGCTGTGCGGGTGCTGGAGAAGAAATACGGCAAGCGCATCTCTGTCTCTACCGGCAAACGTTGGCTAACCAACCCGGTATACCGGGGCGATTTGGCCTATCAAGATGGCGGCATTGTGCAAAATACGCACGCAGCCATTTTGTCTCGCGACGAGGCGGCTCAGATCGATCGGCTGCTGCGCCGCAACAGCCGTTTGGCCCCCCGCACAGCCAGCGCGCCTCGCTCTCTAGCCGGTCTTGTGAAGTGTCAGGCCTGCCAGTCGGGGATGAAGATTTCGCGGGTCACGGTGCCCCGGCAGCAGAAGGAGTATCTCTATCTAGCCCCCACCCACTGCGCCCAAGCCCCCAAATGTAAGTCCCTAGCCTATGAAGCAGTTTTGGCAGAGGCGATTGAGGCGATCTGCCGGGACTTGCCGAATGCGATCGCACGCCTAACCCAGCAGATGGCTCCAGCAGGCGCACCGTCCCCCCATCCCTTCAATGCTCAAATCCAGCAGAAAGAATCTGCCCTAGACCAGCTTCCCGATCTCGTCACCAGCGGCATTCTTGACCAAGACACCGCCGATCTAAGAGCCTACAAGCTGCAAACCGAAATCGCACAGCTGCAGCAGCGGCTGGCCCAACTGCCCCCTGTCAACCTGCAAGAAATCGCGCAGACCGTCGCCATTTCCCAGTTCTGGCTTGACCTATCAGAGCCAGAGCGACGATTTTTCTTCCGAGAATTTTTGCGAGAGATCAAGGTCATTCGAGCTGATGGCGAGTGGCACATCGAGCTAGACTTTATTTTCTTTGGATAATGCCAAGAATAGAGAATCCCGAACAGAATCAGCCAGCCGTGACAAGGTAAAAGCAAAGACTACTGACAGGCATCGTGACCCATTCCGACTCCAATACCCCGCCCCGCCGCCGCTTCGTTGCTATTTGCCAGAACCGATCCTGCCTGCGCAGTCGCTCTGACCAGGTGCTGGCCGCCTTTCAACAGCACCAGTCCGACACCCTCATGGTGGCAGGCAGTGGCTGCATGGGGCAATGCGGTTCGGGGCCGATGGTCAGAGTCATGCCCGACGGCACCTGGTACTGCCGAGTGAGCCCAAAGGATGTACCCAAAATCGTCACCGAGCACCTTGAGAACGATCGGCCCGTCAAGCGATTGCTTCACCCCCGATTTCATCCTCAGTTCGATGCCTCATCCTTTCCCCAACCCCCTCTGTCAGACCAGTAAACTGACTTGAGCCTCAGGGAAAAAGACTACCGCACCATATAGGTGCCAAACATGATGTACTCATCACTCTGAGCTTTTTGCTCGTTTTCGTAAAAGGCAACTTCTACCTCAGTCACCGCTCCTGCTGGGTTGGTCTGGGGAATGAGCTTGATGTAGGGGTTGGCCGTATCGAAAAAGACCGGCACCGGGTCTAGCCTCAGCAGGTATCCGTTATCTGTTCCCACCACAGAGTAGTCGCTAGTCTGACCACTGCTCCAGGTGATCTGATCAGGCCCAACGGTCATTGGCCCAAACTCAAACAGCACATTGCTGAGCGGGTCCCACTGCTGTACAAGGGTTACGGGTAACTGACTGGTGTTGGTTGCCACCGTATCAGGAGCCGCAACTGGCACCTCCGGCTGAGGCGGCGCAGTCTCCACTACCGGATCGGGCACAGGGCTAACAGCTGACTCTGGAGCTGCTGCCAGACTTGGCTCCGGGCTGCTAGTCTGCTGGCCCCGGCATCCTGATACCAGAAAAAGGGTAGCGACCATTAACCCCAAGGCCAACTGGTTCATTTGGCTGCTACGCCTACCAGCAGGGTTGTTTGTTTTGAAAGAAAGGTTGGATGTCAAATCAACAGTCCAGGTTCGCAGGTTCAGCATCATTCACTCCGTGAGCAGTCCTCAAAGACTTGACTGGCCGCAATGCCAATTCATTCTCACGACTTTTGTCTTGAGGATCAATTAACTTAAGGATTTAGGCAAATTCTGCCATCGGTTCTAGTGGTTGAAGCGAGAACTGCTGGCAAGAACCCATTGCCCAGGGCCACTGTCAACTAAATCCTATAACTCCATGGTGAAGACCCAGACAGAAATTGCGGGCCTAAGTGGACCGCTTGCCAAACCGGCTATCTTCTTTTTGACCAATCGTTAGAAGCGACTGGGGCCGCTTATCCAAGTACCTGGCCAAGGACCGCCACCGACCTCTAGCCCGCACTGACTGCTGGTAGCGCTCAAGATAGGCTGACGCTGCCCACCTCGCTTCTGCCATAGCCGAAGCTGGAGCTGTCCCAGCGCCGTATCTTGACAGCAAAACTGCAGTCCCTCGCGGGTAGGAGCCCGCAGCGGCAACCCCGGCAGGTCTGTGGTGCCTACCAGTTCAACTGCATAGTCGTCTGTTTCAGCAGTCATGTACCAGCGGCCCCAGGGCGCAATGCGCCAAGACACCTGAGCATTCCACGGCACGAACTCGTAGAACCGATCGCGGTAGTGAATGCCCACCATCGCCACTTCTTCCATCCAGGTGATGACCTGACGCCGCCCGCCGCCCGCCGTTAGGGCCAGGTCTGACTCCCCGTCAAAGGCATTGCAGTTGAGCCAAAACCACTTCTCTGGAAAGGCACCGCCCCAGTTTTTTTCGCTGTAGGCAGGCGCGTTGACAAATTCGTAGCGCTTACCCTGCCAATCAATCCAGCCAGTCGCTAGGCCGTGGGCCATGAGAATTTGCCAGCCCGGCTCAAAGATGGGGAACTGGGACAGCCAGCCAGCAGTGGATTGTTGGGTTTGGTCGGGGTTGCCCCAGCCGTAGATCGGGTTGGTTTTGTACTGCCAGACCGCTGATTGGCCTGTTGCCGGATCATGCAGTCGTCCTTGGTGCCAAGTAGTGGTGGCCTGGTAGCCTTCCTGCACGTCGGCCTCAAACTCTTCTGGCAGCAAGTAGCACACAGGCAAAGTAGGGTTGGCATAGCGCCAGTGCCCTACCCCTAGGGCCTGCTCCCAAGCCCAAAACCGATCTACGTCTCTAAAGGTGCGGCAAAAGTAGCTGTCATCAGGGCCAAGAATTTGGGTCGCGCCGCCGCTGTGGGGCTGGTTATCCTTAGGGTCTTCTATGGAGTGCATGAAGGCGAAGGTTTGGCGATCCTGCGGCAGGGTGACGCGGAAGTACCAGCCCTCAAAGAAGCGGCGATCGCTACCATCCCAGTGGTAGCCGCTGTGGGGAGTTTGTAGAGGCGTAGTGGGTATAAACAGCATAAACGAGGACTGTGCTGGAGCTGGGCAGATGGAAAGGTTCTTCCAGCCTCATCCTAACGAGTTCTACCCAGATGGCTGTGGCTCACCAGCTACGGTTGAATCTGCTGGCCAACTGAGCTGCCTTGGGCAGCTATAGCTGTCACCTCGCAGCTTGTTTTTCCCAAAAATTTGGTCAGCGGCACCGGAAAGTTGTAGGGCAACGATCCGATGCCTAACCCCCAAACAGTACCGAGCTGTCGTGGAGGCTGAGGTCAATTATGACCTAGGCCGCCCTGTACTGCTTCAGTCTGGGGCGGCCAAATTTTTGGGCTTCCTACCCATCCATATTGGAGGAATCCCAAATGTTATCTCTGCCATATGTCGAGCCGTCCGGCTTCCCAGCCGAGACGGCAAGTCCTCTATTGCTTGCTGCGCCAACCCTTCGGGCCGGACACGATCCGCTGCGCCATATTTTGCTGGGGTCACCCGCTGCGGTGGAGCAGGCGATCAATCGTCTGCATGTTGTGCAATATGCAGAGCAGTTTCGCTGGAGCCGCATTATTCAGGTGCCGCCTACGGGCCTGGTGATTTCGCCCCGCCAAGGGGAGGTGATGCGCTACCTAATTTGCGACCCACCGCAAGGTTAGGCTAGGGCTGAATAGAGGGGTGCGATCGCAAGCCAGAGTTGAGGTGAACTGGGTTGCGATCGCGCCTTTATTGATACGAAAAAATGAAGTTCCAGCATAAGAGCTAGTGGCATGTCAGATAGATTTTGGCAGGTCTACAGTGCAAAGAAATCTGTGCCACCTGAATCAGATCTAGAGAAAAGCAACATAGCTCAAGCCCTAACACAAGAGAAACTTAGCGAGAACTGTAAAGCAAGTGACAGCAAATATATATAGACAAAGCAAAGATTACTAGGAATTTGGTATGGCCTGATTGCTAAACCGAATGCTTCTGCATTTTGTAGAGGTGTGGTAATCCCTGTTTTGTATAAGACTTAGAGAAATGACAAATCAGTTCTATAGGGTGTTTACTGGTTCAGCATGCTTGCTTGTGCTGTCACCATTTTTTCTGCCAGCCGCTGCACTAGCTGCAACTTTCAAGTTAGAAGATGCCTCCGTAAGAAGTATCAACGATGCCTTTAGTTCAGGTGCATTGTCCTCGGAGAGCTTAACTCAACTTTACTTAAACCGAATTGATGCGTACGAAGGACAACTCAATAACTTTGCCTACATCAATCCTAATGCTTTGGAAGAAGCAAGATCCCTTGATATAGAACGGCAAACCTTTGGGCCACGTAGCCCTTTGCATGGTATTCCTGTGCTTCTGAAAGACAATATTGATACTTTTGATATGCCCACGACGGCGGGTTCTCTTGCCCTTGAAGGCTCAACTCCATCGGATGATGCCTTTATCACTACGCTCTTAAGAGAGTCTGGAGCAGTCATTTTAGGTAAGGCAAGCCTGACTGAGTATGCTAACTTCCTAGCCAATGGCATGCCCGCTGGCTACTCGTCGTTAAACGGTTACACCTTCAACCCCTACAACCCATTTCCGCTACCTGAAGGAGATGGCAGACCAGTACTCTCCCCAGGCGGCTCTAGTGCAGGATCAGCAGCGGCTGTTGCAGCGAATCTGGTTCCCCTTTCCATAGGAACAGAAACTTCGGGCTCTATCCTCAGCCCAGGCAACCAAAACTCCATTGTTGGCATCAAACCAACCGTTGGCCTGATCAGCCGGGATGGAATTATCCCCATTGCCGCAAGTCAAGATACGGCTGGCCCCTTCGGCAAAACTGTCGAAGATGTAGCGTACCTCTTAGGCGCTCTCACAGGCGTTGATCCAAGTGATCCTGCAACAGCAGCAAGTGAAGGGCTATTTTTTGAAGACTACACCCAGTTTCTAGATAAAACGGCTCTCAAGGGTGCTCGCATTGGAATTCCCAAAGAGTTCTTTTGGGAGGGACTTTCGGAAGAGCAGATTGGGATCGCTGAAGAAGCCTTAGCTACAATGCAAAGCCTCGGTGCAGAACTTGTATTCGAGGAAATTGAAACAGTTGATGAGCTTTCTAACTTTAGCTCCTCTGTTCTTTCCTATGAGTTCAAGCGCGACTTGAACGCTTATTTGGCTAGCTTAGGGCCAGATGCTCCTGTCAAAACCCTAGCAGACGTAATCGCATTTAATGAAGCCAACGCAGAGGTCGCTTTAAAGTACGGACAAGCTCGTGCTCTGGCGGCCGAGGAGAAAGACTTAGCACCAGGAAGCGAGGATACCCTACAGTATTTAGCCGATAGAGCAACTGATTTACTGTTGGCTAAAGAACAAGGGATCGATGCCTACATCGACACCTACGACCTTGATGCTGTTCTATTCCCGGCTACTCGGGGAGCTTCTATCGGAGCCAAAGCCGGATATCCAAGCATCATCGTGCCAGGCGGCTACCTAAGTGATGGAACACCCTATGGCATTACCTTCTTAACCAAAGCTTATGAGGAGCCAACTCTGATCAGCTTTGGATACGCTTATGAGCAGGCTTCCCAAAAGCGGGTTTCTCCATCTCTGTTCCCTGCACTCCCAGGCGAGACAATTGACTACGAAAAAGTGCCCGAGCCAGGTTTCATTCCGGCACTCGTGGGAATTGGCACTGTGCTAATAGCAACGAGGAGACTGCGGCGTAAGCAGTTGGGCTATGCGGTTTGTAACGAGACCGTCAGCGCATCTGACGCTTAGCAGAATCAGTTTGATGCGTTGTGCTAGCGCAACGCATCAAACTCTTACAGAAAAAATGCTTTACAACTTAACCTGCACATCCTGCGATCGCAATCCTCAAAGCAGAACAAGCCCTGAGCGATCGCGTCCGATTCATTTCCACCACCCTGCACGAGCCCCCCAAGAGCCTCGTCCTGAGTTTTGAAGACTGAGCTAAGCCGTTGCAAAATTTTACAAAACTTGCGGCAGAGCTAGTCTGAAATTTATCACTCCGCTGGGGTACTCTCTCTTATACCCTAAGGAAGACGGCAGACCCCGTCGTCAGGAGCGATCGCAATGAAGCTAGAAAGAATCGGTGATGACATGATTCTGTTTTGCGGCAACATCCGAGATGTGAAGGATGAAGTTGCGACCGCAGCCCAAGCCGCCAGAGAGGCGGGGGCCAAGTATTTGACGATCTGGCCGACCGATGCGGTTGCGATCGCAAAGGGACAGCGACCTTTGACAATGGAGGCTAACCTGCCCCAAAAGCTCCGAGACGCCCGCGAGGCGATCTAAAGGTCAGAAATTAAGCGGCTTGAAGCACATAAAACGAATAGCCGTACGTGTCGCTGTAGTGCCGAAAGATATCCATTTCGGCCTCAACTTCTTGAATGACCGATCCCATCGCCTCATCTGCGTCTGCTTTGATAAAGGCTATCTTCTCTTTGAGCGGATTGTAGTAGTTCTCCCACCAAGCAGACGCGGGCAGCCGATGGATAGCCAGAACCCTAAAGCCAGCCGCCACAGCTTTTTCAGAGTTCTCTGCTTCGGTTGAAATGGCCGGGTAGGCATTCGTCCAATAGTTCCAAACTGGTTCGGGAATATCTTTTGAAAACCAGCTAATCTCTGATATTACCGCCAGGCCATTGCTAGCCAGCAGTGGCCTCCAAGCCCTCAGTGCGCCAAAAAAAGTCAGGTTGTACGCTGCCCCTTCAGACCACAAAAGATCGATAGAGGCTGGCGGCCAGTTCAGACTGCCCATATCGCCCTGCACCGTCTGAACCCGATCTCGCAGGCCTCGCGCCTCAGCATGCGCCTCAAGCTCATCGAGAAAGGCTTGAGAAAAGTCAACGGCACAGACCTTGGCTTTGAACCACTCAATTAGGACAAAGGTTCCGGCCCCAGTACCACTTCCAAGGTCTGCAATGCGCGGTTTTTGGGGCAATTCTGGCAGCAGCGAAAGGATATGCTTTGAGAAAGCTGCATCCCCTGGCCCTTGACGATCCAAACTCCGGTGTAGGTCGATCAGCGCAGCAATGTGCTTGTCAGATTCTTTCATGGCTGACATCTTAAAGAAGCATTAGCCATCAGTGTCTACCCAGAGGGGCACCCAGCGCTAGACTTCGCGCGGTTGTTGCGTTCTCAAAGTTTAATTGGGGCAAAAAACTGAAAAACGAGGCATTAGCAGTTAGGGTTGCGCCAGGTATTCTGGCTCTACCTCCCACCAGTTTTGGGCGAAGGGTTGACGGTTGGCATTAGTGCCACAATGAATTTCTCCACCTTCTCGAAAATAGGGGTCCCAATCATCGATAAAGTGACAGGCTAAACCCAAAGGCCCCAGAACCCTTTCAACGTAAGCCTCAAACTGGCACTGACCCTCAACCTGGGGGCCGAATGGTTTAGGAATAGCCAGATGCTGCTTGAGAACAAGCATGTTGACCATGTTGGGGAAGAAAGCCTCTGCTCGCCCGTCATCGTCGTCATACAGAGCGGGCAGCTCGATAATGTCGTCTTCCTCTAGCCCCAGCTCTTGTTGCAAAGCCTCTCGATTCCAGTTGATGCATTCCTGGAAGCGCTGATTGTGGCTTGCTAATTCTGAGTTGTCGAGAACGTCTGCCACGCTGATGTCAGCCGGTTTTTGGTAGAGGCATTTGCCCTGCCGTAATAGGGTCTGGGAATGGCCTTTATCACGTAACTGCTTAAGCAGGTCGTAGCACTTGTTAGGGCTAGCAAGAAGCAGCTTGAACCCTTTGCCATCGGGAGCCGGGACGAAGTTCATAAACTCGTCAATATGACCTACGCTCAGCCAATCGGAGAAGATTTCAAAGGGGGCCTGGATCTTTTGAGCATAGAAAAAGTCCCGCAAAACCTTTAACTTGCGGCGCGGGTCTTCAACCACTTCTGGCCGAGTTCCCCCAAATATCAGACGACCGAAGGGATACTCTACACCGTTTACGGTTACGGGCGGAGAGACCTCTAGATTGCCGAAGGAGTCTAATTTGGTGACAGGGTGGCAGCTCTTGCGAATCACGTAGCCGAAGTCGCTGCCGATTAGCTGTCGGTTAGTTAGGTGATCCAATCCACGATCGCGCGGTGAATCTAGCACGACGTGAATGAATTTGCCGGGTGCCTGGGCGTATCCAATCTCAATTTCATCGCGCATCCAGGGATCGTCCTTATGGAATTCATAGGGAACCGGATCGATCTGCACGTTAGCCTGGCTAGCAACCTTTCTTAGATCCTCAATAAATCCTTCGTTTTTTGCCTTAGACAGGCGAGAGACAAAGACTGTGATGGGGTCTAAGGTATTGGGCGTTACTATCCAGGGGGCAATTCGAAAGACAACGCGATCGCTATGGATAGTTTCCCCGCCTTTGACTAGGTCTAGATAAACCTCGACCAGGCCATCAAAATCGAAGTCAGGGTAGCTTATTCCCTTGATAGCCAGAAGAATGTCTCGATCGGTATCTCTAATTTTGGCGCGTAATCGGTTTGGGCTAATTAGCTCATAGCCAGTCTTGGCAAGGTCGTCATAAATGCAGATTCTTTGAGCCGTATCCCTGCTTACTGATAGGTAGACCTCGCAGCCAGAGGGCAAGTCTCTTAAGCCAACTCTGCGAACAATCATAAAGCTAGAGTCTTTTAGATCCGGTAGTCCCCTTAGCTGTTTATTTGAGTCATACCGACTGTCAGAGTGCACATGGTCACGGTCAGTACTGGTAATTAGAATTGCGCCATGACCGCTAGTTCCCCAGCGCCAATCGCCTTTGTGAGGGTTATTATCGTCGACAATTCCATCGCGGTTGGCGTCTACATCTAAACAGACTCGCAGACAGGTCAGATCAAGCTGTACCTGGCTCAGTTCATGGCCCGAATCGTCTTGAAACGTGATTTCTAATGATCGATCTTTTAGCCGGTCGCTAAAGGTTCTTGCTAGCAGAGCAATTTCTGGCAGTTGTGCGAGCGGAACTGCCGTTTGTGTATCAATCTGCTGATTTAGCTCAAGGTCAAAGTAGAGCTCAATCTCTCCCCAGGTTTTGAAGCTGACAACTGCATCTTCGGTAGGGGCCAGATCTTTTAGGGAAATTTGTAGGGGCTGGCCGACAACTAAAATATCCTCATAACTTCTGCTTTTCTCCCGGCTTAGACGAAGCTCGTTTGAAGTATCGAGCTGAAGTAGATTTCTCATCAGTTGTGGCCATCGCCTATTGCACCTTTTCTAGGGTCTCATGCCTGATTTTGCAGGTATATCCTCCCTAGTAGAGAGAGCGGCTACTAATCTTGTTCGACCCAGCGAGGCACGTAGCGCCAGGCTTCGCGCAGCTCGTCGCGGCTGTGGCGGTACTCCGGCAGCTTTTCGCCCACCAGCCGCCAGAAGTTGCGGGAGTGGTCCATGTGAATGGTGTGGCAGAGTTCGTGGACAAAGACGTAGTGCACCAGCGGCGGCGGCAGAAACAGCAGCTTGTAGTTGAGGCTGATGTTTTTATCGGTAGAGCAGCTGGCCCAGCGGGTTTTTTGGCCCCGCACTGAGATGCGGCTAAAGGGCAGGTTAATGACAAAGCTCAGCTCTCGCAGCCAGGGGGCGAACTCGGCGCGGGCTTTGCGGGTGAGCCACTGGCGCAGTAGGTCACTACAAAGTGCGGGGTCGTCTACGGGGCCTTTGAGGGTGAGGGTGAGGGGGGCGGTTTGGGTCAGCGTGAGCTGGTTGCGAAGGGTCGATTGATAGAGGATATGCCAGGTTTCGTGGCGCGATCGCAACTCAATCGTGCTGGGCTTTTCGTCAAAATGGTCGGGCTCTAGGGCAATTTGCTGGCCCTGTACACGCTGCACCGTTTTGAGAATCCACTCGCGCCGTCGCTGGATAATGTCGGGCACCCGCTTGGGGTCGAAGCCTTGGGGCACGACAACTTCGACCGCGCCCTGCAGCGAAATTTTAATCGAGACATGGCGGGCGCGGGCGCTCTCGCGAATTTGATAATCAGGCAGCGCCTGGGGGCGGGCAGAAAATAGGTTTAGCTGCTCTGTAGAGTCAGCCATAGGCAGCACGTTAGGACGCCTGTTCTATCCTACGCTGCTCCAGAAAGGAGAGCAAAATCTTTTGGTGAGGCGGGCCAAGGGGCCGCTCTTCCCCGGCCCGTTCGGAATAACGCTGACCCCGCTGAATGTCCTCGATGCTCCATAGGCCCAAGTCCCAGCCCTCGTTTAGCTCCAGGTTGGCAACGGGAACTAGCAGCGGCCCATGAAAGACATTGCGGATCACTTGCTCTGTCTCAAGGCGTTCAAACAGCTCTAGATGGGGGGCCTGGTAGCCGATCTCTTCCTGTAGCTCTCGATAGGCAGCGGTCAGGGGGTCTTCTCCCGGCTCTAAATGGCCGCCAAAAAAAGCCCAGTAACCAGGGAAGAAAATGCCGGGAATGTTGTCGCGCAGCTGCAGCAAAAACTGGTCGTCTTGGTAGAGGATTGCGATCGCAACCTCAGGCTTTTGAGCCATACAGAAATCCCGATACTGCCGTTAGAGCTGATTATGCCTGTATTTCGGCCTAGCTTGCGTTGTTAACCACATTTCTCTGCACCTAGAATCACCCAATAGAATCTGCGGATCTGTCTCTCTAGCGCCTGACTCGGTTTCAGGAGCCTCAGCAGGGCCAGTACCGAAATGAAACGGTTCTCACAACAGGAAGCATTACCCCACTGGCCTTTCCAAATATCTCGGTTTCTCTAGACGGACTGCTAACGTAAAGATTTCTATCGCAGGCGGTATCCTGCCCTCAGCGAAAAACCCTAGCGAGATAGAGCATGGCCCTTTAGGAGTTTGCCTAGACTGGAGAGCCAACACCCCACAAAGGACGAAAGGCATGACTGCAGGCGATTCCAGTCTGGGCGACCAGGCAATTAGCAAAGCTGTAGAGATGGGTCTGAGCACCCAACTTGATGACGCCGAAAAGCTAGACGTTGATGTCCGAACAAATCCTGGTTCGCTAATGAAGGGCGAGGTTGATTCGGTCGAGATTGAAGGCAAAGGCATGGTTATGAAGGGGGAGTTGCGCACTGAGAAGCTGACGGTTCAGACCGGCAACATTGCAGTCAATCCGCTCAAGGCCGCCTTTGGCCAAATTGAGTTGACCCGACCGACCGATGCCAGCACGGTCATGCTCCTTAAGGAAGACGACATCGAGCGGGCATTTAACTCTGAGTACATCAAGAACAAGCTGCAAAACTTGGAAATTAATGTGGACGGGCAGCCTGTGAGGGTCAACACTCAGCGCGTTGAGTTTAAGCTGCCGGGTGAGGGCAAGGTTGCGATCGCAGCCGATGTTACCCTGGCCGAGACTGGAGAAAGCAAGCATTTAGCCTTCACCGCTGTCCCCAAAATGGCGCTTAGCGGCCAGCAAGTTGAGCTGCAAGAAGTTCAGCCCACCACAGGGGGAGACGTCTCTGCGCTGACAAATTGCCTGGTACAGAGCGCTCAGGAACTGCTAGACCTGCGGAACTTTGAGGTGCCTGGTATGGAGCTGTGCCTCAACCGAGTAGATATCCGGCAGGGCGAAATGGAGCTCAAAGCCGATGCCCGCGTCACCGAATTCCCTGGCGGCTAATTCTCGCCTGCACCTGTAGGGCGGGCACTGCCCATCGCCCCGCCAGCTAACTTTAGGCTTCCATTTCAGCCGGGACAGCGATCTGCCTCGGCTGAGATCATTTCAAATCCAGTAGGCCCTCTTCCTTGAGCTTGGGGTTAAACCGCAGATCCATCTGCACGCCGCGAGCCTTAAGCTTTTCCAGCAGTTCCGCCTCTACCCGACGGGCCAACTGCTTTAAGTATTTGATCTGAGCAATTTCTTCCAGGGCCGCATAGTCTGCCTTGTCCTGCTCCGTCAGAGTCAGCTTGGCATCAATTGGCTGGTTCCAGGCTGCAGCCGCTGCTCCATTACCGGGCGGCACCGAGCCGTTTTGTTCAATCCACCCGTTGCGAATCTCTTCCAAAAGAGTCCGGCTGGGTCGCTCCACTAGCTGCACCTTAATCCAGTGGCAGCTATCCGGCTGACGTACCAAATGCTGCTTTAAGCTCAAGTAGACATCGCGAGAATAGCCAACATACTGCAGACTTTGAGCCGCATCATAAATTGCGTAGATGCCCACCTTGCCCTGCCACTGTTCAGAAATCAGGCCCTCCTGCGTGAGGTAGGGAACAGCTTCAAGGCTCTCTAAGGTGGGGTTTGGCAGTTGGGAAGTCATCGTTCAGGCAATCAACTCAATGGGCCGGGCTTGAAGATCTTAGCCCTCCACGCCAAAGGCGGTAACTTTGGCGTAAAGAATCGTGTTCTCACCGTATACCTTGCAGCCAAAACCTTCTCAACCCCTCTACTCAAAGCAAGGAACGTTGAGTCATAGCGCATAGCTGTGCAGGATAATGGCTGGGCAGTCCCAGTTAGTTCTACCGGCTTAAACACTATGAAATCATTTTGGGATGTTGTGAATGTGGCGATCACCGTCGTCCTGCTGTCGTTTATTGGCCTCAGCCTGTTTCGGCTGACGGTATTGTTTCTGCGATCGCAAAATCTGATATAACCCTCCTCAGCTCAAGGCTTACGCCCCCTAAGAAACCTAGGCATCATCGAAGATCTGCGGGGCTGCTACCGACGGCTTGAGCCAGGCTAAGACAAACCTTGCACTGAGGAATTGAGCGGTCTCTGACGGCGGCAGTACTGCACCAGCAGCACAAAGATGACGGTGCCCACAATATACTTCACCCCGTTAGGAATCCAGAGCTGAGGCGAGAAAAAGCCCTCAATCATACCGGCAATCACCAGCATAGGAATGATGCCGTACACCAGCTTGGCGGCCTGCAGTCCGTAGACCTTGAGCGCATCGCGGCGGCGATACTGGCCCGGCAGCAAAATCGCTCGACCTAGCAGCAGGCCCGCGCCCCCAGCAAAGAAAATAGCGGGCAGCTCTAGCGCCCCGTGGGGAAACACAAAGGCCCACAGGTCATAGGCCAGGTTTGTCTGCGCCACCAGAGCCCCGACCGAGCCAATCATCAGACCATTCACGACCAGCAGATACACCGTAAAGCCACCCGGAGGAGTCAGTAGCGGAATCTCCGGCATAAACATTGTGATGCCGCCAATGATGGCCTGCAGCGAAACCACAATGTTGTTGATCATGATGGCGCTAGAGGCCACCGGCTCAACGCCCAAGATAGAAACAGTCCAGAGTTCTTGAGTTTCTCTCACCGTTTCGACAAAACTGGCACCCAACATCAGCGTCATAAAGGCCGGGTCTTGCCAGGAGTACCACCAGCCCAACAGTCCCCCCAGCCCAAACAGCAGCGTTGCCAGTGCAATGTAGACCCAGCTCTGCCGCACCACCTCCGGAAAGCCGTAGCGGCAAAAGTCTGATAAGGCTTGCCATTCCTGCCGCCGCGACCCCTGATAGATCTGGCTGTAGCTGCGGCTGGTCAAGCGCTGCAAATCCTGAAGCACGCTCTGCCCGACGCTGTGGCTCTTAGCGCGGGCTAAGTCAGCTGATACCGAACGGTAGAGGCTGGCCAGATGGCGAATCTGCTCACTAGTCAGAGATTGAATTCCTTTTTTCTCTGCCTGGTTTAAGAGCTGCTCTAGCTGCCGCCAGCTCTTTTCCCGCCGGGCCATCCACCGCTGAATATTCATAAAGTTTGCCGAAAAATCCGGGTGCTTGAGACTGTCTCTAAGATACCCTCAAGATACCTGCAATCCGTTTGGGAGAGAGGGCTATGGCTCCTTCAGACAGTCGCCCAGATCAGTTAGGCCCTTTAAATCCCGGCAATGTTGTCAGTGCGGGTCTACGGCTGTACCGCGATCGCCTCAAGATGTACCTCAGGCTTTCTGTGATTGCCAATCTTTGGCTGCTGGGGGGGCTGCTAGCTTGGGTTTTAGTAACGGTCATCCTGGGAGGGGTGCTTTCCTTAGCGGGTAATGAGGTGTGGGGATTTCTAGGAGGCGGCATCGGTTTTTTGATTGGGCTGGTGCCCTTTTTCTATGGCCTTGCCCAGTTTTTTATGTTGTCTGCGGTGATGTCTCGGCTGGCTTTTCAGCAGCTCATCGATCAGCCAGAAACAGCTACGGCAGCACAAGCCGGTACCAAGCCTAAGCTATGGGATTTCCTGAAGCTGGGCCTGCTGATTCTGCTGCTGTTAGTGGTTGGCTATTTTGCCTTAGGAATTGTGGCAACAATTTTGGGGCTGCTGGTCGGTTTCTTGACTGGTGGGATTCTCTCAGCAGTCTTTGGCTCTGATATTGGCGCTGTCATTGGCATCGTGTTGGGGGGTTTGGTGGGCTTGGCCGTTGTGGTGATCGGTTTGATCTGGCTGGTTTCCCGTCTTTTAATCGCCGAGGTACCGTTAGCAGTTGAGACTGAAACAAGAGCTAGTGACGGTATTTCGCGGAGCTGGAGTCTGACAAAAACCTCAGTGCTGCGAATTCAGTTTGTCGTCACAGCGGCCTTTCTGATTACGCTGCCTTTGATTTTGTTTAGTAGCTACATCCCCCAGCTCTTCATGCTTCGCTTGGAGGCAGGTTCTACTGCCTACTGGGTACTCTACGGCATTAACCTGGTGGTCAGTTTTTTGGGCAACATGGTGGTCATGCCCCTTTGGCAAACCATCAAAGGGGTGCTTTACTACGATCTGCGCAGCCGCCGCGAAGGACTGGATCTGCAGCTTCGACCCTCAAGCGACTATTGAGCCTTCATTGCAGCGAGTCACGGCATCCGGAGCTATGGGTCTATTCAACACCATCACAATTCGTACCCCTGAAAGCGTTGAACTGGAGTTTACGCTAGCAGGCATCGGCAGCCGCGCCGTTGCCCTGCTGATTGACTACACGATTCTTACCCTGACGCTGGTGGCGCTGCTGCTGCTGTGGCTGTTTTTGTTATTTCAGCTAGCTGATGTTGAGGTGTTGTTCAATCTGCAGACAGAAACTCTGCAGCTCTGGCTGACAGCCATTTTTAGCGTTAGCCTCTTTGCGCTTTATATTGGCTATTTCGTCGGCTTTGAAACTGGCTGGTACGGGCAAACTCCCGGCAAACGCTTCGCCAAAATCCGCGTTATCCGCGATGATGCTCAGCCGGAAAGGTTATTTCAGGCGACGTTGAGATCGCTCTTGCGCCCCATCGACGATATTTTGTTTATCGGCTTCTTCTGCATCTTGCTCAGCCCCCGCGAGAAACGCCTTGGTGACTGGCTAGCGGGCACGCTGGTGGTGCAGACTGATCCGAGTACAGCGGGGGGTGCGATCGCAGTGGGGGAGAGATCGCGTGCGATCGCAGCCGATCTGCTCAACCTAGCCGACTTTACCAAAGTTCTGCCCGACGACTTTGCTACTGTGCGAGAGTACCTACAGCGCCGCTCCAGCATGACCGAAAAGGCTCAAGGTGAGGTCAGTCTGTATTTGGCCCGTCGTTTAAGAGACCAGTTAGACCTAGCCTCCCTCCCCACCGACATGACTGCCGATACGTTTTTAGAAGCGCTCTATTGGGGGTATCAGGAGGGCGGCGAGAAAGGCTCAGGGGTAAGGGAAGAGGGGTAGGGCTGAAAGAAACTCAGTTCCTAGAAGAGGCAGGTTTCCTTATTTGGTAAGATCAAGGGCTTGCAGTTGATTGATCACCCCAGGAATTGATTAGGAGAACGCCCATGGCCCGCATGTACTATGACAGTGACGCCAATCTAGACTTAGCCAATGGCAAAACCGTTGCCATTATTGGGTATGGCTCCCAAGGACATGCCCACGCCCTAAACCTAAAAGATAGCGGCGTAAACGTCATTGTGGGCCTATACGAAGGCAGCAAATCGGCCGCCAAAGCCGAAGCAGAAGGGCTGACCGTCAAACCCGTTGCCGATGCCGCCAAGCTAGCCGACTGGATCATGATCCTGCTGCCCGACGAAGTGCAGAGAACCATCTACAAGCAGGAGATCGCACCCAACCTAGAAGCAGGCAACGTGCTTTTCTTCGCCCACGGCTTCAATATCAACTTTGGTCAGGTCGTGCCGCCTGCTGATGTAGACGTGGTCATGGTTGCGCCCAAAGGCCCCGGCCACATGGTTCGCCGCGCCTACACCGAAGGCCAAGGCGTACCCTGTTTGTTCGCCGTGTATCAAGATGCCACTGGTCAGGCTCGCGATCGGGCAATGGCCTACGCTAAAGGCATTGGCGGTACCCGCGCTGGCATTCTCGAAACCACCTTCCGCGAAGAGACCGAAACCGATCTGTTTGGTGAGCAGGTTGTGCTCTGCGGCGGCCTCAGCGAACTGATCAAGTCCGGCTTTGAAACCCTGGTCGAGGCAGGCTACCAGCCCGAACTGGCCTACTTCGAGTGCCTGCACGAAGTAAAGCTGATTGTGGATCTAGTGGTCGAGGGCGGCCTGTCCAAAATGCGCGACAGCATCTCCAACACCGCTGAATACGGCGACTACACCCGTGGTCCCCGCATCATCACTGACGAGACTCGCAAAGAGATGCGCAAGATTCTCAAAGAGATCCAAACGGGCCAGTTTGCTCGGGATTTTGTGCTCGAAAGCCAGTCTGGTAATGCCGGCTTTACCGCCATGCGCCGCCGCGAAGCTGAGCACCCCATCGAGGAAGTCGGCAAAGACCTGCGGGCCATGTTTAGCTGGCTGAAGAAGGTCTAGTCAGCCCCACAGCACGTGTGAGGACATCGCTACGAGCTGAACCTCCCAAAATACAAGAAGCGTTCCTAGGAACTTATCCAGGAACGCTTTTTAATCGCTGAAATGCTTTAAATTCCCCAAAATTCTCGTTTGTATTACCCCCGAAGACGTTTGGCAATTGCCGGTAAACTCATTGCTACTGCTGCTCCCATGCCTGCGTAGGCTCCCGTTGCTGCGCCATCAAGTCTTTGCTGGGCGGCATCAAAGTGAAACTGCTGATCTCCCGCCTCGGCTCTCATCTCAAATTCAGCGCCAGTTCCACCCACTACGACTCCCAAAATTCCCATTAAGAGAATAAACAGGCAAGCTTTCTGTTCGACAGGTAAGTTCGACAGCTTTGCAGCTGGCTTATTGCTTCTCTTACCGTTGCGCCCGTTGTTTGCAATCATATTGTTTGACTTCATAAACTACCCTTTCGCTGATAGGCCGGCCAAAATAGCTGCCTATTTAGGATTCAGCGACTCCAGCCACTATTCCGCAAGAAATATTCCCTACGGTATAGGCAGGATGCCCCCAATTGTAGGATCTATATCAGCTTCTGCGGGAGAGTTGGTTGGAAAACCAATTATGGGTGAAGAAGTCTTAAAGACAGCGGTGCCTACTGCTGAATTCGCTAAGGCCAACAGCATGATTGCGTCTTGCCAAACTGTATCCTAGGAACCAGTTTGTTCTAGAGAACTACTCATGCTGCTTCTTCAGCTGTGCTGCTGTAGCTGGCTTCGATTCCGCCTAGGAGACGTTGACTGAGCGGGCTGAAGAGGACATTTGCACATTTGCATTCTGCTGGAAAGATAGTGTTAAAGCGCCACAGCTACCTGACTGTTAGCTCGCTCAACTACAGTCACAAATTCCAGCATGATTGATGTCAGCTTTTCTGGATACCAAAGCCCCCATTCATGACACCCTTCCTCTACCGTCGTCAGTTCGGCATTCGGAATCGTGTTAGCCATTTCCTGAGCAATTTCCATAGGAATTGTAGTGTCTTTGTCTGACCAAACCAGCAGGCAGCGCGCTTGGACTTTGGGCATGAGGGGTCTGAGGTCAGCCTGGAGCGAAAGCAGCAGTGCCCAAACAACGTTTCCCGTGTTAAACAGCAGGTTGTAAGTAAACGCCTGAGGAATATCCCAAAATTTGAGCTTTAACCTGGGGAGAAAGGTCTGAACCGTCATCTCAATTGCTCGACGGGGCACAATTTGCAGGATGGATTCTACCGGAATGCCTGTGCTGCCGATGAGAACTGCGCTTTTGACACGCTCTGGCGCAAGGGCTGCGATCGCAATTGCTAGCCCTCCCCCCAGCGAGTGCCCCGCCAGATGCACCTGCTTTAGTCCCAGCACATCTAGAAACTGAATCAGCAGCTGCGCGTAGCTCTCATAATCTGGAATCAGTTGAGAGTAAGACGAGCGGGCGAAGCTGGGCAGGTCTGGGGCCAGAACAGGGTGCTTCTGAGCCAGCAGTTCAAGGATTTCCTGATAGGGGTCGGTGGAAATACCCCACCCATGCAGAAACAGAATGGGGGTTTGGTCAAACTGAACTCCCCCCTGCTGGTAGAAAATGCTGGAGTGAGTGAGATCAACCCTATGGCTGGTCAACTGGGGCGGCAATGTCAGTACCTCACTTAGAACTGGGGTGGGTATGCTCTGTACTTTCCAGCTTAAGGACACTTAATATTTTGTAAACCTTTCTAAAGAACGATCCCATTAGGAGCGTTCCTGATTCACTCACAGTCAATCAATCTGCAATAGGCTATAGCAGGCATTTCTAACGGCTGAAATTTTTATGCTGTCTAACCTCAGGCTCTGCCTCGATACGGCTGACGTAGCTCAATGGGAGCTGTGGCATAGCAGCGGGCTGTTTTATGGGGTGACGACCAATCCGCTGCTGCTGGAGCGATCGCAAGTTCCCTGCACTCTACCCTCGCTAACCCACCTAGCCGAAAAAGCGCTGCACCTGGGGATGCAGGAGGTGCAGCTGCAAACCTGGGGCGACGGGGAAGCTATGGTTAGCACTGGGCTGGCGCTGGCTGCGATCGCACCTGAGGTCGTCGTCAAAGTACCCATTACCGCTGCCGGCACAGCCGCCGCCGCTCGCCTGATTGCTGCAGGGGTTCGTGTGACCTTAACTGGCGTGTACGCTGTGCATCAAGTGCTGATTGCGGCAGCCCTTGGCGCAGAATACACCGCGCCCTACCTGGGTCGAATTAACGACTTGGGCCGCAATGGCCGCGAAGACTTGGCTCAAATGCAGCGAGTACTCGACGGGGTGCAAAGTCCCACACGAATTTTGGCAGCCAGCATTCGCAGCCCTGAAGATCTGGCCTATTTAGCGGCGCAGGGGCTCAATACTTTTACGGTTTCGGCTGCGATCGCAACCCAACTCTTTGAGGTTGAGGCTACCCAGGCAGCAGCAGCTGACTTTGAGCGGGCAGCCCGCGCGATGGGTGCTTAAGTGCTGGGTTGTTCAGCAGCAGAACTCAGTTCTGGGGTGGGCGACCCACGCCGGATAGCTCTCTCTAGCAGCAGGTTGAGCACCGTGCGAACGGCAATAATGACCGACAGGCGGGCGATATCGTCCCACTGGCTAGAAATCATGGTCTTGAGGATGGTAGCCCCCACCAAAAAGCTCAACCCCAGCGAAAAGGCATAGCCCATCGTTAGTCGGCTATGCTGAAACGCCTCCGAGGTCTTGCCCTGGATCACTCCCTCTTTGAGATAGATCACCATCGCCCGCACCACGCCAATCAAAATAACAACCAGGGCCAGCAGCTGACACGTACTGGTCAAGAAGCCATTCAAGACCACGACTGCAAGGGCCATATTCTGGCTGAGGGTTTCGATACTCATAGTGTTTTTGACTGAGGGCATGTAGGGTTGGCTGCGATAGTCAAAGACTAGCCCTTTGGGGCCAACGCAGCCCCCATAGCACCCTAACCTGCTTAAGCAAAGGCTGCCTAACTATTGCAGCTATTTCCACAACATACAGTCTTGCTGCCGTTTGGGAAACTGCTGGACGATGTTCATTAACCTGTCTCGCGGCACCCGTGGGCTCGCTTCTTGAGGTCGCTTGGGAGAGCGGGAATTGTAGTTATAGATCAGGGTATAGCGCTCAGAGTCTTGGGGAACCGTTCCGCGATGCAGCACTCTGCTAGTCATGCTAAATATCACCGTCCCTTTAGGGCCGGGGCAGGATCTAACGTGTTTCTGCAAACCTAGCTTTTCCATTACTTTGTCTGGAATTGTGCCAAAGTGCTCCAGCACGGTTACCCAAAACCTAGACTTTTGCCGAGGAATATACTCGTGGGCTCCTCCAGTTTTGCTCACGTCGCTCAAATAGATAATGATGCGAAGAATTCGGTGGTCGTAGGAATCAACATGCCATAGGCGAGAACCTGATTTTACGCCGTTGGCAAAGTCTCTGCGGATATGAATGTCGTTGAATGCTGCTGGAACACCCATACCAGCCTCGGCAATATTCAAAATGCGATCGTGAAGTCCCCAAGCAAACAATTCGGGTCGCTCTAGCACCAAGTCTTGGCTGGCATGAATGTCATATCCTGTCTGTCCGGGCTGATCTGCTATCTTGGGCAAAATACTTTCTGCGGCTTGCAGCATTGCAGCTGTATCAGGCATGCCTAAAGCCTCTAGAGAAGTAATAAATACGCCCTCCCGTCTCAGGCTTTTGACAATTTCTGCATCTATTGATGAGACGGAAGGCAAAGCGTTGGCATGCTTAAACTGATTAATCTTAAACCGAATTTCTGCTGGCAAAAGAGATACTAAATCAATTAGTTTAAGAGGCACTCTTAAAGCTTTCTGCAGAACCCTCACAACCGCTGGAGTACGTGAGTTAGGAACAGAAATCATGTCAATATCACCAAGAGATTTTTCGTAAAAACAGAAACCATCTAAGATGCATGGCACTGAATTAAGGTTGGAATGGCACTGCAAACCCGAGGGTTAATGAAGCTCATAGCCATTCCCCCAGTTTTATTTCACTGTCATCCACATGAAAGGGGGCTGAAACGTCCCTTTCAATCCAGTTACTATTGCCCGGTTGTTGCTAATTCTCCGTACCTAATCCAGATATGGCCTAATAGAGTGCACCCTCTTTCGTAAAGCCATGCCCAAAGGGCTTCCACCTTTGGTCTTAAGGACCAAAAGCTTATGGGTTTCTGCTAAGCGCAATGTTTGCACCTAGGTGACCCAGAATCGTAATTGCGAGCAAAGCGCCCAAGAGCATTCAAGAAAAGCAAAGCCATGCCCGGAGGGCTAAGCAATCCATACAAAGTACCTGCTACAGGGAGACTGCCGCGCTTTGCACTCTCCGAGAAGCAAGCTACACAGTGACAGCGATTGTTTAGCTGAGCTACTTACTTAGCTGCAATATTAAGAAACCGGGCCTAAGTCTGAACTCTGTAAATATTCGCAGCTCATAGACAGAGTTCATTAAGAAGTTTCATTCTTTCCTATCTCCACGCTTACTCCTTAAGGAAAAAGACTTGCTAGACTGCCGAATAAAGACTTTTAATCAAGTCTCTACTACTCCCCTCACCAGACGGACTCTTCAACAGCTTAACCTGCAGATCTGCAAATACTCGTAAACCTTGAAGTAGGGATTATCAAGACTGCATAAACTTTCTAACTGCTTTCTCAGCCCCAGAAAAACTGGATGAATCGGCGGCTAGGTTTACCCACTACAGACCTTGATTTGCCAAAGGTTTGCCAAGGGCAAAGAGCGTTGCTGGTTAATTTTGTGCGATCGCAACTGCCGGCCGATGCTGCACCCAGGGCCTAGCTTGTTCAATCTGAGCAGCTAGAGAAAACAGAGTAGTTTCGTCTGCTGGGCGACCTACTAGCTGCACGCCAATCGGCAAGCCATTCGGGCCGAATCCGGTGGGTATTGCTAACGCCGGTTGACCGCTGGCATTGAAGGGAGGGCAGGGAGCAATCCAGTTAATCACCTTCTCTAATATTTGGTTGGGCCGCAGTTTGCTCCACTCTCCAACTCGAATCGTCGGATGCATGTAGACAGGCAGCACCACCGCATCGTAGGGCTGACAGGTCGCCACAATCCGACGCGACACCTGCTGTAGTTTTGCAACGGCCCGCAGGTACTGCCCGCTGCGAACCCGGCAGGCGCGCCAGAAAAGCCAGCGGTTCATCTTTTCCATGACAATCCAGGGCACACCAACCTCGGCCAAAACACACTGCCAAACCACCACAAAGGGTTCAATTAGGTCGGCCAGATCGGGCATTTCAATTTCTTCGGCGTAGTGGCCCAGATCTTCCAAAAGCTGCACCGTGTCGTAGACCGTCTGCCGGCAAATGGGATCGGCCTCACCAATTGGCGGCAGCTTGGTGGCAAAGCCAATCCGCAGCGGTTTAGTAGGTGGGTAGGCAGCCGACAAGAAGCTAGGATCAGGGTCGGGTAGCCAGTAAGGGTCGCCCGTCACATAGCCGCTGAGCACATCTAGCAGGGCTGCTGTGTCGGCTACTGTGCGACCCAAAGGCCCATTGATCGCCAACCCATTGAGCCGTTCGCCCACTGGGCTAAAGCTGATGCGACCCCTAGCTGCCTTCATCCCCACCAGGCCACAACAAAAGGCCGGCCCTCGAATGGAGCCACCCCCGTCTGATCCTTGAGCGATCGCACACAGTCCTGCCGCCAGCGCCGCTGCCGACCCGCCGCTAGAGCCGCCGGGGGTGTAGTCGAGGTTCCACGGGTTGCGGGCTGGGGGAAAGCCAGGGGGTTCGGTGTAGGGCAATGACCCCATCTGAGAGGTGGCCGTTTTGCCCAAAATGATAAACCCAGCCTGCCGCAGCTTAGTCACGATGTAGTCGTCTTGTTCGGCAATGCGATCGCAAGCCGCCTTAATTCCATAGGCGCAGGGCACGCCCGCCACCGAGTTCAAATCTTTGACGGCAATAGGAACGCCAAAAAAGGGGGGCAGCGATCCCTCTCGCCCGAGCTGCTCAGTCTGCCGCTGAGCCTCCTCTAGAGCTTCCTCGACCATCACTGTCACATAGGCCCCCAGCTTAGGATTGAGCCGCTCAATACGATCTAGATATAGCTCAGTGAGATCCAGCGGCGAAATCACCTTTTCGCGAATCAACCGAGCTTGCTCCAGAGCTGGAGTAAAGGCCAGATCAACAGAATTCATAATGGGCGAGGCAGCAGGAACACATTTCTCCCATTATGGAGCGCTATGCTGCTTCGCAACGATCGGTAGAACCGAAGCGCATCACCTCTACTACGGCTGCAATGCCTTCTACTGCAATAAATTGCCGGAGTTGCGCCGTCCTTCCCGGTAGCGGTCAAGCCGCTGCATTGCCATTTGCAAACTCATCCGCATCCGGTTAAAGGCTTCTGCCAACTGCCCGACCTCATCTTTCGAGTTAACCGTAAATTCAGCCTTAGTGTCGCCCATGCTAACGGCTTCAGCCACCTTAGCCATGCGGTTGAGAGGCCGCACGACAAATCGCTTCAGCCACAGGTTAACTAGCAGCGTTGTCAGCGAAAAGACCACTACAAAAATGCCCAAAATCAAAAATAGCGATTGCCGAGCACTTGTCAGCACCTTAGCAGCAGGCACCGAAATCACCTGAGCCCCAATAATTTCATCCAGCTTCCAGCCAAAACCATGATCAGGGCCATAGCGTTCAATCATGCTGACAGGGGCAACGTTGGGGGTACTATGGCATTCCAGACAGCTCTGCTGAGTGACATGAAGCGGACGGGCGATATAGAACAGATCACCCCCCGGCGTTTTACGAAAGCCACTCACTTCTTTGCCCTTACCCTGCTGCTGAAACTGCTGCACCAATTTGGCTTCAAAATCGTCAGCTTTGTCTCGTAGATTAGTTGGATTTAAAGTTGCTTCTTTATAGAAAAAGTCGGCATAGATAGGGTTGCCGCGAAAGGATTCAAATACCTCTCGGGCCGCATAGGCAGGTACCGTCTGCGGCAAAAACTCAGCGTCTAGGCGGCTCACCAGTTCGGGCTGAATGTGAGTGCTGGTGTAGTCTCGCACTGAGTTCATCGTTTCCATCAGCATTAGGGCTTTGGTAGTGAGCTGGGCTTGGGCACTGCGATTGAGCACCGAAGACAGGGCGAGACCGCTGGCCAAAATGCCGCCTAGAAACACGAGCAGGAGCAGAACTGTAAACTTCTGCCCTAGTTGTAAATTTTGAAGCTTGAGCATGGGGGACTCACGTGGCAGCTGCCATCAAATACAGCAACAGGACGAAAATTCCGGAGATACCCTAACAGGCTTCTCTTCACCAGCAATATGAGGAGAAAAAGGGAAGAAACCGGGAGCTAGATTCAATTTCTTGAAGCTTGCAGAACAATAATTTCCCTAATCGTTGCCATCAAAGGCTGAGGCGAGAAACCAGCGAGATACGGAGGGTAGTCTAGAGCGACCGCTGAATGATCTTATTGACACACAGAATCAGAGGCGGAAATTAGAAGATTTGGTCAATTTTGCGCTATCGTCACGGCAGCCCTGATCTCCAGATTGTTTCCCATAAGCAAGCAGGTGCTTGTCTGATTCAGAAGCGGTTATAATCCGGTCGTTTAAGGAAGATCTCACAGGAAATGCTGGCGGAAAGATTAGAAACCCTTTCAGTGATGGGCCTGCCGGTTCATGTCGGCACAGACTACACTCGTTGGCTGATGGCCCAGCTGCGGCAAGGCGAAACTGCCCATGTGGTAACGCTCAATGCCGAAATGGCTATGCAGTCAGAGCAAAATCCCAAGCTACGGCGGCTGATTCAAACGGCGGACCTCGTCATTCCCGATGGGGCTGGGGTGGTACTGTACTTTCGAGTTAAAGGCCGCCGCGTTCAGCGTCAGCCTGGAATTGAGCTGGCTGCAGCCGTACTCGCGGCACTAGGGCCAAACGAGCCTGCCTTTTTCTATGGCGGGGCACCCGGCGTAGCCGATCGGGCTGCGGCTTACTGGCAGGCGCAGCTGCCGAATCTTGCGATCGCAGGCACCCAACACGGCTTCCTACCCCCCGAAGCATTTCCGGCCTTTGAGGAGCAGCTGAAGGCGCTGCGCCCCAGCGTCGTCTTTGTCGGCATGGGTGTGCCCCGACAGGAGTTTTGGATTGCTGAGCACCGCCACCTCTGCCCCCAGGCCATCTGGATCGGCGTGGGCGGCAGCTTTGATATCTGGGCCGGGGTCAAAACCCGCGCCCCTAAATGGTTTTGCGACAATCACCTAGAGTGGCTCTATCGCCTCTATCAAGAACCCTGGCGCTGGCGGCGGATGCTGGCACTGCCCCGATTTGCGGTGCGATCGCTAACCTACTCTGAACCTCGCCCCTAGCCCTTACAGCCCTAAGGACAAAACAGTTTTTCAGAGGGTTATTTGAGATACAGTTGTGAAGATTATTGAAATCTCTAATAACCCTATTCCTACAGCCAGCAAGTCAAGTAGAATAATTCCGCAAAACAACTTTCCGCCGCACAACTTTTCGCCAAACAACCGAAAAAAGGTTGTCATTCTAGCCTTTGTCAACCTTTGCGAGATGCATTACTGGTAGCCTGCATGACCTCAGTTGTTTCCCGCCCCAGCAGTCACTTCACTCAGCTCCCCGATGAAGTTCGAGCCAAGCTTCACGATCGGCTTCAAATGGTGGTTCCGGCTGAGCCAGCCGCTCCCGAAGAGACTCCGCGTCCGCCCGTTAAGCCTGCTGGCGAACCCATCGTGACGCTGCAAAGCGTCAGCAAAACCTACGTCAACGGCAGCCAGGCACTTCTCAACGTTGACCTGCACATTAACAAGGGCGACTTCCTATTTGTGACCGGCCCTTCCGGCTCGGGCAAATCTACTCTGCTCAAGCTTCTCTACGGCCAAGAGCGCCCCTCATCGGGCTCCATCATGGTCGGCGGAGAAGACATGGCCCTCCTGCGGGGCAACCGTCTGGCCATGCTGCGCCGCCGCATTGGCGTCGTTTTTCAAGACTACAAGCTCATTCCCCGCCGCACTGTAGCTGAGAATGTAGCTTTTGTTCTGTGGGCTCAGGGCTTTACCCGCAAAGAAATTCATCGCCGCCTCTGGCCCACCTTAAAGATGGTCGGGCTCCAGGGCAAAGCCCAGTGCTTTCCTGATGAACTTTCTGGGGGCGAGCAGCAGCGGGTTAGCATTGCCCGCGCCGTGGTCAGCACCCCGCCTCTACTGTTGGCCGATGAGCCCACAGGCAACCTAGATCCCGACAATTCCCTCCAGGTCATCAAGATTCTCAAAAAGCTCAACTCCATCGGCATCACCGTGATCGTCACCACCCACGACGAGCAGCTAGTGCGGATGTCCAACAACCCGGTGGTGCAGCTCCAGAACGGCAATTTGCAGTATTTCCGGCGATAAAGGCTGGCCCCAGCAGGCACTGTACTTCTTGTTGTGTGTAGAGACGCGATTGATTGCGTCTCTACATTCCTTAACATGTGACGGGATTTGCTTAACCTAATCGATAGGATAATGATTACGGCCAATTTTGGGCAATGATTGCTTGGCCTCTAGTCATTATTTGCTGGCTTTCGCAGGTACAGAGAGGAAAACGCTTTGGTGAGTACGACCTCATTCAACACGACCAAATCACAAGAGATTTTTTCAGCAGCCCAAAATCTGATGCCGGGCGGAGTGAGCTCTCCCGTGCGGGCATTTAAATCGGTAGGCGGACAGCCCATCGTCTTTGACCGAGTTAAGGGAGCCTACGTCTGGGATGTAGACGGTAACCAGTACATCGACTACGTCGGCACCTGGGGTCCGGCAATTTGCGGCCATGCGCATCCCGAAGTTAATCAGGCGTTAGCAGCAGCCTTGGAAAAAGGCACCAGCTTTGGCGCACCCAGCTATCTTGAGAACGTCCTGGCTGAAATGGTGATCCAGGCCGTTCCCAGCATTGAGATGGTGCGCTTTGTCAACTCCGGCACCGAAGCCTGTATGGCCGTGCTGCGACTGATGCGAGCCTTTACCGGACGCGACAAGATCATCAAATTTGCTGGTTGCTATCACGGCCACGCCGATATGTTCTTGGTACAGGCCGGGTCAGGCGTTGCCACCTTGGGCCTGCCCGACTCTCCTGGCGTGCCCAAGGCCGCCACCAGCGATACCCTAACGGCTCCCTACAACGATCTAGAAGCTGTAAAGGCACTCTTTGAGGAGAATAAAGGCGAGATTGCCGGGGTAATTTTAGAGCCTATTGTGGGCAACTCCGGCTTTATCGTACCCGATGCCGGTTTCCTAGAAGGGCTGCGGGAGCTGACCCAAGACAATGATGCGCTGCTGGTCTTTGATGAGGTCATGACTGGGTTCCGCATTGCCTACGGCGGCGTGCAGGAGAAATTTGGCGTTACCCCCGACCTGACAACCCTGGGCAAAATCATCGGCGGCGGCCTGCCGGTTGGAGCCTATGGGGGACGGCGCGACATCATGGAAATGGTGGCTCCGGCAGGCCCGGTTTATCAGGCGGGCACTCTCTCTGGTAACCCCCTGGCAATGACCGCCGGCATCAAGACCCTAGAGCTATTGCAGCGACCCGGTACCTATGAGCAGCTAGAGACCATCACCCGCAAGCTGACCGAGGGCCTACTGCAGGCCGCCCGAGAGGCAGGTCATGAGGTCTATGGCGGCAGTGTCAGCGCCATGTTTGGCTTCTTCTTCCAGGCAGGGCCGGTGCACAACTATGACGATGCCAAGCGCTCTGACTTGACTAAGTTCAGCCGCTTCCATCGGGGTATGTTGGAGCGGGGCGTCTACCTGGCCCCCTCTCAGTTTGAAGCTGGCTTTACCTCGCTGGCCCACACCGATGCGGACATCGAGAAAACCATTGCTGCTGCCCGTGAGGTGCTAGCGGAGCTGTAGATTTAGTTAACCGTTCGTTGAACCAGGGGCGATGTATTGCAGCCAAAGTTCTGGTAAACGTCCAGAGTTTCAGATGTAATGCATCGCCTTCCTAGTATTCAGCGAAGTTCAATTCTCAAAGACCCCATCACTACACCGGCAGCGGCTGATCGTAAGCGATCGCATTCTTAGTCACTTCCAGATAGATATGCTCTAGCCGCACAGGGTGTCGCGAAATCGAGTTTAAAGCAACGCCCTCAAAGCGATCGAGCAAGTCTTTTAGCTCCAGGTGTTCGGGTATCCAAAAGGCGAGATCTGAGCCGTAGTGGCGGGGGGTAAAGCCGTGAAGTTGGGCACGTGCGATCGCACCTTCCGGGTCATCAGTTTCAACAGTGACCACTTCCTGGGCTGGAATTCGCTGGCGCAGTTCGGCCAAGGTACCTTCAGCCAGCAATTTCCCCTGCTTTAGAATGCCGATGCAGTGACAGAGCCGCTCTACCTCATCTAATAGGTGGGTGGTCAGCAATACCGTCACCCCCGACTGCTTAAAGCTGCGGATCAGCGCCCACACCTCATAGCGAGATTCAATATCGAGGCCAGTAGTGGGTTCATCCAAAATCAGCAGCTTAGGCCGATGCATCATCGCTACCGCTAGACTGAGGCGACGCTGCATGCCGCCACTGAGTTTCTCCACCGGAGTTTTGGCGCGATCTAGCAGATTTACCAGCCCCAAACAGCGCTCAATCTGGCTCAAACGCTCCCGCCTAGATAATCCATAAATGCGCCCAAAAAACGCCAGGTTCTCCTCGCAGGTCAGTCCTCGGTAGAGCAAATTTTCCTGAGGCATGACGCCCAGCAACGGCTTGGTTGCGTTTCCTGCCCGACGTCCACCCACATAAACGGCCCCAGAGTCTGCCTCCAGTAGCCCACAAATTAGGTTGATCGTCGTTGTCTTACCGGCACCGTTTGGGCCTAACAGGCCGTAAATTTCCCCTGGTTGAATCGTCAGACTTAAATTCTGCAAAATCGGGCGTTTGCCATAGTGCTTGCAGAGATTTTCAAGTTGCAGCATGCGTTTTCCCTGACCTCCTAAGATGGGCAGAACGACCAGCAGAGATAGGCATGCTCAGGATACCCTTACGAAAGAACGTTTCTGTATCTTATCAGCGAGGACTTCAATGGCTGGCGATCGAGAAGCCATTCTGGCAGCCAATGACCGCTTCTATCGGGCCTTTGAAAAGAAAGACCTAGAAGCCATGACAGCTGCCTGGTCCAAAGGCATAAACAGCCTCTGCATCCATCCGGGCCGCAAAGCCCTTAAGGGCTGGGAAGCCATTGGTACCTCCTGGGAGCAGATCTTCAAAAATACTCGCTACCTGGAGATCGATACCGATATCATCAGCATTGAGAGCAGCGGCGATTTGGCCTACGTGGTGCTGATCGAGACCATTCTGCAGGTCGGCAGCGGTCGCCGCCTAGAAGCGCAGTCGATGGCTACTAATATCTTTGAACGCATGGGCGGGCAGTGGTACCTAGTGCATCATCACGGCAGCCCAATTGTTCCATAGGGCCAGTTTCATGGGCCAACGACACCAAGGCCAGAACTAAACCGGCAGATCTGCCCTGGGGTTAAGCGTTTCCATCTCTCGCAGTTCTGCATAGAGCGCCTTTTCGCGATCGCTTAGCACACTAGGAACGACGACCTCCACCTCAATGATCTGATCGCCCCGTCGCTCTCGACCGATCGGATAGCCCTTGCCTGACAGCCGCAGCCGCTGCCTCGGCTGGACGCCTGCCGGAATTGTCATTCGCACTAGACCATCTAGAGTAGGCACCTCAATAGTGCCCCCCAGAGTTGCCTCACTGGGCGTCAGAGGCAGGCGGCAAAACACATCGTCGCCCTGCAGGGTGAAGAAGGGATGTGGCTCAACCTCAATTCGCAGATAGAGGTTGCCGCCGCCAATGCCTTGGCCCTTGAGCCGAATCCGTTGACCTGTGACCATACCCACTGGCATGTTGACCTCTAAGGAACGGCCATCTTCCAGGCGAATGCGCTCCCGACCACCTGCAAAAGCTCGCTCCAGAGGAATGGTGAGGTTGGCTTCGGCGTCGCGGCGGTCAGCCCGCGAAGGTGCGCTGTAGGCCGTCTTCGTTCGACCCGAGCGAAAGTCCGCATCGTCTCTAGGGGCTGACGCAACCTCCTCAACGGGTTCACGCCAGCTAGTCGGCTCCTGCCGGGCCGCCGCTTCGCGCTGGGAGGCTGCTTCACGGCGACGGTTGAGCAGCTGATCGACAAAGTTATTGAAGTCAGGAAACTCGCCAAAGTCAAGGTCTTCGAGCGGGTTGCGCCCATTGGTGCGCTCTGGGGTCGGTTTGGTACGGTTGAAGCGCACCCCCTGGAAGCCTTTTTGCTTCCAGAACTGGCTGAACTGCTCATACTGGGAGCGCTTTTCGGTGTCGGATAGAACGTTATAGGCTTCCCCCAGAAGCTTAAACTTCTCCTCGGCTGACTTGTCACCCGGATTCATGTCGGGGTGGTAGCGACGAGCTAGCTGCCGGTAAGCCCGCTTGATCTCATCAAAGGTAGCGTCTCGGGAAACTCCCAGAATCTCGTAGTAGTTCCGAAAGTTCTGCATTGAAAAGCAATCAGGATGAAGGATTAATAGTGGATGGGGCAGGTCGGTAAATTAACCTGCCCTTGAGTCTAAAACCACTCGTCGTCGTCATCGCCCCAGTCTTCGCTGTCGTACCGACGTCGAGGAGGAGCATCGTCAGGAGCAGGGGCAGGGGGGCGGCCAGGAGGCGAGTAGCCGTTGGGGCTGCGCTGACCTTCTGGGGCTGGTCTTGGGCCATCGCGTCGTTCAGCCGATCGCGATTCCGGTCGGCTATCGCCGTTCCAAGCATCCGGCCGAGGTGCGGGGTTTTGCGATCGGTCGGGCCGCCGCTCATCGGGGCGATAGGCATCGGGATAGCTTCGATCTGATGGGGGGGCCTCCCGACGATCGTCCCGGCGGTAGCCCTCGGAACTCCCCTGGTTTGCAGGCCGGTCATCCCAGGAGCGATTTTCGGGGTAGCGATCTTCCCGATAGGGGGGCGAACTGCGGCGGGGTGGCTCCTCCCGATAAGGGGGTTCGGAGCGGTAGGGGGGCTCTGAGCGGTAAGGCGGTTCGTCTCGGTAAGAGGGTTGGGGTGCGTTGTAGGGACGGCTGCGGCTGTCATAGTCCCAGCCGTCATCCCAGTTGCCCCAGGAAGACGATCCCTGGTAGCCGTAGTCGCGAATGGGTTCGTCATCGTCAAAGGCAAAGGTACGCTTTAGGGTGTCGCCAATCTGCCCCAAAATGCCGCCTTCTTCCTTGTCCTCTTCCTCATAGAGGTAGGCTTCACGGTTGAGGTCGTACAGCTCATCTTGAAGCTCGGCTTGGGTGATGTCGATGCCCCGCTCATCGACGCGCTCTAAATACTCTCGCAGTTCTTGCACTAGGCTCTCGATACGGCGTCTGCGATCGCGCGCAAACTGCATGCCAAAATCAAGCGCCACTTCACGCAGCAGTCGCTCTGCCTGGAAGGTCAGGGCCTCGGCCCGGTTGCGCTTCTCGACTCGCTCTCGCTGCAGACGGTCGGTGTCGGCATACTCTTCTGCCTCCTGAATCATCCGCTGCACTTCTTCTTCGGCTAGATCTGCGGCTCCCTGCACGGTCAGGCTCTGCTCTCGACCCGTCGTCTTGTCCATCGCCGACACTTGGAGAATGCCGTTGGCATCAATGTCGAAGGAGACAAGCACCTGGGGCACCCCCCGAGGGGCAGGCGGAATGCCGACCAGCTTAAAGCGGCCCAGGGACTTGTTATCCCCCGCCATCTCGCGCTCCCCCTGCAGCACGTGCACCTCAACCGAGGTCTGGTTGTTCTCCGAGGTCGAAAACACGTCAGAGCGGCGTACTGGAATGGTGGTGTTGCGAGGGATTAGCTTTTTCATTACGCCGCCGATGGTTTCTAGGCCCAGGGAGAGGGGCGTCACATCTAGCAGCAAGATGTCTTGAATTTCTTGGGTAAGAATACCTGCCTGAATGGCTGCACCCACCGCAACGACCTCGTCGGGGTTGACGTTTTGGTTGGGCTCTATGCCGATAAAGCTGCGTACCAGCTCCTGCACCATCGGCATGCGGCTGGCTCCACCAACCAAGACGACTTCATCAATGTCATTGGGGGTAAGACCGGCATCTGCTAGGGCCTGCTTTAAAGGTCCACGCAACCGGCTAACCAGATCCCCACACAGTCCCTCAAACTGAGCCCGAGTCAGGCGGGCGTCTAGATGTTTGGGTCCGTCTTCAGTAGCGGTGATGAAGGGCAGGTTGATGTCGGTGACCGCAATCCCAGAAAGCTCAATCTTGGCTTTTTCGGCAGCCTCGGTCAGACGTTGCAGCGCCTGGCGATCGCGCCGCCGCAGGTCAATGCCTTCTGCTTCCTGAAACTGCTCTGCTAGCCAATCGACAATTTTTTGGTCAAAGTTGGTGCCGCCTAGCTGCGTGTCGCCCACTGTAGAGCGCACCTCAAAGACGCCATCGCCCACATCCAACACAGACACATCGAAGGTGCCGCCGCCCAGGTCAAACACCAGAATAGTCTGGTTGTATTTCTGGTCAAGGCCATAGGCCAGAGAAGCCGCTGTGGGCTCGTTGAGAATGCGCTTGACGTCTAGGCCAGCGATGCGGCCTGCGTTACGGGTGGCCTGCCGCTGAGCGTCGTTAAAATAGGCAGGTACTGTGATCACTGCGCCCGTTACTGGCTGGCCCAAGTAGCGGCTGGCTTCATCAGCCAGCTTTCGCAGAATCATGGCCGAGACTTCTTCGGGAGCAAAGTCTTTTTCTAGGCGCGGGCAGCGAACTTTAATGTTGCCTACATCATCGCGTCGGATGGTGTAGGGCACTTGCTTGGATTCTTGGCTGAGCTCTCCATACTTACGGCCCATGAAGCGTTTGACGCCGTAAAACGTGTTTTGGGGGTTGAGCACCGCCTGCCGCCGGGCCATCTGACCGACGAGCCGTTCTCCTTCCTTGCTAAAGGCCACCACTGAAGGCGTTGTTCGCATCCCTTCAGCGTTGGCAATCACAACCGGTTTGCCACCTTCCATGACTGAAACAACTGAATTGGTGGTGCCCAGGTCGATGCCAACTACTTTACCCATTCCAGAGGTGTCTCCTTGCGCTTCCGAATGCTAGAGCCGATCCTAATAATTCGGTCTGATCTTCCCTCATTTTGTCCACTAGGGACAAAACACTGGCCAATCTTGCTGCCAGAGCTTTTTCCTGATAAATCAGGCGAACCACACCGAACCTCTGAGCTGCCTTCTGTTGAGTCTTGCCGCTAGTGATTTGGGCTACCAGAAAGATTGCCGATCTTCCCGCCAACAGTTTTACACCTTTCTTAATGATAGTTCTTCTCCGCCTTGGCTTGAAGTCTACTCTGCAGTTTTCATCAGCGGGAGTCGGGCTAGCCGTCTAGCATCAAAAATGCTTCTTTTTCGGTGCTCGTCGCGCGGTTTATTGCTACAATAGTTCCCTGATGCGGATGTGGCGGAATTGGTAGACGCGCTAGATTTAGGTTCTAGTTCTTTCGGGAGTGAAGGTTCAAGTCCTTTCATCCGCATAGCTTTTACAAAACAGGGCATACAAAATAGCGAGCGCTAAAGTCGGTATGACATTGCCTCGGCTGTCTCTGCCAGCTAGATTAACCTACGGCGTGGGTGAACTCGCAGGGGCTGTGCCAGTCGGTCTGGCGGCCTTTTTTCTGCTGTATTTTTTGACTACGGTTGTGGGGCTAAGCCCAGCCCTGGCAGGGGGAGTGTTGCTGCTGGGTCGGGTTTGGGATGCGATTAACGATCCGGCGATTGGTTGGCTGAGCGATCGCACCACGTCGCCCCTCGGTCGCCGCTACCCCTGGATGGTCTATGGTGCGGTTCCCCTGGCCCTGTGCTGCGGGCTGCTGTGGTGGGTGCCCCCGATTAGCAGTCAGAGCGGCCTATTTACTTACTATGCGCTGCTGTCGCTGGTGATCTATGTTGCCTTTACCGCTGTGCAGCTGCCCTACACGGCCCTGGCAGCAGAGCTAAGTGATGACTATGATGAGCGCACTAGCCTGATTGGCATCAAGTCGGCCTTTAGCATTGGCGGCAGCCTGCTGGGGCTAGGGCTGGCCCAGGTTGTCTTTGCTCAGGTGGCCCAGCCTAGACAGCAGTATCTTGTATTGGGGCTGATCTCGGGGGGAATTGCCCTTGTTGCCGTGGCAATTTGCGTGGTGGGGACCTACCGTCGCTACTGGCAGATGGAAGCCCGGCGACGAGAGCGCACGGCGGCCTTGGGCGTGCCTCTGAGTAGCCAGATCCGCAGTCTCTGGCAAAATACGGCTTTTCGGCAGGTACTGGGACTGTATCTGTTTGCCTGGATGGGAATTCAGGTGACGGCGGCGATGCTGCCCTACTTCGTCTCTGCCTGGATGAAGCTGCCAGAGACTCACTTTGCTCAGATGGCGCTGACGGTTCAGGGCAGTGCCATTGTCTCGATGGTGGGCTGGAACTGGCTGGGACAGCGAACCGAAAAGCGATCGATTTTCCTGATCGGAGCCCCGATCAGCGTTCTGTGCCTCCTGGGCCTAGTGACGGTGCAGCCTGGTCAGATGGGCTGGATGTATGGACTCGCGGCAGGGGTCGGTCTGGGGCTGGCGACGCTGTACCTGGTGCCCTTTGCCATGCTGCCCGATGTGATTGACCTGGATGAACTGCGCATAGGGCAGCGTCGAGAAGGGGTGTATTTTAGCGCGGTGGTATTTTTGCAAAAGCTGGGACTTGCGATCGCACTTTTCCTCTCCGGTCAAGTTCTGGAGTGGACGGGCTTGACCGCCGAGGCAGTGGATCAGCCTACTAGCGCCCTTTGGGCCATCCGCCTGCTGATTGGTCCACTGCCTGCTCTCTTAGTGGCAGGCAGTCTATGGTTTGCTTACCGCTATCCGATTAGCCGCCAGAAGCATCAAGAAATTGTGCTGGCACTGCAGGCAAGGCGATCGGGGTAGACGTTTTCAAGCCCCTGGTTGGGGAATGGTGACGTCGATAGTAGTCACCGCCTGGTTAGGCGAGAGCACCTCCAAGGAGGGCTGAATTGCCTGGGGATTGCCGACCACCAAAGTTACCAGTCGATCTGGGTTGAGGTATTTCTGGGCAGCTGACTGGACATCGGCGATAGTGGTGTTTTCCACGTCGCGCTGAAAGCGGAAGACAAAGTCGGAGGGGTAGCCGTAGTACTCGTAGCGAATTAGGCGCGACAGGGTCTGCACCCGATCTTGAAAGTTGAAAACAAAGCTGTTGAGCACTGAATCTTTAGCGCGGGCCAGCTCTACCTCTGTAATCGGCGTGCTGCGAATGCGGTTAATTTCGCTCTTAACTGACTGAACAAAAGGCACGGTAGCATCGGATCGGGTCTGGCCGCCGCCGATAAATAGGCCGGGGTAGTCCCAGCGAGGAGACCAGTAAGCATAGACCGAGTAGGCTAGCCCTTGGCGCGATCGCACCTCGTTAAACAACCGTCCGCCAAAACCATTGAGCACCTCGTTCATGACCGATAGCGACCCATGCTCAGGGTAGTCGAGCTGGCCGCCTAAGTGACCGACAAAGACAGAACTCTGGGTTAGCTGAGGCAGATTGACCGCAAACACTCCCGTCTGAGCCTGGTTAACCGGCGGCAGCTGAGCAACGTTAAGTGGGTTGCCAGTTGCCTGCCAGTCGCCAAAGTACTGGGCAATCAGCCGCTTCATTGACTCCGGATCGAAATCACCGACGATGCCCAAAATTGTTTGCTCTGGACGAATAGAGGCTTGGTAAAAACGGAGAATGTCGTCGCGGCTGATGTTGTTGAGGGTGGCATATTCAACCGTACGGGCATAGGGGCTGTTGGCTCCATAGACCAGCTTGCGAAACTCCCGCGAGGCAACTGCATCGGGATCGTCATTGCGACGGGCAATGCCACCTGCGTATTGGCTCTTGAGCAAATCGATCCGATCTGGAGTGAAGGCCGGACGCTGCACGACATCGGCAAAAATAGCAAAGACGTCGTTGAGATCCTCTGTCAGCGTATTGAAGCTGGCGCTGCCTGCGGTCTCATCCAAGTTTGTTTCTACGGAGGCGGCCCGCTGCTCTAGCGCCTGGTTGAGCTGATCGGGGGGCAGTGATTCAGTGCCCCCTAGCCGCATAGACTGGCCCATTAATGCCCCTAGTCCTACCTGATTGGCTGGCTCAAACCGAGTGCCAGTCCGGAAGGTGGCGGTGCCGCCTACTAGGGGCAGCTCGTGGTCTTCCATCAGGTAAACCACCACTCCATTGGGCAGTTCGTACCGCTCATAGGCCGGGATCTGGATCTCCGGCAGCGACGGAAACTCTAGCTCAGTGTAGTGGCGGGCGGTGTTTGCGATCGCAGGCGGCTGCCAGCCCAACAGCAAGACCCCAACCAGGGTCACAACCCCGAGCGAAGGCAGTAAAAACCAGTTTCGAAAGGGGCGGCGTAGGGAAGTAAACCAGTCCATAGGTCTTCGTTTTTGCAAAAGGGTGACTAACAGGATTAGCACTGGCAGGCGCAGTACTGACAGGCGTAGCGCTGGCAAGCCGCCTTAGCCGCCAGCCGGGCTGGAAATGAGCTTACCGACCGTGCGGCTGTTGGGCTGGAAGGTGGCTCTGGCAACTCGCTGCACATCTGCCGCTGTTACCGCCTGAATGGCCTCAAGTTCCTCAAAAACATTGCGCCAGCTCCCGGTCTTCGCCTCATACTCAGTGAGCAGACTGGCCATCCCGGCATTAGAAGATAGCGATCGCACCAGACCCGCTCGGGCCTGAGTCTTCACCCGATCCAGCTCCTCTGGCGTAACAGAGGTTTCCTGCAGCCGCGTCAGTTCCTGACGATACGCCGCCGCAATTTCATCCACCGTATGGCCTGGAGCCGTCAGGGCATAGAGCAAAAAGATATTGTCGTATTTGTCTCCCGGAAACCCGTTCAGACTGCCGACATCTAGCGCAATCTGGTCGTCCACCACCAGCTTTTTGTAAATCCGCGACGTCCGACCCCCCAGCAAAATGCCGTCAATCATGCCGTAAATCACATGGTCAGGATGATTAATACCAGGGCGGTGATAGCCTTCTAGGTACCACGGCTGCGAAGGCAGCTCTAGCGTAAATTCTCGAGGCTCGGTCTGGGGCGGCTCATTGATCTCTAGCTGCGATGGGCGGGTTCTAGCCTGGTAGCGACCAAAATAGGTTTGGGCCAGCTCACGCACCTGATCTGGATCAACATCCCCGACCACCGCTGCAATGAGATTGCTAGGGCCGTAGTAGGTGTCATAAAAATCTTGAATGTCTTGTCGAGTGGCCCGGTACAGATCAGCTTCGTAGCCAATCACAGGGCGGCGGTAGGGATGAGTCTCAAACGCAGCACCCAAAAATTCCTCCACCATTTTGCCGATGGGGGAGTTGTCTACCCGCATCCGACGCTCCTCAAGAATTACGTTTTTCTCCTCGTAGAACTCCCGGAAAACCGGCTCAAGAAAACGTTCCGACTCCAGAGACATCCAGAGTTCGAGCTTGTTAGCGGGCAGGCTGTAGAAATAGCGGGTGGCATCGGCAGCAGTCGTCGCATTCAGCCCAACCCCGCCTGACTGCTCTACGATCTGACCGTACTTGTTTTGCTCTACAAAGGTAGCCGCCTTTTGCTGCAGCGTCTCTAGCTGCCCCTTCAAGCGCGTTGCCGTCGCCGCATCTCCGGCATCCTCTGCCGCCAAGATTTGATCGAAGACAGCATCCATTTCGCTAAACACCGCTCTCTCAGCAGCATAGTCTTGAGTGCCGATACGAGTTGTGCCCTTAAATGCCAGGTGCTCCAAGTAGTGGGCAATGCCGGTCTTGCCGTCCTCTTCATTCACCCCACCAACATTGGCGTGAATCATGAAGGAGACAACAGGCGCTTCAGGCCGTCGCAGCACGATAAACTTCATGCCGTTGTCGAGGGTAAATTCCGTGACCTGATCGGCCACCCGGTTGAGGTAGGGCTGAATCGACTGAGCCTGCGTCTGGGGCAGGGCTTGTCTAGCGTAGGCTGGAGCTGAGGGCAGCAAGGCCCAACCCAATAGCGCTACAAAAAACCCAATAACCAGGGACTTAATCAGATTCTCAACCAGGAAAATCCTGGCCAACGGCTGCCGGGTAATGGTCTGCTGCTGGGAAAGGCAAGGCAGCGGTGCATGGTTCATAGGTATGCCCAACGATGGAACACCTATACCAGGATAAGGAGTTTTGCTAGGAACGACTAGCGGGACTAATGGTGACTAAAGCCTTCAAACCGAGCAGAAGCAAATGTATCAAACAAAACCCCGACGGTGCTGGAGGTCAACCCCACAATCAAAACCCCATGCCAGGCGTTGCCGCTACCCAAAGTAGTGAGAAAATGAAGCAAGTGCTGCAGCACTTGTTGGGTAAAGGGCATCAGCAAAGCCAGCCTTGTTAATCCTGATAATCCCAGCACGATGCTGCCAATCATCACTAGCGGCAGCAGAAAACTGACAATAGCCGTTAAGGTCAAGAAAAATAGACGGCGAGGGACACAGCGCATACCTGACCTACTTCTTGTCACAAGTAATCGAAGTTAGCGAGCGATTGGGAAAAATCCTCTCTAACCTTACGCACCCAGCCTCAGGTTGTGCGGTTGGGGTGAAAATTCTTCAAGCTCGATCACGTAATGTATTGAAGTGCTGTAACAAAACTGCGCCAATCCTGACTCTGGCCTGTTGTCAGGCCAATTAACCTTCAGTAGAGTTCTTTTAAGGTTTAATGCTGAACCAATGCATTCTGTAACGTCAAAGGTCGCAAAAGGTCGTTTGAGGGTAGGTGCTTGACGCAAATTGGCGATAATTCGAGCCTCAATCAATGGCTCCGCCGCCTTATGGCAGCGATCTTTTTGACTGGGCAAGTGGTTATTCACCTGATCTCAAGGCCGATTCATCGGCGCAACACGCTGGATCAGATGGTGGCGGTTGGGCCTGCGTCGCTCCTGATTGCCCTGATCACAGCAGCCTTTGTCGGCATGGTGTTTACCATCCAGGTCACCCGCGAGTTCATTAATTTTGGAGCAGGTACGGCGGTAGGCGGAGTACTGGCGCTAACCCTAGCAAGGGAGCTGGGGCCGGTTTTGACGGCAGTGATTTTGGCGGGCCGGGTGGGGTCGGCCTTTGCTGCTGAGATCGGCACTATGAAGGTGACAGAGCAAATCGATGCGCTGCAGATCTTAAAGACAGACCCGATTGACTATCTGGTGATTCCTCGGGTGGTGGCCTGCGCTCTGATGCTGCCTCTGCTGAACGTCCTGTCATTCATCACGGGCATGACTGGAGGACTGATCATTGCCACCTCCCTCTACAACATTCCTACCTCAGTATTTTTAGACTCAGCCCAAAGCTTTCTCACCCCCTGGGACTTGATCAGTTCCATGATTAAGGCATTCGTGTTTGGCCTACTAATTGCGGTGATTGGCTCAAACTGGGGCCTGACCACAACTGGCGGAGCTAAGGGAGTGGGCCAGTCTACAACTACGGCAGTCGTCACAGCTCTGCTGGCCATTTTTATTGTCAACTTCTTCTTGTCCTGGCTGATGTTTCAGGGAACCGGTAGCGCCATATCGAACAGTATTTAAGGGTTCTACCGGTAGAATGAAAGGCAGCAGCTTGGGATAGCCTGCCTGCTGTGCTTGGGTTTGCTGCACCTGAGTTGGCTGCAACTGGTTTTGTTGTGCCCAATTTGCTGTATCTGATCTTTTGTGTCTGATCTGTTGTCACTGAGTTGATAAGTGGACTCTACCCAATCTGCGACTGCCCCTTCTGAGCTGATCGAACTGGCTCCCAGCTACCGTCTGCCGCTGGGGCTGGTAGTGCTGTCGATACCGCTGTTTTGGCTGCAGCTCTGGGCCGGTGGTGCAGTGGCTTTACTGGGGCTGCTGCTGCTGTTTCAGGCCGTTACGCTGCGGCTGCGATTTACCTCAACTGCTTTGGATATCTACCGGGGAGAGCAGTGTATTCGCCACTTTCCCTACCAGGACTGGCTGAACTGGGAGATCTTCTGGTCGCCCGTGCCGATTCTGTTCTATTTCAAAGAAGTCAACAGCATTCACTTTTTGCCCATTATTTTTAGCCCTAGCCAGCTACGAACTTGTCTGGAGCAGCACTGTCCCCGCCCTGTTCAAACTTCCTAAACCAGCGTATTGGCCTGGGATTTGATACGCTGACATCACCCGAGTACGGTTCCGAGTTCATGTATTCAGATGACCTGTCCCCTTCCGCATCGCCGACTGAGGCTGCCTCAGACGCTGTCAGTGCCGATCGCATTGCCGATTTGCAGCGCCAAGAGAGCGACCTAAAGCGCAGTATCGCGGACTTACAGTCGGCCTACAACCGGCTCCTAAAGGACCAGGCGCAGCAAATGCAGACCGACTTTGGCCGGATAATGCAGCAGGCCACGTCGGAACTTGAACAGCGCCAGCGCACGCTGCAGCTAGAGATAGAAAAGCTGGAGCGACGACGCGATCGCATTCAGGAAGAAATGCGCACCAGCTTCGCTGGAGTCTCTCAAGATTTGGCGGTGCGAGTGCAGGGCTTTAAAGACTACCTCGTGGGCAGCCTGCAAGATCTGGCTGCCACTGCCGAAAAGTTGGAGCTTTCACCCCCTCAGCCTCAAGCTCCGCCTCAGTCTGAAGTAATTCGAGGGGAGCCTCGGGAGAATAGACGGCGACCCGCCGAGCGATCCACTGGGCGATCTGCTGAGCGATCAGAGAATTCTCAGGTGGGCTTTGGTAGCCAGCGTTTTCAAGATCAGACAGAGCGGGTTCGCAGCCTGCTAGACCAGTACCGAATGCGGCCTGACTACTACGGCCCTGTCTGGCAACTGCGCCGCACCTTTGAACCTATCCATGCCGATCGGGTAGCCAACTGGTTCTTTAGCCAGGGGGGCAGAGGAGCCGTTAAAAGCATGGGCAGCCGCCTACAAAACGTGCTGGTGGCCTCTGCCGGAATCTCTATTCTGCATGCCCTGCATAATGACCGACTGCAAACCCTGGTGCTGTCAAACTCACCCGAGCGGCTAGGAGAGTGGCGACGAGGCCTGCAAGACTGTCTAGGCGTTTCGCGGGCAGAGTTTGGCGTCAACCGAGGCATTATGCTGTTCGATGCGCCCGAACCCCTGGCCCAACGAGCTGATCGGATTGTTTCAGAAGACGGCCTGCCGCTGATTATTATTGACGAGTCAGAGAACACAGTCAGCCTATCGCTGCTGCAGTTTCCGCTGTGGCTGGCCTTCGCGCCTGATCCGCTGAATCCGGTGCAGGAGTATGACTTTTATTAAGGCAGAAGGGGGAGGGCACATGGCTGGGACTGGAGTTGCGATCGCAGGGCTTATCCTTGCTGCTTATTTGCTGGGATCGATCCCCACTGGGTACCTGATCGCCAAATGGGTTAAAGGGATTGATATTCGTGAGTATGGCTCGGGCGGTACAGGCGCGACAAATGTGTTGCGAACTGTAGGCAAACCGGCTGCGGCGGCTGTGCTGCTGGTAGACCTGGTGAAAGGAGCCTTGGCTATATTGCTGGTGAAGCTGGCCTATCCTCTCCTGCTCAGCTCTACTGCTGCTAGCCCTGATTGGCAGCCCTGGATTGAGGCGGTGGCGGCTCTAGCAGCGCTGCTGGGACACAGCCGCTCGATCTGGTTGAATTTTACAGGCGGCAAGTCAGCTGCCTCGGGGCTGGGAATTTTGCTAGCCATGTCTTGGCCGGTGGGGCTGGGCGCGTTGGCAGTGTTTGCCGCCGTGGTTGGCGTCTTTCGCATTGTGTCTTTGGGATCAATCCTGGCTGCGATCGCAACCATTCTGCTCATGATCGCGATGCAGCAGCCTGTGGCTTATGTCGGGATTGCGATCGCAGGCGGGCTATACGTGATTTTGCGTCACCGTAGCAACATTGAGCGGCTGCTGGCAGGCACAGAGCCTCGCCTCGGCAGCCGCCCCTCCGAATCTTCTGAATCAAATTAACGGTTGCCGTAGCGACCCCAGCTCAAAAAAGCCGTAACCAGATACAGCACAATCGCAGAACCCACAATGGACGGCAAAATTGCCACCTCTTCAACGTTCCACTCCAGCGCCGGATTGGTAAAGCCATACTGCTGCTGCAGGTAGTCAGCCGTCCATTGACCCAAAAAGGCACCCGCCAAGCCAATTATCAGCAGCCCAACCGCGCCCCCCGGCATTTTCCGGGGGATCAAAATACCTGCCACCCCAGCGCATACAATCGCAATCACAAGCTGAATCAGCAGATGTCTAAGATCCATAATTTAAGCTTCATAGGGGGTTTAACGCCGCACTAGCCTCCCAGTTCCCGTGAGCGATCGCAGGCAGAACACACCGCTTCAATTAGGGCAGATCGCAGACCTGCCGCTTCTAGGTGAGCAATGCCGGCAATGGTAGTTCCTCCAGGGCTAGTCACTCGATCTTTTAGCTGAGCCGGGTGTAGGCCCGATTGCAGCAGCAGTTCTGCCGTGCCTCGCACCGTTTGCAGCGCTAGCTGCATCGCCGTTGTTCGGGGCAGCCCGGCAGCAACGCCGCCATCGGCCAACGCTTCAATCATAATCGCCACGTAGCCCGGCCCCGATCCCGATAGCCCGGTCACGGCATCCATCAAAGACTCTGGCACCTCAACCACATCGCCTATGCTCTGAAAGATGCGCCGGGCCAGATCTAACTCTTCGGCACCCGTATGAATTCCAGCCGCAATGGCCGTAATGCCTGCACCCACGGTTGCAGGGGTGTTGGGCATAGCTCGCACCAGCGGCCATTGGGCAAAATAGCTTTGCAGTCGGGTCAGCGTCACCCCTGCCAGAATGGAGAGCACCAGTCGGGGTGACTCAGCTGCTGCCTGAATCAGTTCAGGGGCAACTTTATCAATGATCTGAGGCTTGACTGCCAGCAAAAGCACCGTCGATTTTGCCACGACTGCAGCGTTGTCAGCCGTAGTCATGACTCTGTAAGTATCGGTCAAATAGGCGCGTCGATCCGGCTGAGGATCACTGACAGCGATAGTCTCCGGGGAAAAAATGCCCTGATCTAGTAAGCGGGATATGAGCGCTTCTCCCATTACCCCGCCACCAATCACACCCAGTATCGCTTCAGGCAATTGCTTTTCTCAACCTAGGGTTCAACCAATTGAATGCTACTGCAGCACAGCTACTTATGATTTCAACAAAAATCTGTCTAAGCCTTTGGTGCTGTCCCAGAGGCTTAGCCAGATGATAGTCACAGGGTTTGGACAGCCAGCCGTCTTTTGGATCGGCTGATGCAGCCAGTTAAGCCATGCGGATAGTTTGCTCAGTCCAAGCGGGAGCCGGAGGCATTTGGCCGCCCATTGACATACCTTGGGGCTGGCCCATCGGCAGCTCCTCTTCAAAGTCGCTGGGGGTGCTGACCTGGACACAGTTGGGCGTAAATAGGAAGATGCTCTCGCCAATGCGCTCTTGGTGTCCGTCGATGGCGTAGGTGCCGCCAGCGACAAAATCAACCGCTCGCTGGGCCTGATCGGGGTCCATGATGGTCAGGTTGAGCACCACCGACTTGCGCTCTCGCAGCGCCTGAATCGCTTGGGGCATTTCTTCGAAGGAGCGAGGCTCCATCACCACAACTTCAGAGGTTCCATTCATGGCACCAGGCATTCCAATTACGTTGCTACCCATAGTGGTCATTCCAGCATCGGTGGTCATCATGCGATCGCGAAGGCGGCGGCGAACCCGGGGTTCTTCTTGAGGTTGGACAACAGGCTGAGCATTTTCTTCCTGATAGAGGCTCTGGTATTCCTCACCATCCATCTCTTCGTATTCATATTCGTAGTCAGCCGGGTCATTCAGCCCGACGAAGTCCCGTAGCTTAGAGAATAGATTACTCACAACAATTACACTCCCCTATGACTATCAAGCGGTTAGTAGGGCTTTCCCTGAATCAGGGGCTAGGGGGCTAACCCCCGAACATCCGATTATTCGAAGCCATGATAGCGCCTTATTCCTCAAAACCAACACGATAATTGGAATTGATTGGGCCTAGGCCGATAAATTGGGCCGGTTAAACAAAGTTGTTATAGATTCTCGGTTGAGAACTGGGTTCTGAAATACTCCGCTGGATGGAATATTTGAGTCCACAGTATACACGAAATCACCTGAGATCATATCGCATTCATAATTAGTTAAGTATTTTTTAGAAATATTGATCAAAACCTGTCAGTGCGGCCTGATACATAGCTGTGCTCGCCTCTAGAAAAAGAGCTTGCTGACTATTTGAATAACTCTATAGAGGTCGCTAATCAGGCCTAGGGCCAAACAAAATGGTTCCTAGTCTAACCATCGTGGCTCCCGATGCGATCGCAGCCTGATAATCTCCCGACATTCCCATCGAAAGCGTTTCGATCTGAAGGGGGTGGCTCTGCAATTGGGTGATCTGCTCGGCCAACTCCTTAGCCTGCCGAAAAATGGCGCGGGCGACCTCAGGGTTTGTTCCCTGAGGTGGAATGGTCATCAGCCCCACTAGCTTGAGGTGAGTGAGCTGAGCGAGCACAGGCAGCGCTGCCCAAAGTTCTTCTAGCTCAAATCCTGATTTGGGTGGGTCGGGCACCATCTTGACCTGGAGACAGCAGCGAGCCTGACAGCCCAGTTCTCCAGAGATCTGATTGAGCCTTTCAGCTAGCTTAAGGCTGTCAACTGAATGAATCCACTGAAAGTGCTCTAGGGCCTTGCGGGCTTTGTTAGCCTGCAAACGGCCAATCATGTGCCAGGTAATATCTTTTAAGTCGGCTAAATCGGCCTGTTTTGCGATCGCTTCTTGCACTCGGCTCTCGCCAAAGTCGCGAATGCCCGCCGCGTAGGCCGCCCGTAGGGCTTCTACGGGCAGATTCTTAGTCACCGCAACCAGCTTGACAGTTGGAGGCAGCGTTGCCTGTATCTGAGTAATCCGTTGAATAATTGCGTCGGGGTTGCAGACAGCGGTCATTGAAAGGTTTGCTTGTAGGTCTTCTGCAGCCGATCGTACTCGGAATGCTGGCCGGCCCGCCGCAGCATCCGCATTCGGTTTTCCAGCAGCATACGGGCATCTCCTCGCCCTATAGGCTCAAACAAAAAACCTTCTGGGGTAGCTATCGTCACCAAAAAAAACAGCCGTTGAGCGTAAAGAGTGGCAAAAAGTTCCTGTTTGTCATCAACCATACAGATTCTGAAGAGCAGGCCGAATGTAGGATGATTGAGGTAATTTTCTGTGCTCATTCAGGTTAGGAGTGTGTCCATCTGCATTGAGGGGCAAGGGAAATATCAAAAGTGTATTTTAAAAACTTGTGCTTACCTGAAGATACCTTCAGACAAGTGTATAGCCCTGTATTTTAGGTTTACTTCGTCACTTTGGGAAACACTTGAGCAGTTGAGACGTCAATACGCAGATCTGCACCCTATGAATCTGCAATAGATCTGCATCAGTGCTATTGCGTCTGCTTAAGGCGGCGTTAATCCGAGAGCCGCGATCTGCGCTTTTGCTTTCTGCAGCGCTTCCAACCATTCCCGCTCAGGTTCGCTGTCAGCCACAATGCCCGCTCCAACCTGTCCCCACACTGGCCTGACGCTAGCTGCCTCTGAATCTGCCCCTGAAAGCTCGGAAGCAGCATTGCCCACTAGCAAAGTTCGGATCAAGATATTGAGATCTAGGTAGCCGCGCTGGTCGAGATAGCCGCAGGAACCGTAGAAAAGACTGCGACGCACCGGTTCTAGCGCTTCAATGATCTCCATACAGCGAACTTTAGGGCAGCCTGTAATGGTTCCCCCTGGAAACAAGGCTCGGATGACATCAACTGCATCTTGGTCAGATTTCAGAGTACCTATTACGTTGCTCACTAGGTGAATCACGTGACTGTAGTACTCCAGGGTGAGTAGCTCATCGACCTGCACACTGCCCCAGTCGCAAACGCGGCCTAAATCATTGCGCTCCAGGTCTACCAGCATGATGTGCTCAGCCTGCTCTTTTCGGTTGGTGAGCAGGGTTTGAGCGAGTGTCTGGTCAGCTTGAGGTGTCTGACCTCGGGGCCGAGTTCCGGCGATGGGGCGGGTCTGTACTTGGCGGCCCTGCACCTGCACTAGCCTTTCCGGCGAACAGCTGATCAGGCTGCCCCAGGGCGTGTGCCAGTAGCAGGCAAAGGGGGAGGGATTGATCTGCTGCAGTCGTCGGTAGAGGCTCCAGCTATCGGCTGTGGTGGTCGAGTCAAACCGCAGAGACAGATTGGCCTGAAAAATGTCTCCAGCCTGGATATGTTTCTTGGCCTGAAGAATTGCCGCCTCATAGTCCATCTGGGTCATCTGCAAATGCAGAGACGCTGCCCGATTAGGTTTTGGCAGATTGGGGAGAGGCAGAGGCACCGTTTGCAATTGCTGCTCTAGCGTTTCTAGATCTGCTGCCGTCGAGGCCGCCAACCAGAGGCGCTGTTCTTGGTGATCGAGTACGGCAAAGCTGGCAGGCTCGTACCAAAGTGCTACGGGAAATGGCAAAGGATCGGGCTTGAGGTAGGGCAGCCGCTCAATTTCCCAGGCCAGATCGTAGCCTAACCAGCCCAGCCAGCCCCCGACAAAAGGCAATACTGCGGTCTCTTCATCTGCTAAACCGATCGGGGAAGCCGCAGCTCCTGTTCTTAGCAAATTAGCTAAAGTCGGCAGAATATTGCCGATATCCGGCGTCCAAACCGCTGGTTGCCCAGCAGAGGTACGGGGCGGACCCGCGCAGATGGAGTAGCGGGCATTTTGGGCAGAGTGCTGAGCTGTTTCTGTTAAGGGATAGGGGCTCTCTAACAGCGCCACCAGAGTAGCTGTGGTGGCTGGTTGACTTAGGTGATGACCAAAGAGGGTGATGAAAATATCGGAGCCGGTTCGGTGATCGAGGGGTTGCGATCGCACCTGCCAGGGCTGCAGCGTCACGCCTCGCCTCCCCACACCAGGCGAGCCCACCAAAACACAGCCAGCAGCCCCAGAGCAAACCAATCCCAGGCGCGCAGCACAAAGCGATGCCATTCGACCTTGTGCTCGTCGGGGCTAGTAAAGCCGCGCACGGCCATTGCCGCCGCAATCTGCTCGGCCCGCATCAGCAGGTTTTCCAGCAGCCGCTCTACTACCTGTAGCCAGACCTGAGCCGAGCCGCGAAAGCCCAGCTTTTTCCAGTTGATAGCGCGGGTCTGCACTGATCGCACCAGGTTCTGCACCTCTTCCAACACTAGGGGAATAAAGCGCAGGGCCAGCGTCACGGTCAGGGCAATTTCGGTCACCGGCAGCTTAAACCAGCGCAGCGGAGCCATGACGTCTTCTAGAGCCGCCGTGATCTCTTCGGGAGCGGTTGTCAGCAGAAACAGGTTGGTGCCGTAGATCAGGGTAAACAGCAGCGTACTGATTCGAATTCCCAGCTCCAGCGATCGCTGGGTAATGGTGATCGGCCAGCGGTCGTAAATCACGTACTGATAGCCCGTTGGCTGGGGCAGCGGCGGCAGCGTTTCAAACGGTTCTGTCAGCTGGCTAATCTCAGCAGGGGACGGCAGGCGGGGCTGCTGGGCCACAACCAGACCATCGGGCATTACCATCGTCAGCAGCAGCACCAGGCCGCTCAGGAGCAGCAGCCACCCCATCTGCTGTCGCCACACCCGCAGCGGCACTCGAGCCGAGAGCGTCAGCACCAGCAGCAGCAGCACCAAAAAAAATCGCCACTCGGGGCTAGCTAGAATCGGTGTGACCAAAATGCTCATCAGCCAAGCCATCTTGACTCGGGGATCGAGCCGATGTAGCCAGGTTACAGGTTGTTCTAAATACAGGCCGAGGGGCAGCGATCGCAATAGATCCATAGGGCGTCAGTCGGCTCCAGCGGCTAAACCTTGGTGGCGCGGTTGGCGCTTTCCCGGTCTAGCTCACGCATGGCCTTGCCTCGCCAAAAAATGCGGATAGGTGTGCCTTCAAAGCCCAAATTATCTCGGAACTGCCGCTCAATATATTTGCGGTAATTGTCTTTAAACAGCTTGGGATCATTTACAAACAGCGTAAAAGAGGGTGGCTGCGTAGTTACCTGAGTACCGTAATAAATTCGGCCCTGCCGACCCTGGCGTGTTGTGGGTGGGGTGTGCCAGCCAGCGGCATCTTTCAACACCTCGTTGACAACCGAGGTCGTCACTCGGCGGCGATGCTGCTCAACCGCCTCATCCACCAACTCAAGAATCTTGGGTACCCGCTGCCCAGTCAGGGCACTTGCGTAGATCCGCTTGGCCCATCCCGTGAAATGCAGTCGGGCTTCGATTTGGCGGTCAAAGTCATAGATCGTGTAGGAGTCTTTTTCGACGGCATCCCACTTGTTCACTACGACCACACAGGCCCGGCCTTCTTCCTCAATGCGACCGGCCAGCTTCTGGTCTTGCTCGGTCACCCCATCAATTGCATCAATGACCAGCAGCACCACATCCGAGCGTCGAATCGCTTTGAAGGAGCGGTTAATGCTGAAAAACTCAGGGCCGTAGTCTACGCTCTTCTTCTTACGAATACCCGCTGTATCGATTAGGCGATAGAGCTGATCGCCCCGCTGCACCTGCATGTCAATGGCATCGCGGGTGGTGCCTGAGATGGGGCTGACAATGGCCCGAGTCTCACCTACAAAGGCGTTGAGCAGGCTAGATTTACCCACATTAGGGCGGCCAACAATAGCCACCTTGATTTCATTCGTTTCGGTTTCAGGAACCGTGGTCGGCAGAAACTCAACCAGCGCATCGAGCAGTTCTCCCGTGCCGCTGCCGTGAATGCCCGAAACCGGATAGGGCTCACCCAACCCCAATTCCCAGAACTGAGCAGCCTGAATGATGCCCTGTTCTAGCGATTCGCACTTGTTCACCGCCAGCACGACCGGCACAGTTTGCTGCCGCAGCCAGCTAGCGATTTCTTGATCCGACTGATTGGGTCCATCCTGACCGTCGACTACTAGCACTGCCACGCTAGACTCTGCCAGCGCTGCCAGCGCCTGCTCGCGGATATAGGGCAGAAACTCAGTGTCGTCGTCAAACACCAGTCCGCCGGTATCGACCACTAAAAACTCTCGGTCTTGCCAAAAGGCAGGTTGGTAGGTGCGATCGCGCGTTACCCCTGGCTGGTCAAAAACAATTGCGTCTTTCCCGCCAGCCAATCGATTGACCAGGGTAGATTTGCCCACATTGGGACGACCGATAACGGCAACAACGGGAAGCGGCATGATTCAGGCAGGTTGAAATTCTGTAATTTATCTATTGTAGCGAGGCGATCACCAGACCTGAGCTGATGATCAGGCGACTTTCCCTGCATTTCCAAGCATTGAGGCAATTTTGTCGCCGTTTTAAAGCCTTTGAATTGTTGGGCCGCGCTGCGCTCGACACTAACCTACAATGCTGCGTTTGCTGTTTGGATTGTTGGGTCGCGCTGCGCTTGACGCCAGCTTACAGTGCCTGCCTTCTTCCCGCTGCCTTTCTCACGCCACTTCCTTGATCGCCGCCCTGGCTTCGCGGCGTAGCTGAGTGGAAATGCGAAACAGCTCATGCCCAGTGTGCAGATAGCTCTCTTCGTAACTAAAGGTAAATCGCTCCATTTCTTCAATGCCGTCTTCAAGCTGGTTCAGGCAGTGGTAGAGGTTGGCGGCAACCCCTGCTGCCGTGGATGGATTGGGCATAGACCGGAACTTGTCCTGGGCCTGCTCTAGCCAAGCGCGACACTGCTCCAGGTAAGACTGAAAGCCCTCCATCAGCTCGTCATCAAAGGGATCGGCAGAGAGGGCGCGAATTTCCCCCTTAAGCGGCGAGAGAATTTTGCCCACCAGCCGATCGACGGGGCCATAGACCTTTCTCAGCCACTGCTCAAGCTGTTCTTCAGTGGCTTGAGTTGCTTCCCGCTGGCGGCGGTAGTGGGCCTGCATATCAGCCGCCCGCTGAGTGCGCTCAGCCGCAGTTTCAGCAGCACTCTTTTCGGGGTAGTAGCCGTGGCGCTGCTGGTCGTAGCGGGTTCTGTGCTCCGGATCTCCTAGAACCTCGTAAGCTTCATTCAACCGGGCAATGCGGTTATGGTCAGACGCCTCAGTCTGACTGTCGGGGTGAAATTGCTTGGCTAGACGACGATAGGCTTTTTTAATATCAGCCTGAGACGCCGTCTCCGCAATTTCAAGAATTTGGTAGTGAGTCTCGTTTGCCATAGGCCCATTTTAGAGGGCAGAAGGCTGAGGGTGGAAGGGGTGAGGGGGGTGGATGGGTGAAGGGGTGGCTGGGGAGGAATTGTGGGAAGACGCGGGGATGCAGAGAGGTACAGAGTGGGGATGGGGAGGGTAAGGGAGTTGGGGTCGGCTGCTTCTTTATTTCCCCTGCTCCTCCACATCTCCGCGTCTCCCCTCCCCGCGTCTCCCCCACTGCCTTAACTCAATGCCACCGGAGCCACCAGCTCAGGATCTTGAAACAGGGGCGTGCTGAGGTAGCGTTCGCCGAAGCTGGGCTGAATGATGACGATCAGCTTGCCGTCATTTTCAGGGCGACGACCGACTTCGACGGCAGCGCAAATGGCAGCTCCGCTGGAGATGCCGGAGAGGAGGCCTTCTTCTCGAGCAAGGCGGCGACCATATGCGATCGCATCTTCATCATTCACCCGCACGACTTCATCAATCAATGCCTGGTTTAGCACTTCGGGCACAAAGCCAGCGCCGATACCCTGAATTTTGTGGGGGCCCGGGCGTCCGCCTGAGAGTACTGGGCTGTTGGCTGGTTCTACGGCAATGGTCTGGAAGCTGGGCTTGCGCTTTTTCAGCACATCCGACACGCCGGTAATGGTACCGCCTGTGCCCACCCCAGCAACTAAGATATCGGCCTGTCCATCGGTATCGACCCAAATTTCTTCGGCGGTGGTGCGACGGTGCACTTCGGGGTTGGCTGGATTGCGAAACTGCTGCAGCATATAGGCATCGGGCAACGCCTCCACAATGGCCTGGGCCCGCTGTATGCAGCCCCCCATACCTTCAATGCCCGGTGTCAGCACTAGCTCTGCGCCATAGGCTCGCAGCATAGCCCGCCGCTCGGCGCTCATCGTCTCGGGCATAGTCAGAATTAGCCGATAGCCTTTAGCTGCTGCTGCCATGGCCAATGCAATGCCAGTGTTGCCAGAAGTAGGCTCAACCAGAGTCGTCTTACCCGGCTTGATCAGCCCTGCCGACTCTGCAGCCTCAATCATGCTGATGCCAATTCGATCTTTGACGGAAGCCGAGGGGTTCATGCCCTCTAGCTTCACGACTAGGCGGGCCACACAGCCCTCAGATTGGGGAATGCGGTTTAACTGCACCAGCGGGGTGCGGCCAATCAACTGGGTCACATTCTCTGCAATGCGCATGTCCTTGCCCTAGATGTAATACATGATGTCAAGTTGCTGCCGGGCGTTTCGCCGCTCTAACAAATCTTGCAGCGTGCATTTTTGCAGAACAGTTTCAGCCGCCTGCCGCACTTCCTGCCAAACTTCGCTAATGACCAGTCCTTCTGGAGTTGACGGCTGCTTTTCAGTACCTGATTGAGTGTCAAAGCCTTCAATGCAGCTAACAATTTCGTAAAGCGTGATTTTCCAAGGGTCTCGGGCTAACAGATAGCCACCCCGCGCACCCCGCTGGCTACGCACCAGTCCCGCCCGCCGCAGAGTCGCCAATAGCTGCTCCAGGTAGCGATCTGGGATATTTTGTTGAGCCGCAATTTGACGGATCTGCATCGGCTCTCCGCCAGCATACTGAACGCTTAATTCCAGTAAAGCCAGCAAAGCATATTCGCTCTTACAGGACAGTTCCACAGGTTAGGAAAGTTTTGCCATACAACTTCTTTTAGTATACTCCGGTTCTCCACTGGGGTTTGCAGGATTATCCCAAGCGCGATTTAGCTACAAACTCAATTTCTACCCAAAGATGATTGAGAAAAAGCCCAATAGTTTGCCACAAACGCTTTGGTTTATCGGGATTTGAGAGAATTTTCGCAGGATGTGACCCAGGCTACATCAAATCACTACCGCGATAGATACGCTGTTAGCCGCTAATTGTTAAATTTCATTTACAACAATAGTTATCGGTATCGCTTTATGCATAGCGCAGCGGTCGATTTGTTCCAGATGCTTGTGCAGGCGGGTGCAGTTCCAGGAGAAGATTTTTCCTGTGATGGGGAAAATGAGGCTTTTCGCCTTGGTGAACGCTGCCACGAACTGCTCCGGCACGCCTACCCAGACGTCGACTGGGACGATATCTTTGCGCCCTGCCCCTACGATGCCAGCCCCGAGATCGCGATGCTGCACCAGCATTTGGGCGTGCCCTTTGTCGACCGCCTGCTAGCTCAGATGCACTGCCGCCTACAGGAACTGCCCGATGCCGAAGCTGCCTGGTATTTGCGCCAGCTTTTAGTGGGTGTGGAGCAGCGCACAGGCCTTTTGCTCTACCCTCTACTTACTGAGGAGATGACCCTATCGGCTCTAGCTCGACTAGAGTGGCTGCTGCGGCTAGAAGACGTTGAGCCCTGCAGCTTTTGGCTTGAAGATTTGATTTTGGCTGCCGGAGGCTCGCCGGAGGATGTGCAGATCTCAGAGAACGACTGCTGGCTGACAGAGCAGGGCATGGATCTGCTGGAAATGCTCTGGGCTGGTGAAGTTGAACTGACTCTAGAGTCGGCGCAGCAGCGGTAGTCATTTAGGGATTTGAGGCTGTAGGAAGTTTCAGCCTAAAGGGAGCCTGCGATCGCTTTTTCCACCAAATCGGCTAGCTGCCGGGCGCTATCTCGCATGGCCAGGCTACCGGTTGCGTCAGCCATTTGAGTAAGCCGGGCTGGATCTCCCAGCAGCCCCAGCACCTTGTCTTGCAATAGCTCAGGCGTTAGCTGTCCCTGGCGCATCACCAGAGCTGCACCCGCTGCCGCAAAGGCTGCCGCATTGAAGCTTTGATGATCTTCGGCTGCGTAGGGATAGGGAATAAGAATTGCCGGAGTGCGGGTTACAGCCAGCTCGGTTAGGGTACCGGCTCCAGCCCTGCCCACCGCTAGGTCGGCCCGTTTCATGAGGGCTGACATATTGTCATAAAAAGGGCGATGAATATAGTGAGGGTGGCTGAAACTGTCAGCCTCTGGGTCATTGGTGCCAGTTTGGTGGAAGATCCAAGCCCCAGCTTCTAGCCACGCCGGAGCTGCCTGCCGCACTAGCTTATTGACCGCAACCGCGCCTTGACTGCCCCCAACCACCACAATCAGGGGTACAGCTTCGGGAATGCCCAAATCGCTGAGGTCGGGTGGGTCACTCTGGAGGAACTGCGATCGCACCGGCGTTCCCACCACCCAGCTCTTGGCCTTGGGCAGGTAAGACGAGGCCGCATCAAAACCCAGGCCCACTGCCGTACACCAGGGGCTGAGCCAGCGGGTCACTTTACCCGGCAGCGCATTTGATTCATGGAGGACTGCGGGCAGGCCCAAGGTGCGAGCTGCAATAATGGCCGGAGCCGCAATGTAGCCCCCCGTCGTAAACACGCCCTGAAACTCACCCTGCTGCAGCAGCGTCCGGACCTGAAACGTTGATCGGACAAACTGGCCCAGGGCCTTTAGCGTACCTAGCCCCAAACGGCTCTGAAAACCGCCCATACGAACTGTGTGCAGTGGGTAGGTTTGAGGCACCAGCTCAGTTTCCAAACGGTCGGGCACCCCCAGCCATTCGATTTTGTAGTTGTCGTGGCTCAGCTCTTCGGCAGTTGCGATCGCGGGGAACAGGTGGCCCCCGGTGCCGCTGGCGGCAATTAAAAGTCGCACTGGGGTCTTGTCCAAGGCAGCACCCTCCTGACTAGAAACGTTTCTCAGAAACGCTCTTTACTATACCTGCCGAAGTGGAGCATCCGAGCCCGACGCGAGGATTCTTAAGATGATCTGCTTAGGCTTCTTGCTCTGGCACCGTGGAGGTTTGGGAGAACCGATCAGGGCGAGTATACCAATAGGCCCAGGCAATCAAGACAAACTGAAACGGCAGCCGCAAGGCGTGAAACAACCAGTTCTGGTCGGGCAGCCCAGTAATATGAATTTGGTTGACGGCCATATTGATATTGGCTGGATAGACGGCAATAAACAGCACCACCAGCCCGATTGCCGCCAGCCGCTGCACTGGGGGAATGAGCAACCCAATTCCCAGCAGAATTTCGATCACCCCGCTGCCGTAGACCAGGGCAGCGGGAAAGGGCAAAAACCCGGGCACAATCTTGATGAACTGGGCCGGAATGACGAAGTGCAACAGCCCAGCCGCTACCATGCTCACCGCTAGCGCTATCCGCAGGGGTTCCTTCTTACTGGCAATCAGGCTGGCAATCGAAGACATGTTAGACCTAGGTTTCAACATCCTCCTTAATATTAAGGAAGCTGGTTCAGGGCCTTATCCGCCACAGGTTAGTGTTGCCCTTAAAGCTAGACAGGGTTTGTCCCCCCATCCAGACATTAATGATTGCCTACCTCGGCAGAACTCACCCTCCTTTGAGATACGCCTTGGGTATATCCCCAGGGCGCATCGCTCTACTGTAGATTGAGAATTAAAGAAAATTTACACCTGCTGATTGTGGCTGATACTCTTTCTGGCGTGGCCAGGTCTGCGCCCAAGTCCTCTCTCCAAACCCTCTGGGGCGACACATTGACGGTATTTTGGGGAGACTGGCTAGACTTACGAGTACGGATTCCCCAAGTAGCCGCTTCAGGGTTGGTATCTCCGCTAATCTACATTCTGGCCTTTGGCTTAGGCCTGGGCAGCGCCATTGACCAAGTAAGCACTCCTAGCGCCGGAGACACTTACCTGGAGTTTATTTTGCCGGGCATGGTGGCCCTGTCATCTATGGTGATTAGCTTTGGCGGCACCACATTTTCGATCTGTGGTGATCGGCTCTTCACCAAGAACTTTGAGGAAATGCTGCTCTACCCTATCAACCCACTGGCGCTGCACCTGGGCAAAATGCTGGCCGGTATTGTGCGCGGCATGATGACGGCAGCTTCTGTGATTTTGGTGGCGGTGCTGTTTACCGGCAAGGTTTGGAGTTTTTTGAATCCGCTTTTTTTACTGCTGCTGGTCTTGAACTGTGCCGTGTTTGCAGGCTTAGGCGTGATTGTGGGCCTCAACGTTAAGTCGTTGGAGAGCGTAGGCCTGTTTAACAACTTTTTGATCGTGCCGATGTCTTTCTTGGGCGGCACCTTCTTTGATCCGGCGACGTTGCCGACTGCGCTTAAGGTGATTGTTTACCTGCTGCCGCTGACTTACACCACGGTCGGTCTGCGGGCGGCAGCTTTTTTACCGCTGTCAGAGTTTCCCTGGTATTCCTTTCCGATTTTGCTGGCGGTTGCAATCGCACTTGCCTTTGTCGGAGCCTACCAGTTCTCTCACCAACAAGACTGATTAAAGGCGCTGCGAGCAGCGCCTTTAATTAAGGCCCTAGCGGGCCAAGAGTTGCTGGCGCACCCTCGGCTCAAGCGCCCTCAAGCCCCGGTTGGTAGCGCTGAGCAGGGCCAGCAAAGAGGCCGTCACAATACTGCTGTGAATACCCACACCGTGGACAGTGCCCTTAAACCAGTCAGCGGTGATCTCGATGATTGCGATCGCATCGGCCCCACTGCCCTGGCTCAGCGCCCGCTCTTCATAGTGGTGAATCCGAATGCCCAGCCCCAAAGCGTGGACAAAGGCATCGATGGGGCCATTGCCAACCCCTTCAATGGTGACCGGCTGCCCCTCGCGCTCAACAGCGGCCATAATCGAGGGCTGATCGGCGTCATCGCGCCAGTGGTGCAGCACGTACTTAAAGGGATAGATCGCCTGCAAGTACTCCTGCTCAAACAGCTGCCACAGGTCAGCAGAGGTCATTTCCTTGCCGGTGGCATCCATCGCCTGCTGCACCACCTGACTAAACTCAATCTGCAGACGGCGGGGCAAGCTGAGGTGGTAGTCACGCTCTAGCAAGAAAGTAATGCCACCTTTGCCAGACTGGCTGTTGACCCGCACCACCGACTCATAGGAACGGCCCACATCCGCCGGATCGATGGGCAGGTAGGGCACCTCCCACAGTGCATCGGGCTGCTGCACTGCAAAGCCCTTGCGAATCGCGTCTTGGTGAGAACCCGAAAAGGCGGTGAAGACCAGATCGCCAACGTAGGGGTGGCGGGGATGAATCGGCAGCTGGGTGCAGTCTTCCACCGTGCGGGCCACTTCGTTGATCTGGGCAAAATCTAGGCCGGGGTGAATGCCCTGGGTATAGAGGTTCAACGCCAGCGTCACCAAATCCACATTGCCGGTGCGCTCGCCATTGCCAAACAGGCAGCCCTCAACTCGGTCAGCCCCAGCCAATTGCGCCAGTTCGGCGGCTGCGATCGCACATCCCCGATCGTTATGGGTATGCACACTCAGCACCACGCTGTCGCGGTAGCTCAAATGTCGATGCATCCACTCCACCTGATCGGCAAACCCATTCGGCGTCGAAACTTCTACCGTAGCAGGCAGGTTAATGATGGCTGTGCGATCGGGCGTAGGTTGCCAGACGTCCAGCACCGCATTGCAAATATCTCTAGCAAAGTCCAGTTCCGTCGCCGTGAAGGTTTCTGGCGAGTACTCAAAGCGCCAGTCTGTCTCTGGCTGCTCTGCCGCCAAATCGCCAATTAGCCGGGCTGCCGACACCGCCAAATCAATCGTGCCCTGCCGATCCAGGTTAAACACAGTGCGGCGAAAGACCGGCGAGGTGGCGTTGTAAACATGGACAATTGCCTTCTTGGCTCCTCTCAAAGACTCAAAGGTGGGGCGAATCAAATCTTCGCGGGCCTGAGTCAGCACTTGAATAGACACATCTGCAGGCACTCGGTCCTGCTCAATCAGCTGCCGCACAAAGTCAAAATCCGTCTGAGACGCCGACGGAAAAGCCACCTCAATCTCCTTGAAGCCAATCGCCACCAGCAACTCAAACATCCTCAGTTTGCGCTCCACCGACATCGGCTCAATCAAAGCCTGGTTGCCATCGCGCAGATCCGTACTCAACCAGACGGGAGGCTGCATAATGCTGCGACTGGGCCAAGTGCGATCAGCCAAGTCAACGGGCGCAAAGGCGCGGTATTTGGCTGCAGGATTAGTCAACATATTTGAAAAGTCCAGAAAGGGGTTTACTTCGATCTCGATACATAGGCGTGGCGAAGAGTGCGAAGGGGTTGCCAGGGTGCCACAGCAGCCAAACCTGACACCCCACCCACAGTCGCAGTCTCCAAACCAAGGGCGAAAGATAGAGCATTGCTAATCTCCAGAGTCGATTCTTATAGGAAAGCAGGAGCGAGATGGCAGGCTCTGTAAGGTGAACACGCCCGCCACAGAGTCGCCTAGGGGGCACTTGAGGCTACTTAAAATCTGTCTACAAGCCTCAAAGCCAGAGTGCAGCGGTTTCAACATCTACAGGCAGAACAGAATCTAGATGTCCTGCCTGGAAACCGTTTGACTATTCAGGGCAATCTGCCTTTATTTCAAAAATTATTTGCGCCCAAGGCGCAGCAGCAGCCCCAGCCCTAGTAGGCGGCTGGTCAGCGTGGAGAGAAGTAGCTGCTGGGTGGACATTACTTAAAAGTTTTGTAGCTAATCTGCATACTAGCCAGAGTCGGCCATTGCGTCAAGCGTAGATGGGAATAGGGAATTTTTGGGAAAATTTGATGGGTAGCAGAGAAATTTGGGTAAATGTGGATTGAGCGCTAGCGATCGCATCCCTGTCCCTACCCTATACCGATTGCGGAGTGGCTTTAAAACTGGAGGCAACTGTTAGAAGTTTCAGCTTCAGCAGTTAACGCTAGATTCTGTTCTCAAACCCAAGCAGCTTCACCCGTAGAATTTCTCTCGCACTATGTATCGTCTCTACGATTACCTGCCCTCGGGCAATGGCTACAAAGTCCGGCTGCTGCTCACCCAGCTCCAGATTCCCTTTGACTACGTTGAGCTAGATATTGTCGAAGGTGAAACCCGCACCGCTGACTATTTAACCAAAAACCCCAACGGCAAAATTCCGCTGCTAGAAGTGGCCCCCAACCAGTACCTAGCCGAATCAAACGCCATCTTGATGTACCTCAGTGAAGGCACCGACTACCTGCCGAGCGATCGGTGGGCGCGATCGCAAGTGCTGCAGTGGATGTTTTTTGAGCAATACAGCCACGAACCCAACATCGCTACCCCCCGCTTCTGGCTCAACCACCTGCCATCCCTTAACGACTACCAAAAGATTGCCCTGCCCTACAAGCAAGAACAGGGCTACGCTGCCTTAGACGTCATGGAGGTTCACCTAGGCCATCACCCCTTCTTAGTCGCAGAGCGGTACACCGTAGCCGACATCGCCCTCTTCGCCTACACCCACGTCGCCCCAGAAGGCAACTTTGACCTCAGCCGCTACCCAGCCATTCGGCGCTGGATCGAGCAGGTACAGCAGCAGGCAGGGCATATTTCGATTACCCAGGTGCCAGGTAAAGGGTAAAGGGGACGGGGAGATGCAGGAAGTTCAGGCTTTAGATTCTCTGCATTCTTATGCCCCTTGTCTTCGTGTTACCGCTCTCTTACCTCCCCGCCCTCCTCATCTCCCCTACCTCCTCGCGTCCTCGTCTCCAACCGGAGCCAAGGGACTGGCAAAGCGGCTACACACAATTTCCACCGATGCTCTAGTCGAAAACCAGTAAACGTTCTGAATCACGTTGCAGGCTTCTTGAGGATGCCCTGCCTCAAACTGCACCATAGACAGGTTGTTCAGGCCCACAACCTCTCGCCCGTCTTGGAACCAGCGGCGACCCCAGAACGGTAGAATCTTGAGCCAGCCAGGCTCCCCGTTTTCCTCGGGGTGGAGCAGCCAAGAAATGTTTGACCCAAAAGTGGGAATTTGGGCAGGCTGTCTCGGTATCCAGTCGAGCACGCAGGCCCAGTCTGGTTTATTGCGCTGGCTGGGCTGACGCAGCTGTGGCTTAGAGCACTCCTGCATGTGGGGGGGATAATGCCAGCCCAACCAGTAGCGGGTGCGCTCTGGCAGCAGCCACTGCTTGAGGCGGGTGTGGATCAGGCGGGTAAGGGTTTCTTCGTTTTTCAGGGGGCTGGAGGTCAGCTGAATCATGACAGCTGGGTCGGCAGATCCGGCATTTTGTTCGGTGAATGACAGGCGAACGGCAAAGCTGTAGTGAATATCGCCTGAGAGCACAACCAACTGCCGTCGCTGCTCAAACAGCCTGGTCAGAAAGGCAGCCAGTGCATCCGAAGGAATGTTCCAGGCATCGCCCACGTCGGAAGAAAAGACCTTGCCGCGCTTCAGCTGATATTCCTGCACCCAGTCAATCGCCTTGAGGCTAAATAGGTTGGTCGGCGAAATCACCAGGGTGATGCGCTGATCGGCAGGTTGGGGCTGGGCAGGGTGCGATGGCTTTTGTGGGTCAGTTTTCGAGCGTTGCAACAGCCCTTCCACCTGATCTTCCAAGGCCTGGTGAGAGAGGATCATCGGGGGCGCAAGCACGTCTCCATCGACCGGAAAGCCACGCCAGGTGCGGGTATCGAGCGCAATTACCTCATGGCACTCACTCTGCACTGTGTAGTACCAGGTCAGGGCCTTTGGATGGCGCTTCAGCACCCACATCGAGCCATCTTGGACAAATTGAGGCAGATGGGTGATGGGGTCAGTCGGCGGCAGGCCCAGGTATTGGGTAATGGCTCCATAGGCCAACTCATCGCTGCCGTGGGAGGCCGACCAGTCCTCGACGGCTTGAAGTAGCTTTGCGCCAGTCTGGTCTGCCTGAAACTGCCACGGAGTATTGCCCCAGCTTTGAAAGAGGGCGCAGGCAGTCAAGGCATTTTGCACGGTGCGCTGGCCCAAGGGCTGGCCTAGAACCCGCAGGCACCAAGACTGGTTGAGATTCCAGTCGTCGCTGACATCGTGATCGTCGAAGAGGGTATAGGTCGGCACGTTAGCCAGTGCCCGCCGAACCTTCCAAAGCGTGTGGGCAAACTGGCGCAGCAAGCCAACCTCGTGATTCCACTTGCGGCTGGCTTTGGCGCTGTCCATCATCACTTCGCCCTGGGGAAAGGCGGTAGGCCAGCAGATTGGAGACCACACTAGCAGGTAGGTGGCAAAAAACTCGCCCAAGCTCAACAGATGGCTGTTGACCTTGTCAGACTTGCCATCCATGCCTGCTGTAAAGCCGCCTTTATCGGTTGCGATCGCAGCCCGCTGCCCCGGCACCAGCTTGTGCGGTGGGGTTTGCGACTGTTTGCGCCGAGTAGTCGAGGGCGAATTAACCGGCAGGTCTTCCTTCCAGCCCAGCAGGGCATCTCCCAGGTGAGTTGCCGCCCACAGCAGCGGCTCAGCCACATCATCTCCATAGATCTGGTCGCCGGTGAGAAAGAGCTGGTGGGGTCGCTGGTGGGGCTGATGGGCATGGGCCTCGATCAGGCTATCTAGAATAGGCAGCGCATCGAAGCCGTCGCCGTGGGGTTTGCGGCAGGAGGCGTGGACCAGCCGCAGGTCTTTGAACTGTCGCGGCGGTAGAGCAAAGGTCGGCTTTTGGTGAGCAAAGTAGCTGATAGAAGGGGTTTGGTCACCTGGAGAAGTCGTGGCCTGTTCTAGCGAAATTGGCTGATCAGCAGGTGAATTCGCCTGAATTGGCTGGAACTGGAGATCGTAGGCATACAGTTTACCGCTTTGCAGGGCTGCGCCCACTGGCCTAGCGGTCACCGCAACCACATGCAGCTGCTGACCACAGGCAACGGTGCAGCCCTCTCCCAGCAGCAGCTTCTCACCCAGCTCCGCGCCCTGCTCTGTAGTTGCAAAAACCGCCAGCGTTACCCGACAAGCCGCTTTCAGCGCTAGCCAAACCGTCACCGCATCCGGTTCGGTGCGGCGCAGCAGGGGGCCTGCTAACACGAGCGGCCAATTTTCAAGGGAGGGATACCCATTGGGGTGATTCATACCGCCAGGGGTTCTGATGTATAAACAGGGGTCATTCCAGAATCTAGGTTAAACCCAGAGCCATCGTTCCCGATGCTAAAGCAAGCTGGACAAGACCCACATCACCAAAAAGATAGAAGCAGTCTCAACCGTCCCAGCGACGGCGCTTACGCTTACGCCTGCGGCTAAAGATTAAGTAGATCAGCACCGCCAGAATTACCAGAGCCAAAATCGGCACCAAAATGGCCAGCACCGACAACAGGGTAGAGCTAACCAGCTCAGCCAAAGACACCCCAACAGTACCGATAGGCCCAGCTGCCACCGTTGAGGCCAGTCGGGTCAAACCCATAAACGCCTCAGTCGTACCCGCCACCGTTCCCCCTGCCACCAAGGCCAAACTCCAGCGCAAAAAGGGATCGATATCTGAAGTGACTGCAGCCGTCAAAATTGTGCCCGCAATCGTCGCTAGCGGCAGCTCAACGGCATCCATCACGTTAGCGACTAGGGGAACGAAATAGACCAGGACTTCTAGGAGCGTTGCGATCGCAAATCCAATAATCGCCGCCGTACTTCCCATCCAAGCCATCTCTGGAGCCAGCTTGAGGTAGCCTGCATGAGACGCCACCCCCATCACCAAAAACGGCACCAAGATCCGAAACCCAGCAGCCGTACTGAGCCCAATTCCAACCGCAACGTGCAGCAGCGACTCCATAACGTTCCCAGCCAGTAAACAACAAGCACAGCCAAAATCACCTAACCAAGTCTATCCCCCCATCTCCCCCACCCTCCCTACCAACCTCCTACCCCCTTACCTATCCACCCCCTACTCCCTGCCCCCTCGCTCCCCTGCCACTACAGCCCCGGCAACTGATCCAAACTCCGGCTATTCTTCAGCTGCCGGTATTGCTCCAATCCCGCCTCACCCTTCTTCTCAGCCCACGACTCAATAACCTGGCGCTCCCCTTCAAAGCTATAGAGAGGCACCCCATTGCCGCAGGAATCGCTAATGCGCGTGACCTCAATGTGAATAATGGCCCGTGCCCCAGGAATCGCTTCAAAGTGCTCAAGGTAACGGTCAAAGTTTGCCGTTCCCAAGGAATAAACCCGGCCCAAACCATGAAATCGGACAATCTTGGGGGCACCTTCAAAAGCGCATAGCATAATCACAATGCGCCCGTTCTCCTGAAGATGGGCAATTGTCTCCACACCACTGCCTGTTAAATCCAGGTAAGCCACCTCATGGGGACCGAGCACTCGCAGAGAGTCTGTCCCCTTGGGCGAGCAATTTACGTGGCCTGCTGAGGCGGGCGCAGTTGCCACAAAAAAGATCTTTTGCTGCTCTACCCAGGCTCGCAGCTCAGGCGTAATTTCTGAATACAGTTTTCCCACGGCTGTTTCCTATAAAGCTCCCATTAAGATTTTGAACCGGTGTTGAGTGTATAGCCTGTAAGTCTCTATGGTCTACTGGTGCCCGCTGGCTTAGGACAGTCGCTCTAAAATGCTCCCCCTAAAATGGGAGGAAGTTACTACCTAGCTAAAAAATGTCCTCTTCTCCTCGTTCGACCTGGGATGCAGGCCGATTCCTGCAAACCCTCAACTTTTTTGACACTATCCCTGTCATTAGCTGCTTGCGCAAGATGTTTGGATCGACCTCGTCCCCTGCGCCGCCCGAGCCTCAGGCCGGAGTTTTGTTTGACTTTAGCCAGCCAACCCCCGATCTTGCACAGCTTTGGGGCGCTTTAGACGACGTTGTCATGGGCGGCGTCAGCGCCAGCGGCATTCGTCAGGAAGCAGAGGCCGCCCTATTTAGCGGCTACGTATCCACTGCCAACTCTGGCGGCTTTGCCTCGATTCGTACCCGCAACTTCGATCCACCCCTAGACCTGACAGAACACACCGGCCTACAGCTATATCTCAAGGGCGACGGCAATCGCTACAAATTTCTGGTGCGTGACGAAGACACCTGGGACAGTATCGCCTACACCCATTCTTTCGATACTGTTGCCGATGAATGGATCACGGTCCAAATCCCGTTTAGCCAGCTGATTCCCGTCTTCCGGGCCAAAACCGTGGATACGGCCCGTCCACTAGATCGAAGCCAAATCCGCTCGCTGCAGCTGATGCTGAGCAAGTTTGAATACGATGGAGCCCTCAATCCCCACTTTACTCCGGGCGCTTTTCAGCTTCGGCTGCAACGTATCGCCGTCTACTAACCCCTTACCCTCCTTTGTTACATGATGATTACCAAGCTCAGCCATATATCCCCCTTCAGACAGAGGTGCTTCCATGCCTAAAGGAACTTGTATATCTGAAGAGAACTTGCAAGAGCCTGGTATCAAAATGAACCCTACTCAAAAGATGTCATTACAGGCTATCGATTTAGTAGGTCCCTCCCAGCCTTTGGTCAGCCTAATCATCAACAACTACAACTACGCAGCCTTCCTCGCTGAGGCGATAGACAGCTGCTTAAATCAGACCTATCCTCGCATCGAAGTCATTGTTGTAGATGATGGCTCTCAAGACGGCTCTCCCCAAATCATTGAAAGCTACGGGGCAAAAATCATTCCCGTTCTCAAGGCAAATGGTGGACAAGCCTCTGCAATGAACAGCGGTTTCTCCGTCAGCGCTGGGGAGATCGTAATCTTTTTGGATGCCGACGATTACTTGATACCCAATGCTGTAGAGACCATTGTGGCGCGCTGGCAGCCTGAGACGGCCCAGCTTCACTACCGCCTTACAGTCGTCAATACAGAGGGGGAAGCAGTCGGGTTTTGCCCCTCACCCGGCGTTCAGCTAGCAACGGGTACAGTTTGGCCCATTCTTCTAAAAAGAGGTCGCTACCACAGCAATGTCACTAGCGGCAATGCGTTTAGCCGTTCTGCACTAGACAAGGTTTTGCCCATCCCAGAAACTGACTTTAGAATTGCTGCCGATGGTTACCTAGTAGGGGCAGTTCCATTTTGGGGAAGCGTTGCGGCTATTGAAGAACCGCTTGGGTGTTACCGCCAGCACAGCAGCAACGCCTGGTCTAATTCTCAATCTACAGAAGACCCTCAAAAGCTAGTGAAACGGCTGCGCTGGGCCTTGAAACACGACCTTCATCGCTATTACTGGATTCAGCACCAGGCCAAAGCGCTGGGTCATCCTACCCAGGAGAATCTGGGACTGCGGGATTACATGCATCTGATTGATCGGCTGGCATCTCTTCGCCTCGATCCAGAGCAGCACCCCTTCGCCTCAGATGCCTCCGCTGGAATCGCCCGCAAAGGCATTGGAGCGGTTTGGCAGCAAGACTGTCTGAGCACAGGCAGAAAGCTGGCTCTTTTGGGTTGGTTTGCGATCGCAGGTTTTATGCCTAGCCTATTTGCTACACCGACTATAGAGTGGTTCTTGTTGCCCACTTCGCGGCCTCAGTTCATTCAAAAAACCATCAGGGGCATTAAATCTCTGCGCGTCGCTTAACTGAAAAGCTGTTGCTGTAGAGAGGCAACTTTCTAGCCATCAGGAAGCCATCAGGATTTAATCTGCACAGGCATGACCAGATAGGTCATTTTAAGCTCACCTAGCGGAATCACCACTGAGGGGCTGATAGCAGAGTTGCACTGAAACTGCACATCGTTACTGGTGAAGGTCTTAAGCCCCTCCAGCAGATAGCGAACATTAAAAGCAATTTCCAGATCGTCTCCTGTGATTTGAGCAGGCATAACCTCTCGCCCGCTGCCCACTTCTTGAGCTTCTGCAGAGATAGCCAGAGTTTGTTGAGCGCTGTCGAGAGTCAGCTTAACAATGTCATTTTTCTGTCCGGCCAAGACCGCAATTCGCTCTAGACAGGCAATAAACTGGCGGCGATCGAGCGTCATCTGACGGATAAACTGCTTGGGAATGAGCTGGCGATAGTTGGGATATTGCCCTTCCAACAATCGGGTCGTCAGGCGTTGAAAGCCTAGCTCAAACAGCACTTGGGTTTGGTCAAACTTGAGGGAAACCGGGTTGTTGCTGCCGTAGCCCTGCAGCATTCGCTCTAGCTCCCGGAGAGCCTTTGCGGGCACCGTTACGTTCATGTTCATCGCCATAGCGGAGCTGTCGGGGGCCTCTTCCTTAGCCTGAACGACGGCTAGCCGGTGACCATCGGTAGCAGCAAACTCCAGCAGCTCTGGCCCAGATGTGAGATGAACGCCCGTGAGCACCTGCTTAGTCTCATCAGAGCTGGTTGAAAAGAGAGCCCCTCGAAGACCTTCTAGCAGCGCTTCGGCAGAGATTTCTGCCGCCTGTCCATCTTCAACTTTAGGCAGGGAAGGGTAGTCTTCTGCGCTCAGGCCCCGCACCTGGTACTTGCCGGAAGAAGAGGTGAGCGTAACCGCTGCCTCGTCTGCCTCTTCCTCCACTGTGATGTCTTCTCCCGGCAGGCGCGAGACAATATCGCCTAGAAGCTTAGCGGGCAGGGTTAAAGTACCATCGGCTTCAACCTGAGCCTCAAAACTGGTTTGAATTCCCATCGCTTCGTCAAACCCAACCAGAGATACCCGCTGGGTGCCACTATCGGCGCTGATCAGCACGTTGCCCAAAACAGGACGGCTCGGACGAGACGGAACCGCTTTGCTAACGAGAGACAACTGTGTATTGAGTTCGCTCTGGGCACAGACAAACTTCATAGCGCTCAGACTGGATAGGATTCTCACTCTGGATGCCAATGTAACACCTTGAGAGGGCACATCTATCTCGTTGCTTCATACCTCTCTGGTTAGAAAAGACTTTTCTACTGTCTTTTAAAAATTTAAAAGGTAGTAGTAGTAATAGGGGCTGTGGAATCTGTGGAAAAGACCGGGATCGGTTGGTACTAAGCCATTTTTTCTTAGGTCCTGCTGTGGATAACTTGTGGAAAAGAAAATAACTATTCCACAGGCCTCAGAAAGGCTGATGCTGTCTCCACAATTCCTATTCACTTCTCCCCAATCTTAGACCTCCTTTTCCACAGCTTTCCCTTGGTTTTCCACAGCTTTAGAAAGGCGTCTTAAGGAAAATTTAATATTTTGGCAATCTCTCTCAACTCTATTGAGGCTGAGCAGATGCGAATAAACCAAAAAAGACCGGCCTAGAACCGGTCTTTTTTTCTCTGTCAGTTTCGAGGGAGGGGGCCCCAGCGCTAGCGAGGCTGATTGGATAGGTTAATGCGATCGCTAATCTGCCGAATGGTCTGAGCCAGGCTAATATCTCGCTTGATCACCTGGGCGATTTTGTCACAGCTATACATCACGGTTGTATGGTCTTTGCCGCCAAACTCTTCACCAATTTTGGGCAAGCTCAGATCGGTAAGCTGGCGCATCAAATACATGCCAACCTGACGAGCTAAACTGATCTCCCGCCGCCGGGAACTGCTTTTTAGATCTTCAACAGAAATGCTGAACGCCTCTGAAACAGCCCCAATCACTGAGCTGGGCGAAGCATCAAATTTCTCCGCTGGGGGATTGAGGACTGGCATTAGGTTCTCTACGGTCATGGGTAGACCAGAGATAGAGGTGTAGGCAATAGAGCGAATCAGCGCCCCCTCCAATTCCCGAATATTGGTGGTGTAGACCGAAGCAATGTATTCAATGGCTTCGCGGGGAATGCGCACATTCTCGTATTCCGCTTTCTTTTGAAGAATGGCCATGCGAGTTTCAAAGTCAGGCGACTGAATATCAGCAATTAGGCCCATCGAAAAGCGAGAGCACAGCCGTTCCTGCAGGCGAGGGATTTGCTTAGGAGGTCGATCAGACGCCAGCACAATCTGTTTACCGGCCTCGTGAAGCGTATTGAAGGTGTGGAAAAACTCCTCTTGAGTGTATTCCTTGCCTTCAATGAACTGAATGTCGTCTACCAGCAGCACATCGACTTCCCGGTAGTGCTCCCGGAAAGTCTGCATACTGTCTTTGCGGATAGCAGTGATGAGATCGTTCGTGAATTGCTCGGTAGAGACATAAGACACTCGAGCGCAATCATCAATTTCTAGTCGATAGTGTCCAATGGCCTGCATCAGGTGGGTTTTGCCCAACCCGACCCCGCCACAGAGAAAGAGGGGATTAAATTCGCGGCCCGGCGATTCGGCTACAGCCAGGGAAGCAGCATGGGCCATGCGGTTATTTGAGCCCACCACAAACCGGGAAAAAACGGCTTTGGGATTGAGTTCGTTGTAGCGGCGATGCAGCTGCTTGGGGGGAGAGGTATCGCTCTGGCGCGGTAGCGAGGCCGGGCTGGGCCAGGTGACGTCAATGGCAGCAGCGGATCCAGCGCCGTCGCTGCTATCGCTGGCATCGCTGCCAACGATGACCTGAATGGTGATGGTTTGTCCTAAAATCTCGTTGACGACATTGGCAATCGTGTCAACATAGTGCTTCTGCAACCAGTTGCGGGCGAAGGGGTTGGGCGTAGAAATGACTAGCTCGTGCTCGTTGAGGGATTGAGCCCGAGCGGGCTTGATCCAGGTTTCAAAGGTTGGGCGGCTGAGCTGTGTCTGTAATCGGTCAAGTACCTCTTTCCAGAGCTCATCCAAAGCCTTCTCCACAGCAAACCTCCGAAATGAGTAGCCCCACAATCCCGCTTTGCGCCCTTAGCTAAATCCCGACAGAGGACTGGCGCTAATATTAGTCTCCAGAATGCCCCGGACTTACTAGAGTACTAGATATACCTCTGGAGATCAGGGATTGATACCGTATGTAGCGTATAACAACTGTGTTTCTCCCAATCCAGAGGGTCAGTGATCTTGTTCTGTTCCGGTAGCTCGCTTAGGGTAACGCTCTAGCCGACTCTGCCATAGCGCAAGCTGTCAGCACATCCGCCAAGATGTTGCTTCTGCGACAGCTCCAATGAGCTGGAACTCCCTTAGTCATCTTAAGGTCAGGGAGACAGAAAGGGAAATGTCTCGTGAGGTGGATGGACAGTCTTAGCGAAGCTGCCCACCTACGGCTGTGTAAGGGATTCAGTGTTTTGATGGGACATTTTCAGGGTAAGTAGAGAGTCCCTTCGATCCTGAGAGATCTCGCTACAGTTTCCTGACATATCTTGATATTTGTCTTGAGTTTGATGTGCAGTTGGAGGAAGGAGCTGAAAGATGTCACACTGCGATCGCACCCTATCCCGTTCCCGTTCTGCGATGCCGAGAAGGCACCGCTGGCGGCAGCTGATGACCGGCGCAATGTTAGCGTTGGCCAGTACTGGGGCTGTCGTAGCGGCTCAGCCCACGCCTGCTAGAGCAAGCCTAGAAGCCCCCATTCTGCTGAGCCAAGGTACTGGGCGGCTGCTAACGGGTCAAGGGACTAATTTTATTGCTGATGCCGTTGAGCGGGTTGGGCCTGCGGTGGTGCGAATTGATGCCGCCCGCACCGTGGTACGGCAAACCCCCAACATTTTCAACGACCCCTTCTTTCGAGAATTTTTTGGCGACTTTGGTATGGCCGGGCCGCCCTCCACACGGGTTGAGCGGGGCACCGGCTCGGGCTTTATCATCAGCGGCAGTGGCACCATTTTGACCAATGCCCACGTGGTACAGGGAGCCGATCAGGTCATCGTCACCCTACGCGATGGCCGCGAGTTTCGCGGTGAGGTCGTAGGCGAGGATCCAGTGACCGATGTGGCCGTCATCCGAGTCGAGGCAACTGGCCTGCCAACGGTTTCCCTGGGCAACTCCGAAACCCTGAGACCAGGGGAATGGGCGATCGCAATTGGCAACCCACTCGGCCTAGACAATACTGTTACCGCAGGCATTATCAGCGCTACGGGGCGCAGCAGCGCCCAGATTCGGGTGCCCGACAAGCGAGTTAACTTCATTCAGACCGATGCTGCCATCAACCCCGGCAACTCCGGTGGTCCTCTGCTCAATGAGCGCGGCGAAGTGATCGGCATGAACACGGCCATCATTGGCGGAGCCCAAGGTTTAGGATTTGCCATTCCCATCGAAACCGCCCGCCAGATTGCCGATGAGCTGATTGCCAAAGGCTATGCAGAGCATCCTTACCTCGGTCTGCAAATGCGTACCCTAACGCCAGAACTCAGAAACATTTTGAACAGCGATCGCCGCAGCAACATTCGGGTGCAGGCCAGCCAGGGTGTTGTTGTGCTGGGGATTTTGCCCAACTCTCCCGCCACTAGAGCTGGAATCCGGCCTGGAGACGTGATCCAGCAATTGGGTGGGCGCGCTGTCACCACGGCCGAAGCCGTGCAGCAGATTGTGCAAGAGAGCACGATTGGCCAGCCCATGCCGGTGGTGGTCAACCGAGGCGGTCAGTCAGTTACCGTCAACATCAGCCCCGCCTCGCTCCATGCCCAGACTCAACGCTAGGATGGGGACAATCGCTCAGCCCAGTCGCCATGTCAACCGAACGCCCGATTATCCAGCTTGGCAATCCTACCCTGAGGCAATTGGCTCAGCCCGTTGAGGCAATTGCCGATACCCAGGTGCAGCAGCTGATTGACGACCTCTTGTTGACGGTTCAGGCTGCCAACGGAGTTGGCATTGCTGCGCCTCAAGTGGCGCAATCTTTGCGATTACTGATTGTGGCTTCTCGGCCCAATCCTCGGTATCCCCAGGCCCCGGTCATGGAGCCGACTGCCTTAATCAACCCCCGGCTCATTGCTCACTCTGGGGAAACGGTTAAGGGCTGGGAGGGCTGCCTCAGCATCCCCGGCGTGCGAGGACTGGTGCCGCGCTATCGGGAGATTGAAGTCGAGTACTTAGACCGATGCGGTGCGGTGAAGCGAGTTGTCTGGACAGATTTTGTCGCCCGCATTTTTCAGCACGAATACGATCACCTGGAAGGCAAGGTCTTCTTGGATCGAGTTGAGAGCACGGCTGACCTGATGACCGAGCAGGAGTACAAGGTTAGAGTCCTGGGAGAAGGGGCTGACCTTGGGAGTTGAATGCTGGTTGAGGGCTATTCTTATTGGCCGATATTGAACCCAAGGTCAATGCCACCTTTAGTTTTGGCAGGCTGCTACAGGTTGCCTTGCCAGGACAGGGTCTGCTCCGCTGAATTGTCTGCCAGCGACCGGACTGCTCTTAGCTCTACTTGGGCCAGGGTGCCGCTGCGAAGTGCCTGCAGGCTGATGGGCAGTCTGCCCACGTCGACCACAAAGCGATCGCCCTCGCGGGTGACCAGTTCCTCGGGTACCCAGTCGTCGTAGCGTACGGTGTAGCGGGGGCGGCGGCTGTCACGGGGATCGTCGGTGCTGGTTCTGAGGGTGAGCCAAAACTGGGTGTTGAGGTAGGCTGATTCCTGGCCCAAATCGACTACGCTCAGCGACAAATCCCGGCCTGTCCCTTGGGAGGTGCCCCAGGCTAGCCGAGTAGCGTCACTAGCCAGCACTGCCGCTGTCACGGTAAAGGTGGTCACGTTGTCGGCTTGGAAGGGTTCTGCGGCAATCCAGACCTCTTCTGAGAAAGCTAGTCCTAATTCTCCTGCCTCACTAATTTCTGCGGTTACACCTGTGGTGGCAAACGTCGCTATTGATCGCGGGGCCTGCCAATCAACCTGCACCGCGCCTTCGATCCGGTCCCGGTAGGCTAAGTATTCGTCCCTAACAACCGAGCCAGGAGCCAACAGCGCGGCAGCTCCGGTTCTCACATCCCAGAGGTTTTTAGACAGCTGCACCGGTTGACTGACCAGATCTGCTAAGGGGCGCGTTAGTGAGGGCACCTCTGGTGGCAGGGGCTCAAGCTGGTTGACAATCCGCAGCTGCCCCGGCGAGCCATCTTGGCCATTTTGGCCAAAGCTGCCGTTGCTGCCGGAGCGGCCCGGACGGCAGGAAAAGTACTCGTCGCTGCAGCTGTAGTCGGGTGTGCCCGGTGTGCCAGTGCAGGTGCGAACGGACCAGTTGTTGCGATCGCACCAACACCCCGCCACCCCTTGGCCGCCAGTGCCCCCTCGACCTGCTCGTCCACCGCGTGCATCCACCGAAATTTGCCGCAGTGCGTTTGGGTCAGCATAGTAAACCAGGAGCGAGCCCCCCTCGCCGCCATTGCCACCTCGCCCACCACTGCCGCCGCTGCCGCCGCTGGCCGCCTCCAGGTTGTAGCGCACATCTCTAGGCTGAAAGCCACAGCTAGGCTGACCGCCGCGCTCGCCCGACTCTCCGTCTGACCCGTCGTCGCCAGCCAAATTGAGGTTGATGGGCCTGCCGTCGGCTGTCACGGATTGACTGGTGCCTGCACGCCCATCCTGGCCATCCCTGCCGCTGCGCCCAGAGCTGCCGTTTGTGCCAAAGCTCTGAAAATCAAAAGCCCAGGCTGGCGCGGCACACCGGACCCAGTTCCCCAGCGTCCCTGCGCCCGCGCCTGCGCCTGATAGCAGAACAGTAAACAGGATCAGCCCTAAAGATCGATTCCACATAAATTTATTAAAAGGGTTGCTTGAAAGGATTTATTGGAAGTTATCGAAAGGAGGACAGCGGGCGGGTCAGCACTCTACTGATGGGCATAAAAACAGCTCTGACATGCCCGTTGACCGGACCATTACTAGAAAAGTTGCTAAAAAATACTGTATAGAACAACGGTGAGCTAGAAAACTAGCCTATTCTGGATGCTCTGAATGCCTAGGCACCCTGTCGGACCAGTAAATTGATCAGAAATTTACCTCTGATAGGCTATGAGAACGACGGGAGGATGCGGTTTGTCTGCAAGTCAAGACCCCAAAATTGTCCGCCTTAATCTGCTGGACACCGACTATGCCAAAATTGCGGCAGGTGAAGCCATTCCAGAAGATAAGAAGCGGCGTTTGGCCCCCGATCACTACAATTTTGAGAAGCTGGGCAAACAAATTGCCCGCTATCGCTATGCCGATCTCGATCAGCAGGGATTAGACGACATTCTCTGCAGCATTGGTGTGACGGCAGACCTATTTACCCTGGCAGACCTAGAAGATATCAACGAGCGTTTGCGCCGCACTGGCCAGTTTTATTTAACAGAGGGCGAGCGCCAGCAGGTGATTAATTGGTTGCAAGATGAGCTTGGGGTGGAGTTGGTTTAGGTTGAAGCAAAGGGCAGAAGGCAGAAGGTAAAGGGGTTTGGGAAGGTTGGGGATAGGTTTGTGCTGAGTTCTCCCGGGTAAAACAGTTGGCGGGGTTAACGGAAATTTATCTTGCCTATAGGCAGGTTTCAAGTGACGGCTTCGGTGCGAGACTAAGAGAAGGGCTAAACGCCCTAAGTTTTTGGATCTTGCGTCTAGGGAGAACGTTATGCCTGCAGAGGCTCTTGCGCTAGCTGATGGCATTCCTATCTTGCAAAAAGATTTGCCTGTACTGTCGGGATGGGACGCTGAAATCGATGCGGTGATGAGCCGCAATGACGCTGTTTTTCTCCCGCGTACTAACCTCAGGCTGCAAGATATTTCGGCTGGCTTTGCGATCGCACTGCACATGCACCAGCCGACCATTCCTGCCGGAGCCAAGGGCGAACTGATCAACCATCTGCAGTACATGTTTGAGCACCCCTATGAAGGGGACAACCACAACGCCGGTCCCTTTGCCTACTGCTATGCCCGCATTGGCGACTTCATCCCTGAGTTGGTAGAGCAGGGCTGTAACCCAAGGGTCATGCTCGACTATTCCGGCACCCTGCTGTGGGGTTTGCAGCAGATGGGGCGGCAAGATATCTTGGGCAAGCTGCGGCGGATCACCACAGAGCCAACTTACCAGCCCTATGTAGAGTGGTTGGGTACCTTTTGGGGGCATGCGGTGGTGCCTTCCACCCCCATTCCTGATCTAAAGCTTCACATCCGGGCCTGGCAGCACCAGTTTGCGGCCCTCTTCGGTCTAGAGGCATTGGCACGGGTGCGTGGGTTCTCACCGCCGGAAATGCATTTGCCCAACCATCCCGACGTGCTGTATGCCTTTATCGAGGCGCTGCAGGCGTGTGGCTACCGCTGGCTGCTGGTGCAGGAGCACACCGTCGAAGCCCTAACCGGAGAGCCGCTGAAAACGCCTCACCTGCCCCACCGCCTGGTTGCCCGCAATTCTCAAGGCGAGGTACTAGAAATGACCGCCCTGATTAAAACTCAGGGGTCAGACACAAAGCTGGTAGGCCAGATGCAGCCCTTTGCCGAAGCCAAGACCTTAAGCCAGGTTTCTCTAGGTAATGTGGCGGTGCCGCCCCTGGTCACTCAAATCAGCGACGGCGAAAACGGCGGTGTCATGATGAACGAGTTTCCCAGCGCCTTTAAGCGGGCCTGGCATGAGACGCGGCAGCAGGGCAGTGGTCGAGTTGGCACCGTTGGCTTTAATGGGACAGAGTATTTGGAACTGCTCGCTGCTGCCGGGTGTCAATCCGCCGACTGGCCCCAGTGTCAGCCGATTGGGCAGCACCGGCTCTGGCAGCATCTAGAAGCAAACTCAAACGAGACTGTGGAGAGTGCGATCGCAGCTCTACAGCGGCAAGAGCCCGCCTTTCATATGGAAGGGGGCTCTTGGACCAGCGACAGAAGCTGGGTGACTGGCTACACCAACGTGCTCGGGCCAATGGAACGCCTGAGTGCCCGCTTCCACCAAACCATGCAGCAGGTCGAGCATTCCCCTAGCGACCCGCTGGAGCGGCAGTACCGCTACACCAATGCCCTGATCCACAGCCTGCTGCTGCAGACCAGCTGCTTCCGCTACTGGGGACAGGGCACCTGGACCGAATACGCCCAGGAGATTTATCGGCGCGGAGACGCCATTCTCAGCCACGATTTCTAGAGACGCCAGGGATCGGCAGCGGTTTCGTCAGCTCTAGTTGCGAGATAGCTCCTCTAGGGCTAGCTGCACAAAACTGGTAGCCACATCTACCGAATCGGTGTGAGTAGCAAATACAATCACCATGCTCTCTGCACCTGTGCCATAGCAGAGAATACGGAAAGTGCCGTCCTCGAAATAGCCGGTTCGGTCAATCTCACCGCTATCGGTTTCCACATCCAGGCTGTCAATAAAGCGGTCAGCCCGAGACAGGCACCCTTGAGGGTCTGTGTTCAAAAGCCGATCGCCACTAGCAATTTGAGGTCGGGCCAGAGCGGGTAAAGCAACAGATGCTAGACACGCCCCCAACAGTCCTGCTGAAAAAAAACGGTTCAACTTCATGCTTCAGTTTGTTTAGTGAGAAATATTGTTTAGTGAGAGATAGATCTAGCGGTCACGCATCTCAAATGTTTTTCATAGAGATCTTCACAGAGACGTGTACCGCAATCTCAGCTACAGATCGCAGTTAACCCAAGAAACAGGTGATCTAGGCTTTAAGTTTTGGCTACGAAACACAATTAATCAATGTCCCCTTAAAGCAAGACAGCCATCGCTCAGAAAAGTTGCCAAAAGCTCATTCTATAGACTACAAACAGCCCCAGCAGCAGTCCGGATCATTAAAGAATCCCCCATTTTGGTGAGCGAAATCCTCAAAAAGGCTTCCAACTAGAGGAATCTTTGAACAAATTCGTTGATGTAGCCTACAAATTAGGGCAGCTTAGGATAGACAGGGCAATCAGCTGTCGGGGCTTAGCTGTAGCGGAGGCACAATCAATGGACTTAGCGATCGCAGCGGTGGTTTTTGGAACAGTCCTATATCTCTTTACTAGAGACGTCTTCAAATGAGAGACAGACACATGAGCTATCTATAGGGGCACACTGCTGTGCCCCTATAGATAGCTCATGGAGAAACCATTTAGAAGCTAACTACTTCGTCTCATCGGCAGCGGTCTGGACACCGAAGAAGTCGATGCGGTAATCAGTAATTTTAATGCCCGTTTGAGCTTCAACTTGCCTGATCAGATCTTCTGGAAGCTCAACAGTGATATCGATGATGCGCTGCGAGTCCAGACAATTGACGTGGCTATGGGAGTCGCTGATGTGTCCGTAAAGGCGACCATCGGAGCGCTCAAGGCACTCGATAACCCCCTGTTCAGAAAGCGCTTCCAGGTTTTGGTAGACCGAGGTATGCCCAATTTCTCGGCCCTGACGATTGAGGCGATCGTAGATCTCGCGGGCAGACAGGTGCTCCTGCTCCTGCCAGAGCAGTTCTAAAATGTAGCGACGCTGGCGACTGAGACGCATGCCCAAGGTTTGGCACCGCTCAATAGCGTCATCGAGAGAACGAATAGGCTTAGTGACAACAGCCTTGTCTTGCATGGGTCTTACACTCCGAGCCGGTAGGAACATTAAGCGAAGGTACTTACCCTAGTTCGGGCCCTAGTTCAGGCTCTAGCAGACTTACTAAAGTGAGTGTTACTAAAGTATCAGAGCTTGGGATAGGTGAAGCGCCTTCACAGTGACGAACAGCGGCAGGGATTTCTCGGGGGCGAAGAATCGGAGCAGGCACTGTTCAGCTGAGTCTGAGCACGGCTTTTAATTAAACCATACTCAGTACCACTTTAGCTTAGAATTTTAAAACCTGTTGATGTCTTCGCCAAGCGGGTTTGGGGTACTGGCTTAAAGGTTGATTTGAAACAAGAGATCGGCCAGGTTCATGAGCGGGGCTGCGCTCTGGAGAGTCGGGTCGGGGGCCTGTGATACCGGTGGGTGAACCACTGTCTCGGGAGTCGCTCCAACAATGTCTGCCGCCGGTGGGGCCTGCAAGGGCATGGGAGTTTCTGATGCGTTTAAGGGAGCAGCACCCGCTGGCAGCGTTTCGGCTTCGAGGGTTTGTGCTCCCTCTCTTGCGGCCTCAGCAGCAGATTCAGCATGAGGTGTTGGAGTGAGGTTCGCTTCAGACATCGCTGGAGCTGGGACCACTGGCTCAGCAGGGGCAGTCTCGCCAGCGGAGTTTAGACCCGGAGCAATGCTCCACCCTGAGGCGGTGGGCTGAGGCTGAGCGGCGGGTTCTAGGTCCAGATGAAAGATCTCATCCACAGTTTCCTCTGTTTCCTGTGAAACTGTGGGAGCAGCCGGAGCAGATGGATCTGCGGCAGTTGCGGTGGCGGTTAAAGCTTCCTGGGGCAGGGCAGGATTTTGGGCCTGATAGTTATCTAGAGCACGGGCAATGGCAAGCATTCGCCGTTCCTGGTCTCGGCTAATGCTGTAAACGTTATTGCCCAGACCGGGGGCATTCCATCGCTGGGTGTCAGGGTCTAAAAAGGCACGAGTCCTAGCCCAGACGATGGCTTCATCGCCCGATAGGCCCAGCTTGCGGGCTTGAGTTAACCAATCGATGTAGCTGCCTGGGCCTAAAGCTGCTAGGGGAGCCTGATTGGCTAGATCAATGCCGTTAAGAGTTTCCTGAAGGGAGAGCTCTAGCCCTTGATCTAGGGCTTTTTGCTGAATGACTGCTGTTTGGGCCTGGAGCCGCTGCAGCTGCCGCACATCGGCCTCTTCAGGGGTGGTTGCCCCGTGCTGGTACGAGAAGGTGCCCAGGTTCCAAACGCCGTTCCCCGGATCGACGTGGCCAAAATAGGCTGAGGTGCGCTGGCCCTCAGCTGTGCGTGTCCCTTCGGCGCTGCCCACAGTCCTAGCGACAAGGGAGTTAGAGCCCCCTTCAAACAAAGGTAAAAGGGGCTGCTTTGATGAAGTGATGTCGGGTTTGGCAGGTTCTGCCTTGGCTGTGGCGATGGCCAGTTCGGCTTCACTAGGGCCAATGCCAAAATCTAGGGCGATGACTTCAGGGGCGGCCGAAACCGCAGGCGCAACTGGCTCGGCCTCAGCAGGCGGAGTTGGGGCAGCTGGGGGAACAGATGCAGTCAGGGTTTCGGGCAGGGGCGGCGGTGGTGGCAATAAGCTGGCAGCGGAGTTGGCTGGGTCGGCTAATGCGATCGCATCTCCCCCCCCATAGGTACCGCTGGGTAGGGAACCGGTCCCAGCACCGGAAATAGGTGGGTTGGTCGCCGCTGCCGGCACTGGTAGCGGCAAAATGCCATCGGTCGCAACGCTGCTGGCGATGGCTGGGGTCAGTTCTGGGCTAGCGATTGGGACTGGGGCTGGCTGGGCTGGGCGAGCCTCCGGCAGATCAAAGGTCAGGGCAACCTCTTCGGCGCGGGCTACCGATTGGCCGAGCAGGGTCAGAAAGGCGCTGATTGCCAGCAAAAAAGGAGGCCGTCTCATAACGTTAAAGGCGGTTAAGGGCGTGAAGAAAGGGGATGGGAAGTAAAGAGGCTAGCCGTCAGCGAGACTGCAAAGCCCGTTCTAAAACATTGCTGGAGGGTTCAACAATCGCCCAGGTGCCGTCTGGCTGGCGTCGTAGGGTGGCGAAGTGAACGTACTCCCCCGAACCCATGACCTCACCGAGGGTGATTGGCCCTAGGTGGGGGCGGCGCAGTCCACAAAAGCGAAACAGGTAGGCCGGAATTTCGGGCGTTGAGAAGTAAATGCAGTTAACTCCCGCCGCCGCTGGTTCAATGTCCCCCGAAAAAGGGGCACGCAGGCGATGGCCCTTGAGGTAAATAGAAATGTCTCCCAGACTGGCCGTTACTAAGTAACCTCCAACCACATCTCCAGGCTCTAGCTCCCAAGACTGCTGCAGCATGACTTGGCGCGGGGCAGGAACAGAGGCAGAGCGACAGCCACCAACAGTGACTACCAAACCCCAAAGTAGCCCCAGGCCAGTCGCTTGGGGAGACAGAACCCAGCGGCGCTGGCGGCTGCGAAGATAGGAGAAGACTGGTTTGAGCCACTGTAGAACCCTCATAGCACCCTATTCGAAGCTGAATCGATAGCCGGCGTACTCGTTGTTTTCGTAGAGAATGACTAGCTGCGTCGACGGGTCAAAGGCTAGCGGGTAAGCTTCCCGTTCAGCCACCACGCCCGATCTGACGTTCAGCTCAGGCAACCTGCAGTAAGGTTCAGAAACGATCTGCCGTACCCGCTCCTTCGTGTCTCGCTCTGGGATGATTAGCAGCTGGGCTAGCTGTTCTCGGCTCAATTGGGCTTCGGTTTGGACAATGGCCTCGCACTCTCCAGCATGAACCTTTTGAGCTGGCGTCATCAGGCTTCGCATCCCTTGAAAATCAAACATCAGTCCCAGCACCGCAAAAATCAGACCGCCTGCCAGGAGGGGTTTGACTGGAGCGCCGGGAGCGCTAGGAGCAGGGTGACGAACAGATACCATACGCTTTTCTCCTTCCAAGAAAGTGTTTGAACAAAGTGTTTGAGCCAGTGTTTAAGCTGGACTTAAGGTTGAGTGAGGGTTGTTAGCAACCCTAGGAAAGCTTCAAAATCAGAAAAGTCTCCCCCCAACAATCAGACCGCTAACGGCCAGTAAGACCCGGTAAGCAAGGCCGAATTCTAGGCGGGGAGCTAAGGTTGCCCGGTAGAGCGCATAGGCAGTCATACCGGTCACGGCCGCGACTGCCAGGGACCACAGACCGGGGTACGCCGCTAGAACCAGGTTTAGGGCTAGCCGACCAATCACCCCACCGCCAAACCAAATAACGCCATCTAGCAGGGTGAAGGAGGATCGCTGCGGGCGGGTAGGTGAAGCCGGAGCCTTGTTCTGACTCAGGATGGCTGGAGCTAGATCGCAGGCCCACTGCCAGAGTCCGCTGAGAGCATCTAGCGGTTCAGCCAGCAGAGTAGACAGACCCGGCTCATTGAAAGACGGCTGAGGTGACTTGAAGCGGGGCCGGTTGCGATCGCGCAAGGTTTGCGCCAGACGAGTGGCCTCGCGATCCGCCTGATGCAGATCCGCCGTGCGATAAGTCAACACGATATTGCCCTGGTCGTCCTGCTCGGCGGCAGCCACAATGGCCTCTTCATAACTAACAACTAAGGGAAGAGATTGGGCCAAGCCAGTCTGGGCCTCATAGCGCTGCTGGCGGCGCTGCTCTAGGTCCAGCCGTTCAGCCACAGTCTTCATTTCCAGCATGGCTCGTTCCTGGCGGTCTGAGAGATCGTTAATCTGCTCCACAATGGCCTGCAGACGCTGCTGGTGAATGCTAATTTGAGCCACCAGATCGGGGCTCCAGCCAGCCGTATCCGGAGCTAGGGGAGGTTGCCCTGCAGTGCCCTGAGTCGAGCGCTGCTGCAGGGTTTCTACCGCGTTAACCAGTTGTGGAGAAGGGGTAGCTGGGCTGGGCGTCGCCGGAATACTGGGCTGAGGCCGGGAGTAAGACCAATCCACAGGCGCTTCTTCCGCCGCAGAGGGGCCGTATTGCTGCCGTTGGTAGAGCAGCTTCTCCCGAATTGCTTGCAGGTCCATCTCAGGTTTGCTCATGGGTACAGAAACCTTGAACTTTAGGAAGAAGGCAGAGGTGACACGACCGTCTTTGGTACAAGTGTACTATATCGATTGACGAAAGCATAGGTTCCCACCCTTAACAATCTGAAATATGTTGAGCTGGGTTTAAAACTGCAGATTGTCTACTCTCTAATCGATTGTCTAACCGGGCTGAAGCGCTGCATTGAGGGCTGTAATTCTAAATCAGGTAGGAAGCTGTCAGGGTTAACAATTGTCAGGACTGTTAAACCATGCCATCCTTTTGGAACGCTGAAGGGGAGACTCCATCGACTGTTAAAACAGTTGATTTAGCGCGCTCCTGACGGCTGTCTCCGCCCACCGCTTCGTCAATCTTGCAGGTGCCCTTTCTGCCCAGGTTTGGATTGTTATGGTCAAGGTCTTCGACAAATCGAACTGGGCTAAGCGCCCTGCTGCTGCCTCAAAGCCGCTTTATCAACGGATGGCTGCGAGCAGTCCACCCGCAGCGCCGCTGCCGCAAAAGTCCTTTCCCTACCACGCCATGATGGCCCTGTTTCTGGGAGGTCAGGTGCTCATGCGCATCTTGCAGGGACGCATCAACCGTCAGCACGCTCTAGAACAGATGGTTGCTGCTGGCCCCGAGTCTCTTATGCCAGTCCTGATGACCAATCTGTTTGCAGGCATGATTTTCACGATTCAAACGGCTCGTGAACTGGTTCGCTTTGGCAGCCTGCACGCCTTGGGCGGAGCCTTTGCCTTGGCCTTTTGCCGTGAGCTAGCGCCAATTTTGACTGCTGCTATTCTGGCTGGGCAGGTCGGGTCTGCCTTTGCTGCCGAGATCGGCTGTATGAAGGTTACTGACCAGATCGATGCTCTCAAAGTCTTGAGAACAGATCCGGTAGATTACCTGGTGGTGCCCAGAGTTGTTGCCTGCTGTACTATGCTGCCGGTGCTAACTGTGCTGGGATTGGTCATGGGTATTGGCGGCGGCGTTGCCGTAGCGCACCAGCTTTACGACGTTAGCCCATCGCTATTTCTCGACTCGGTGCGATCGCTTCTAGTCCTCACCGATCTCACGACTGTGCTCCTGAAATCGGTCATCTTCGGCGCGATGATAGCGCTAGCGGGATGCACCTGGGGGTTGACTACAACCTGCAGCCGCAGCGTAGGCCGTTCGGCTACCTCCGCTGTCGTTACTACTTGGGTAGCTCTATTTGTCGTTGACTTCTTTTTGTCTCTAGTTATGTTTCAAAGCGTCGGGGTGGTGAGTCATTAAGGTAGAGGGTAGAAGGTGGGAAGGCAGAGGGTAGAGGGGAATTGGCCTTGCAAGTGGACACGCATCAGTAGGGGAATCTGTCAATTTTGCTTTACAGATTGTAATAGAACTGTTACTCTTCTTAAAAGAGTGAATCTTGAGGCCAAAACGGGTACGTTCTGCAGATACCCCAGAGCAATAGGATTCCTTGCTCCTCAAGCTTGCAACAGGTTCTCGAGCCGAATGTAATCCAGCTGAATGTTATCCAAGCTCCCAGCACTTTGCTGGGTTTTTTTTGGCCCTCTCGCTTCAACTCTCTCGTTCTATCAAAATGACGTTTTCGGTAACCTTTTCAAAGGTGTCGTCATGGCTGATAACGAAGAGCTGACGGAAGGATTTGATGCGGGAGATGGCCTCGGCCAGACTTTCTCTGCGAGGGCGGTCCATGTTGGTGGTGGGTTCGTCAAAGAAAGCAATATCGATGTCGGCCAGCACCTTCAGGAGAGCTAACCGCACAGCCAGAGCGGCGCACATCTGCTCACCTCCCGATAGGTTAATAAAGCGGCGGCGATCGGGGCCTTCCTGCACCAGAATCTCATAATCGCGGGTCCACTCTAGGGCTACGTTGGGGCGATTTAGCAGCTCCCGAAACAGTCGGTCAGCTTCCCGAGAAATGCTCTGGACGTAGCACTCGCTGATGCGGGGACCGGCTTCTTTGTAAGCATTGCGGGCAAAATTCACAAATCGCTTGATGCGATCGCGCCTCAAGCGCTCCTGCTCGGCCCGGTTTCGTTTTTGGGTCGTCTCTTGTAGGGCTGCTAGCTGCTGCTCCAGCTCGGCCAGCAGTTTTTGCTGCTGAGGCAGGCTGCCGCTGAGGCGATCGGCCTGCGATCGCATTTCCCCATACTGGCCCTCAATTGCTGCTAGCGCCGCCGGATCAAACAAGGCTTGCTGAGCAGTGTAGTCTTGCTGCAGGTGCGATCGCTGCTGCTCTAGGCTCTCAATGGTCTGCTCGGTGGCTGTCAGTTCTGCTAAAAGTTGGGGCTGCTGCTCAGCGGCCTGCTGATTCTGTAGATAGAGCGAGTGGCCGGTCCAATGGGTCTGCTTAATGGTCTGCTGTTGGGCGACCTGCAGATCCAAGTCAGCAAAGGCTTCTAGCTGAGTCTCTAGATCGGCTATCTGCTGGTGCCAGGCTTGCTGGTCAGCGCTCTGTTGGTTGTAGGTTGTCTGTAGCTGAGAACGATCTTGAAGGGATTTTTCGAGCAGATGGCACTGCCCTTTCGGATTGCCCAAGGCTGCTAACGTCTGGTTCAGGGTGCGCTGCTCTTCCTGTAGCGGGGCACCTGCCTGTAGCCGGGTCTGGAGGGTTTGTTGCTCTGTCTGCCACTGCTGCTGTTGAGTCTTGAGCACGACCAACTGCTGCTGCTGGACTGGCAGCTGAGCCAATTCACCCCGGTACTGGTACCGCTGCTCCACCGCTTTGCGGGAATCCTGCAGCCGCTGGCGGAGGGTGCTGGCATCGGTCTGGCTAGCCAAATCTTGCAAAATCTCTTCTACCTGGCTCACCAGAGTGTGGTTGAGGGCAACCCCTGACTCAATGGCGCTTTTTAAGGCAGTAACAGCAGTAGCAGACAGCACCGGAGTAGTAGCCTGCAGCGAAGCTAGTGTTTGCAGCGCTTCGTCTGCCTGGGTTTTGTACTGGCCAATGTCGGTTTGGCTGTTGGTGACCAGGGTCTGCAGTTCTTGCTCAAACTGGCGGGCGGCCTCTAAGCGGCTGAGCTGCTGCTGGATGCGATCGCACTGCTGCTCTAGTTCTGCAATTTCTTCGACTAGTGGCTTCAGGCGCTGCAGCCTACCCAGCGCTGTCTCTAGCGTAGCGGCTTGCTGCTGGCTTTGCTGGCTCTGCTGCTGCAGATGTTGCAGCTGTAGGCTGATTGGGTGAAGCGCCTGAAGCTGCTGCTGAACTTCGCTGAGCTGTTGCTCTAGCTGAGACTGTTCTTGGGCTAGGGGCTGCAGCCGGGTGAGTTCTTGTGCCGTGCTGTCTAGAGACTCTAGCTGCACCTGCAGCCGGGTCAGAACGGCCTGCTTTTTCTCGGCCTGCTTCTGCACTGCTCGTAGCTGTGTCTGTAGCGTTTGCCGCGCCTGCTGCTGTTTACTCAGGGCCTGTAGCTGAGCTTCGGCCGCTTGGTACTGCTCATAGGCCGCCTGGTTGGCCTCACAGATTGCTGTGGCCTGCTTGGCCTGCTCCAAGGACTGCCTCAGGCGAGCACTGACTTGGGTTTTGCCCTCGATTTGGCTGCCCAGAGTTTGCAGCTGACTTGAGAGCGCCTGCAGCTTTTGGGCCTCGGCCTGCAGCCTGCCTCGCTGTTCCTGCAGATCTGCTAGCGCCAGTTCTAAAGCCTGCAGCTGAGCCTGATTCGCCTGAATTTCCTGCGCGACTGCCTGCTGTCTGGCCTGCAGGTCAGGCAGCGCCTGTAAGGCTTCTTCGTACTGAGCAATCTCTTGTTTGACGGACTCAACCTGATTCTCAGCATAGCGCCGCAGGCTATTCATCTGTTTATAGGCCGCTTTATACTCTTCTACTTTGAGAATGGCGTCGAAGACGGTTTTGCGGTTTTCAGCAGTTTGCAAAAAATCGGCGGTAAAGGTGCCCTGGGGCACGCCAATGGTGCGAGCAAAGAGCTGGGCCAAGTCAGTGCCGGGGCCAACGCCCAAGTGCTGCCGCAGCCAAGGCAGCACTTCATCTTTAATACGGGTATAGGGCAACCGTTCGTTGAGCTGGGGATCGTAAAGGGTGTAGCCTCGCTGGGTGCAGCGCTGCACTTCGTAGGTGCGCTGATCGCGGCTGGAGATAAAGGCCACGGTTACCTGGGCGCTGCTGCTGCCGTTGCGGATTAAGTCTTCCTTGGCATAGTCACCCTGGTGGTTAAACAGAGCCCAAGCAATGGCTTCTAAGAGGCTAGTTTTACCTGCTCCGTTTTCTCCACAAATGGCGTTGGTGCCGGGCTGAAATTCAAAGTAGCGATCGCGATGGGTCTTGAAGTTCTTCAGGGTAACAGACAGGATTTGCATAGCCCGGTAATTCAGCGAACGCTCTGCCCACCAGCATAGATCGCGGCCTTGAAAATTGGGGCTGCGACTGCAGTGCTACTGAGGAACCGTCGTCGTGCAGACTGGGGCTGTTTCTGTTTGAGTGCACCAGACTACGATGACAGGCTGAGACATTGATGGTGGCAGCGCAGTCCCTCCAGGCAACGCCGAGCTGTTCGCCGGAATGCTGGCAGCCATATAGGGGAGGGCTAGGGCAAAACCGGGGGCGGCGGTAGCAGCCATTGCAGACCTCTGAGCGATCTGCGTTTGGACGGCAGCCAAAAGGGCCGTGGGGGCAACTCTGAGGTCGGTCAGAAATGACCGTAGAGCCTTAGGAGTAGGCGTTGAGGCCGAGTCTGCTAGGGCTTTTGCTATTTCGCCTGAGCCTGTTTGATTAGAGCCAGCAAAGCCAGGTAGAGAACCGAGGGCAGATGATTTAACCAGGGGAGCGGCCCCGTCGCCAGGTTGAGCCTGTAAAGCCGCTTTAGCTTGGGTGTCGGCAGCGCTGTTTGTCAGATACTCGCCCACTCTGTATTGGCCGTAGGCAGATAGCATGCCCAAGACCACTGAGGCCGGAATCAAGCACTGCATGGCATGGCGCTTCCACTGCCGTTTACGGTCTTCTCGCTGGCTGGTGACGAGGTACTGCTGCGCTAGGGACGACAGCCAGTGTCCCTGAGTTTTCTGAAACTCATCGGCATCTCGTAGGCGGCTGCCGGTCAGCAGATATTCGGGGTGGGTTGGGTAGCCGTGTTGCTGCCACTCGGTAGCGGCGGCTTCTAGGCGGCGCTGTAGCCAAATGATGTGGCGGTTTTCCTCTAGCCATTGCCGGAGCAGGGGCCAGGAGCGAATTAGGGACTCGTGCACAATGTCTAGAGTTGGCACTGGCCTGCTGGTTTCGGCGACAGGGGCCTGGGTGCGCTTGAGCAAGCTGGCAATAACTCGGGAACTGTCCTGCTTCAGAAACTTAGGTGTAGTCCAGGTCGCTTCTGGCAAAGCCACGCCATCAAGGTTGCTGCTTGAGGGAATGGTTTCGTGGTTGACGACAACCAGATGGGCCTCGACCAGCTTAGACAGAGTTTGAACGACCAGCACATCGGAAAAGGCGGTTGTCATGAGCTCGCTCAGACAGGCTCGGCGGCGGCTGTCTTCGGTCCCTTCACCCAGCTCACACAGGCTCAGGAAAATTCGCTGGGCGACCTTTTGCTCCGCCTCTGTTAGGCTCTCAAAGAACTGGGTAGCCCGCTGGTTGAGCAGGTTACGGACACCCCCTAGCTCTGCGTAAGCTTCTAGAGTGAGTTTGGGGGCGGCTTGGCCGCTGGGGTCTTTTTCGCGCCGCCGCCAGAGTTCCTGCAGTGCTAGCTGTAGCAGGGGCAGTTCACCGGGGGCACTGACCACATCCAGCATGAGTGTATAGATCAAGTTGGGATCGTAGCGCAGGCCGACTTTCTCCAGCGGTTTGACTACGGCAGCTTTGACCTGCTCATAGGCCATAGGCGACACGGTCAAGTAGTGCTCAGTGACGCGGGCATAGAAATCAGGATAGGGGCGCAAGCTCTCGATCTGGTCTGAGCGCAGCGCGATCACGATATGGAGCGGTAGGCTGCCGTCTTTTAGAACTTCGCTCAAGCAGTGGATAAACTGCGATCGCGCGGCGCTGTTTTTCTCCGGGTCAGCTTCAGTCCGACTCACCTGAGCGGGTAAGACTCGCTCAAACTGGTCGATTACTAGCAGCAGCCGTTTGGAGGGGTGGTTGGTCTGGCTGTCGTTGAGGGTTGCTCGAACTAGCTGGGCTAGGCCAGGCCCGCCTGCCTGCAAAAAGCTCTCTGCTCGACGCAGCTGATCGGCCCGCTCGATACCTTCAGCATTGGGTTCAATGAAGGCTTCAGCTAGGCTCTGCAGAGGGTTGAGGTCAGGCGTGATTTGGCGAATGTCCCAAACCACTTCTCCTGAAGCTGATTGAGACTGGCGCAGTTGGGGAATGAGCCCCGCTTTTAGCAGAGATGTTTTGCCGATGCCAGATGCTCCAACCACGGCACAAAACGATGAACGCTCAACGTAGCGAGCAAGCTGGCTGGTAATTTTCTCGCGGCCAAAGAAATGTCCAGCATGGGCTTCTTCAAAGGGGTTTAGACCTCGAAAGGGGCAAAAGCTGTAGCTTAGGTGCTTTAGCCGATCTAGCGTGGTGGTGGCAGCAGCGGGGACGGCGGCAGGGGTTCCCGAAGCGCGAGTCAAGACAATATCGCTGCCTGAGCTTTCAAACAGGGGCTGCTGGATTTCGCCCTTCAGCTCGCTGCTGACCACTTCGGTCAGGTGGTGGCCGTTGACGATACCGCCTCTAGATTTGTAGGGGTTGAGCCCCGATAGCAGGGCTTTGGTAAAGACGCTGTGCGAGCCTTCGAGGGCTTCGTAGGCAGGTTCGTACTCGCGAGAAGCGGCCATGAACAGACGGTCGGTACCGTCGTTCGCACCCGGATCGGCTTCTAGGAAGTTCAGCAGTTCACCGCTATGGCAGCAGTCTAGCCAGAGGATGCGCTGGCGCACCGGGCTTTCCTGCAGCAGTCGCCGCAGCCAGAACAGAGATACGCCAAAATTGCCGGAATTGGGGTCGGCATCGCTGGTGGCTAGATAGCCCTCGCGAATGCCCACATTGCGTTGAAGACCGTGGCCTGAGTAGTAGAAAACAGCCGTTTGAGGGACGTTCTTGCCGGTCGGTTTGAAGAGACGGATCAGCGACTCTTCTAGCATTCGCGTTGTGATTCCGGCGCTTTTTGCGATCGCAGGTTTTCCACCCTGGATCGTTTCCGGCATCCGGTACACCCGGAACTCACCCAGGCTTTCTAAACAGCGAGCAATCGCTTCTGCATCTTGAGCAGGAGCATTGAGACTTGGCAGTTTTTGGTAGGCATTAACGCCGACTACTAGAGCATCCCTTGACATTTGACCACACCTGATGGAAGAGAGAGAAGCAGTTGAGCGGTTTGATACCTGCGGCTGAAAAAGTTCTTTAGGTTTAGCAGCAGGGAGACAGAAAACAGAAGCCGGAGCGGTTTATGCAGGGCTATCTGCAGGGCTTAAAAAGTTGGATTTAATGATTGAAGTCCTAAATCAAAAAAATCAAACTTTTTGTGCCAGAACAGCAGTTTGATGAAATTAGAGATAGCTTTTATGCTATTTCGCCTTCGATCTGCTCGTGTTTCTGACGATCCTGGAAACCAGCGCCAAAAGCTTGATCAAATTAAACATAGCGAACAGTAAAAATTCTTAGCAGGGGGGTGAAACCCCCTTAAATCTCTTTGACTTGCATGGAAACAAACTAGCTTTTTTTGTGATCCGAAAGATCACGAAAAGTGCACTGTTGGCTTTAACGAATACCCCTAACAAAAGTCTCTTACAGAGGGTTTTATAAAATTGAGATAAATAGTTACAGCTGCAAAGCTAGGAAATCTCCGTGGAAAGACGGAGGTACATAAGTACCTAATACGTTTGGCGTAAATTTTGGAATTAAATGATGAGCCTACAAATATGACTGTTTGGGCTCAGCGCCCTGTTTAAGCCTTAGCTCTACTTACCTTAAGGAAGCGACGCCATCTTTAACTTTTCAAAAAGGAAATTTGATACTCCCGAAAATGTGCTGCTCGGCCGCCTTCTAACTACGCCTACAGTCGCCATCGGCAGGAGATGCCCCACCGCAAGAAACCTATTAAAAAGGGAGACACAAGCACCAAAGCTCTCTGCTCCCCGTGTCTCCCGCTCCTGCTTCTTCCCTTCCAACTACCGAAACCCTAGCCCCCGTAGAGGCGAGACCAGGTTGTAACGATAAAAACAACAATGGTGAAAATAGCGAGCAGCCCCTGAAGCAGGTTACCCACCAGGTTGCCCACCACAATAGCAATGCCTACCTTAAAAGACTGCTGAGTACGCTTTGAGAACGGCAGTTCTCGCCGATACAGAAACTCGCCGATAAAAGCTCCCAGCACCGTACCAAAGACCAGCCCCAAGATGGGGCCACCGATCGGTAGGGCCGGCAAAAACCCAAATAACCCCACCAGCATGCCTACAACAGCCCCAATCTGACCCCAGTTGCTGGCCCCGACCCGCTGCGCCCCAATAATGCCCGCCAAATAATCGGCCACAATACCCAGAATCAGGGCTGCGATCGCAACCCCCAAAGCCAGCCAAAGGCCTGTAAAGCCCGTAACGAAACCCCAAACTGTGATCGCAGCTACGATCAGCGTGATCCCTGGTAGTGCCGGGATAAAGGCCCCAGCCACGCCCACCAGCATGACCAAAATCAGCACCCAGTAGAGCACTGACTGCCACACCACAGCATTGGTAAACGCCGTTGAAAACTGGGAAAGCGCACTGGCGACAGCGTGACCTGCCTGGGCGTACCAATCTCCAAAGGCGTGGACAAGTTGGGAGACCTGATGGGGAAATTGCGAAAAAACGTCGGTTAACTGGTGGGATAACTCGGGCAGGGCGAGCGCTAGCTGAGGTAGGGCTGTCATAGGGGGAAGGTAGGGAGCTTATTTTTGCCAATCTTATTTGCCAATATTACAGAGTCCACCTCTGGGCGTCGGGTGCAATTTCCCTACCTGCAACCGGATTTATGACCCTTATTACCAATTCAAGCTAGTCCATCTATCAAATTTATTCATGCAAATCTATCTGCCTTATGGTTAGGGCGATTGGCAAAACGGAGGATACAGTCAAAGCCAGGGAATTTTTGCTTGAAGGGGGCTTTTGTGTTGGTTCCAAAGACTCAGTTGACGCCGTCGCCCATTGTCTTGGTGATGACCTCTATCGCCTCGACTCAGTTGGGAGCGGCCATTGCCAAGGGTCTATTTGCGATCGCAAGTCCAATGGGCATGGTGAGTCTGCGGGTAGGGTTTGCGGCTTTGGTGCTGCTGCTGCTGTGGCGGCCCCGCTGGCGTGGCCATGCTGCCCGTGACTATGGGCTGCTGCTGCTGTTTGGGCTGTCTCTGGCGGCGATGAATGCGATGTTTTACTATGCGATCGCTCGCATTCCTACCGGGGTTGCCGTTGCCCTAGAATTTTCGGGGCCTTTGGCGGTGGCGTTGATTCATTCCCGGCAACGCCTGGATATGGTTTGGGTTGGCTTTGCGGCAGCCGGCATTGCCCTGCTGGCTCCGGTGGAAGGATCGACGCTCGATCCGGTGGGGGTGCTGTTAGCGCTGCTGGCTGGGCTGGGCTGGGGCGCATACATACTCTTCTCAGCTAGAGTGGGGCAGGTGTTTCAGGGAGGCGATGGGCTGGCTCTGGCCATGGGTATTGGGGCTGTTGTGCTGCTGCCCCTGGGCGCTGCCGCCGATGGGCTGACCCTGCTGCAGCCCAAGCTATTGCTCTTAGGATTTGCCGTCTCGATGCTGTCTTCGGCTCTGCCCTACTCCCTAGAACTCTCTGCCCTGCGTCGCATGCCGCTGAACTTTTTTGGGGTGCTGCTCAGTTTAGAGCCTGCGATCGCATCCCTCATTAGCCTTCTGGTGCTTGGTGAAGTGCTGACACTGCGGATGACGGCTGCTGTTTTGCTGGTAATGGTCGCTGCTATTGGGGTAGCTCAGACCCAGCCGCCTCAAGCAAGCTAGCTGCTGACTCAATCTAGGCCGTCGCTGAGATGGCTGCTCTTAGAGTTCAGCGCCCTGCACAAGTAGAGTCATTGTTACGAATGGCAAGATAGGCTCCGGAGCGTGGAACACTTGAGTACAGGGAAGCACTCTACCGCTAGCAATGAGCCTTTGTATCAACCCGCAATGCCCCCAGCCCAATCATTCGGAAAACAGCCTGAATCGCTACTGTCAGAGCTGTGGTTCAGATCTTTTGTTGCAGGATCGCTACCGAGTGATGCGGCTGATCAGCAGCCAGAGTGGTTTTGGTAAGGTCTACGAAGCCTACGAAAGAAACATCCCCAAAATCCTCAAAGTTCTGAAAGAATCTCATACCCTTAACGCCAAAGTGCTGGAACTGTTTCAGCGTGAGGCGATGGTCTTGAGTCGGCTGAACCACCCCGGTGTGCCCCAGGTAGATGTAGATGGCTACTTTGTTTATGCCCCCAAGGGCAGCCATCAGCCGCTCCACTGCATCGTCATGGAAAAGATCGATGGCCCCAATCTAAAGCAGTGGATGGTGCAGCAGGGAAACCATACCATTGGCGAACAGCAGGCCCTGCTGTGGCTAACGCAGCTAGCTGATGTGCTGCATCTGGTGCATCAGCAAAACTACTTTCACCGCGACATCAAGCCTGAGAACATCATGCTGCGCGGCAGCGGCCAGCTGGTGCTAGTGGACTTTGGCGCAGCACGGGAAATGACCGAAACCTACCTGGCCCATTTGGGAGCCAGCGGCATTACCACCGTTAGTTCCGCTGGATACACGCCGCCTGAGCAAGAGCAGGGACAGGCCGTACCCCAGTCTGATTTCTATGCGCTGGGGCGAACGATGATCTATCTGTTGACAGCCAAAAACCCCAGCGACCCGACTATTTATGACTCTCGCACCAATGCCCTGAACTGGCGCATTTATGCGCCGCAGATTTCTCAAGGGTTCGCTCACTTAATTGATGATCTAATTGCGCCTAGAGCCATCGATCGGCCTCAGACCACTGAGGAAGTCTTGCAGCGGCTCATGGCGGTGCGCTCTGCCCAATCTCAGCCGCCGCCGATCATGGTCGAGCCAGTTACGGTACCCGAAATGCCCTCTTGGCCGACGACGACGCTGGGAAACTCCCCTGAGGCAACTCAGCCGCAGACGACTACTCAGATTGAGCAACCACTGCAAAAGCGGTGGATATGGTCAGGTGTGGCTATTCTGGCCCTGCTGATTGGGGTGCCTGCTGTGTGGTCGGGGGTGTTGCGATCGCGCGATACGACTCCATCGGCTTCTCAACCGGCTCCGGTGCAAACGGTATCCCTAGCTCGGACCTTGGGGGAACACACAGGGCCAATCAAGGCACTGCTGTTGGTCAATGGCAACACCCTGATTAGCGGCGGCGTAGACAGGAAAATTCTAATTTGGAACCTAAACCAGGAAACGCCAGCGCGGATTTTGGAAGGACATAAAAGCGTTATCAATACCCTAGCCCTCAGCACCGATCAGCAGACTCTCTACAGTGCAGGGGCTGATCAGGACATCTTAATTTGGGATATTGCTTCAGGGCAGCTCAAGCAAACTTTGCCATCGGCCCACGACAGCCCAATTAACGCTCTAGCTATCAGCCCTGACGGCAAAATCTTGGCTAGCGGCAGTGCTGATGGCATGGTGAAGCTGTGGGATGCTGAAACTGGAGAACTGATTGAGCAGTTGAGAGAGCAGGGTCCGCTCGTCAATACGCTTCTGTTTAACCGCAATGGGGAGTCTTTAATTGCCGGGGGGGCAGCCCTTGAGACCTGGAACCTTCAGACTCAAGAGGAGACAGAATTCCAGGCTAGCCAGAATTTTATCAACAGCTTAGCGACCAGCCCCGACAACCAAGTTCTGATCAGCGCTAGTGCGGATAAGACAGTTCGCTTCTGGGATCTTGCCACCGGAGATTTGGTCGATACTGTGACCGCACACGATCGATCAGTCAATGATGTGGTGGTCAGCTCCAACAGCTTGACGTTTGTGACTGCTAGCGCTGACGGCACCCTGGTAGTTTGGGATATGGATTCAAGGCAGCCCATAGAGCGGCTTCACGGGTTTGACTCTGATATCTACCGCTATGTGGAAGGCCCCGCACAACAGGTTATTACCACCGGCGGCAGTGACAACACGGTTAAGGTCTGGCAAAAATCTTCCCCGTAGAAATGAAAAAGTTGAAGCGAGAAAAAGGCTGCTCTACTGACTTAAGGCCCGAAGAAAGCTCTGCAGCTCTGCTAAAAATCCGCCTTTGCGTCGTTTGACCGGAGCTGCTTCGTCTTCGGTAGGCGCGACTTCTCCAAACAGAATGCGGTCTAGATCTTCACCGGATGGCTTTTGGGGCATTTCAGCCACCAATTCGTGGCCCTCTGCCGTTTCTCGCCAGACCTGCCAGGGGCCGGGGTAACTCCGCAGCAAAACTGCCCCTTCTAGGGGGCGCAGGTAATAAACCTGTTCCAGCGTGCTCAAGAAGCGTTCCCGCAGCTGCCGTCCGGCGTAGCCAATGCCAATAATCGCAACATCCTCTAGGCGCGGGTTGAGCATAATCACGGGTCGTCCGCCTGCCTGAGTGCACATTTCTTCTACGGCGTTGACTTCCACCGCAGAGGGATCCACAAACAAAAAGGCTTCGTCTTCTGGCTCAATCTGCCCTTTGAGTTCGCCAATAGCCCGCACACTAAATTCTGGGTTGTCCCAGTCACGGCGGGCTAGCGCAGCAGCACCAGCATCGGGAAAGTAAACCTTAAAGGCCAGCCCCAGCTCCTGCAGGACTGGGATGTAGGCCTCGGCTACCGGCATCGCCTTCAGCTCTGGGTAGACTAGCTCCACCAGTAGGCGCGGCACGCCATCTTGAAAGGCGATGCGAGTCGCTGCCTTGGCCTGTGCGATCGCATCTTCTAAACTTGTTGGCAGTCCGGTCATACCCTAACTATCCCACCTGCGAAACGGTCAACTCGTTCAGCGACCGGGCCAACACCTGCCGCAGCACCACAGCCGTCCAGTCGATATCGGCTTCTGTGGTGTGCCGTCCGAGGGTGAGGCGAATGCCGCACTTAGCGGCGCGATCGCTATAGCCCATCGCTTTGAGAATAGGGCTAGGGGCTAGCTTACCACTGTGGCAGGCCGATCCGGCACTGATCCCGATCCCGGCCAGGTTCATCTGCCGTACCAGGGTTTTGCCGCTGACTTGCTCCCCATCGGCAGCCCTGATGCAAAAGCTGACGTGGTGGGGCAGGCGCTGACGACGATCGCCCGTAATCGCCAGTTCGCAAACATCCGCTAGTTGGTCAAAGAGCCGGTCCCGTAGGTGAATAAGCCGCAGCGTCTCGGTCGGCAGCTCATGGGCGGCTAGCTCGGCAGCAATGCCGAATCCGGCAATACTGGCTACTGCCTGGGTACCTGAGCGCAGCTTAAACTCTTGGCCACCTCCCCCAATCAGTGGCACCAGCTCCACCCCAGGCCGAACGTAAAGGGCACCCGCTCCCTGAGGCCCGTACAGCTTATGGCTAGAGAGAGACACCAGATCAACGGGCAGCGTCTGTACATCTATCGGCAGCCGCCCAGCTACCTGCACGGCATCGGTATGAAATAGGGCTCCGTGGTCACGGGCAATTTGGCCTAGCTCCTCAATTGGCTGTAGAGTGCCAATTTCGCTCTGGCCGTAAATGCAGGAAACCAGCACTGTATTGTCCCGCAAGGCGGAGCGCAGGGCCGTAGGATGTACCCGTCCGGCAGCATCCACCGGAAGCCGGGTGACTTGCCAGCCAGCTTGCTCCAGCCGTTGGGCCGGTTGCTCAATGGCCGAATGCTCAATGCTAGAAATAATCAGGTGTTGGGGGTGGGAGTAGCGATGGGCTACTCCCCAGATTGCTAGATTGTCGGCCTCGGTGCCTCCCGCTGTAAACACAATGGAGTCCAGTGGGGCCTGCAGCAGTCCGGCGACCTGCATGCGGGCCTGCTCTAGCACCGTAGCCGAGCGATTGCCCCACTCATGCAGGCTAGAGGGATTGCCCCACTGCTCAGTCATGACTGCCTGCATGGTTGCGATCGCTTCCGGGCGCGGTGGCGTGGTGGCGCTATAGTCCAGGTAAATTTGCATAGTTCCCAGTGCCGGACAGAGTAGAGGGGCCAATAATTGCCCAAAACCGATCCTAACAGGGAGTTCTGAGCTTAGGCTGAATGGTTTGTCCAGACAGCCTACTAGCGCCGAGGTTCAATCTGCTGCTGAACTTAGTCTTCCGAGTTGCCGCTGTCATGGGGGCGCTCCAGCGCAGGCGGATGGACTTCGGCCTCCTCTGCGCGGTGGGCAGCGTTGTTCATCATCACCTCGGGCAGTTCCTCCTGGGGTGCGGTTGAGGGATCAGATGCTTCTCCCACAATTCCAGCCGCGTTAACGTTGGGCTTATCTCCTGATCCTTTATGGCTTGCGTTTCCACCTGGCATGGTGAATCCTCCAGTGTGCGGTTGCTTTAGGGTTGATCCCAGATTCGAGCTGGGATATTTCAGCTTAAGCCGCGTCTATAAGCCCTGGATCTGTCGTCAGGAGCGCCCGGTGCATCCGTGGGGCAGATTAGGCAGCAGTCAACTGACCCAGCAGGTAAGGTGCGATCGCATCCCACTGCCCAATTCGATCGGCTGCCAGCCGGCACCGCATCTGGGTGCCCTGAAGACTTGCGAGCCAGCTCTGGGCCATCATTTCCGGTGAGCTGTCTGCCCTAAAACAGCCCGTTGCCTGTCCGGCGCTAATCACTTGTCCTACCCACGATTCCAGTTCGCTATAAAACTCTCGCACCTGGCTCTGGACTGCATCAGGCAGCGTCAAAAACTCTGCCGACAGCACAGTACAGAGGCAAAGCCCGTCTGCTGTTAGCCCCTGCCGATATAGCTGCAGCACCTGAGATAGCCGCTCCCACGGAGACGCTGTCGCCTGCTCAATCGCTTGGAGCTGCCGCCGCATCTCGCGTCGATAACGCATCACTAGCTTGCGGCCCAAATCTGCCTTACTGGGAAAGTAGTAGTGAATCGAAGCTTTACGGATTTTGACCTGCTCCGAGATGTCAGCATAGCTAAAAGCGTTGTAGCCGCGAGTTTGTGTTAGCCGCTGGCCAACCTCAAGGATCGAATAAGACTTATTGAGACGCATACTTTCCCGATGCCTACAATATCTACCTACTAGTAGGTAGATATTTAATCACAAAACCCAGATACAGGTAGATCGAATTTTTAGCCCTGCTTGCTTAGCAAATAAATAAGAAGTGTTGTTTGAAGACCCAATCGGGATCTGAAGTCAGAGAATCTGCCCCTTCTGCCCCCTGTCTCTTGCCCGCTGCCTTCTCTCTTCTACCCCTCGCTCGCTTCTATAAGTTTCATCTCAGAAGCGTGATTAATACTACAGTTGTTCCCACTCTGGATCTATGGGAGAAAGCTTTGGAGTAGCTCTGCCTTTGATAAGGCTAGCTGCCCGCTCAGCAGAGGAGCACAATTATTATGCTTAAGCACGTGCAGCACCAGGATGAATTATTACATCAGATTGCAGACTGTTTTAGAGATGGCCTAGATCTGCGAGCAAGCCTGCAGCGAATTACCGAATACGTGAGAAGTTTCCTCGACGTTGACCGGATAAAAATTTATCAGTTTTCACCAGACGATAGCGGACAAGTCATTGCGGAAGCCCGCGCCGATGAACGGCTGCCCTCTTTGCTAGGGCTACATTTCCCGGCCAGTGATGTGCCCCCTCAGGCCCGGGCAATTTTTCTAAAAGCTCGGCAGCGGGTAATTGTCGATCTGCTGTCAAAAAAAAAGACGCTAATTGCCTCTGGAGTTCAAAAATCACGGGTCAAGCTGGGTTCGGATGATATTCGCTATGCGCCGGTTGATCCCTGTCATGTCCAGTATTTGCTCTCGATGGGAGTGTTGTCGTCTCTCACTGTGCCGATCGTACATCAGGGCAACCTGTGGGGGCTCTGTGTGGCTCACCACAGCGATCCCCATCATTTCTCAGAGCAGGAACTGCAGACGGTGCAGCTGTGGGTTGATCAAATTTCGGTGGCGCTCTCTCAGCACAATCTAGTGCAGCAGGTGCAGCAGCAAGCGCAGCAGGAGATGCTGCTGCAGACCCTGACTAACCTAATGGGGCAACAGGTTCCGGCTGCCGAAAACTGGGTTCTAATTCTGGAGAAGCTAGCAGAAGCTTTTTCGGCGCAGGGGTCTCGGCTACACCTGCTGCCCAATGTTTTAAAGGATGGATCAACTACATTTACCTACGGCGTGCAGCCTGCGGTTGAGAACTTAGAAGAGAGTAGCCTGTGGCCCATTCTCTGTGCTGCTTTAGAGCCTGTTAAGGAACTCGAAACAGAGCCCACTCATTATTCAATCGAGACAGAGCCGGACAGTGAGGAGCCAGGTTACCTGCCGCTGCCTCATGTTCTGACGGATTGGCAGCAGGATGAGTGCAAGATTTTGAGCACTGCCTTTGAGGAACCGGGTATTGAGTTAGTCATGGTGGTTCCCCTCAATGCTCGGGATCAGGCGGTGGGGTATTTAACGCTGTTCCGACAGGCGCAAACTGTAGAAGTTTCCTGGGCCGGACAAAAAAGCCACGACCCTCGCAACGAGCGCCCCAGAGAATCCTTTGCTGCCTGGCTAGAGCATTACCGGCAGGTGACTCCCTGGACGCCAGCAGACCTGCGACTAGCTCAGGCGGTGGGGCTGTACCTCTATATGGGCCTGATGCAGCACTGGGTTAGCCGGGTAGTCCACCATCGTTCTTCTCATGATGTCTTGACTCAGCTACCCAACTGGCTGTTGTTTACCAAGCAGCTTGGTCTGGCGCTGCTGCATTGCCTGCGAGAAGGAGATATTTTAGCGGTCGGTATTTTTGATCTAGATCGCTTCAAAGGCATTAATGAAGCGTATGGCCATACCTTTGGCAACTATCTCTTGCAAAATGTAGCCGAACGCCTGCAGCAATCTTTACAGACTCTGGCTCCTAGCCCTCTAGGGAATCTGCCCGTTTTTCTGGCTCGCTGGCATGGAGATGGCTTTGCCCTACTGTTTCCCCACGTGCAGGGCACAGCGGATGTAAACCGACTCAGCCAAGCGCTAGTAGAGTGCTTAAAAACCCCATTTCCCCTCCAGGGCGAGGAGATTTACTTAACGGGCAGCCTGGGGATTGCTGTGGCCCCCTATGACGGTGATTCGGTCGATACGCTGATTCAGCACGCTGAAATTGCGATGTATCAGGCTAAGTATCTGGGCCGCAACACGTATCAAATTTACTCTCCAGCGATGGGAGCTGGCAGTCTGCTGCACCAGGGGATCGCCAATGATCTCTATAAGGCGCTTGATCGGCAGGAGTTTGTGCTCTACTACCAGCCTCAGTGGGATCTGAAGACGCAGCGTGTGGTGGGGCTAGAAGTGCTGATTCGCTGGCAGCATCCACAGTTGGGGCTAGTGTCGCCGGGGCAGTTTATTCCGATTGCAGAAGAGACCGGGCTGATCAAGCCGATTGGCGAATGGGTGCTGCAAACGGCCTGTGAGCAGTACCGGCTCTGGCGATTGGCTGGTCTACCGCCGGTTCGCATTGCGGTTAATCTTTCTGCTAGTCAGTTTGCCTCAGATAGTCTGGTGCCGTTTATCCGCCAGGTGCTGCAGGAAGCTCGAATTAATCCGGGGGAGCTGGAGCTAGAAATCACTGAGGAAACGGCAGCTGGAGATATGGCTCATACGGTTAGCCTCCTGAATGCCTTGAGGGATCTGGGTATTCACATTTCCCTAGATGACTTTGGCATGGGCTATTCCTCCTTGAGCACGCTTAAGCATTTTCCGGTCGATACCCTGAAGATTGATAAATCCTTCGTTTTCAATGCGACCAGTGATGAGAGCGATGCAGCCATTGTGAAAACGATTGTGGCGCTGGGTCACGGGCTGAATCTGAAGGTGTTGGCGGAGGGGGTGGAGACGAATGATCAGATGGACTTTTTGCGTAGATTGGGGTGCGATCGCATTCAGGGCTACCATGTCTGCCATCCGCAGCCTAGCAGCGCGATTTTTCAATGGTTAATTGACCAGTTTGCTCAAAGCAGTGTTGAGCCATCCTCCTATTTTCTGGCTTCCTCCGAGGCGCTATCTGCACCTGAGAAGACGGCTGTTCACGAGAGCAGTAGAGGTACTTCGATGGCCCAGGGTGGGCGGCTGCCTCAACTGTTAGCCAGTGCCCCCTTGCCTGCCCAAAGACTCGATCAAAAGATTGTCAATGCATCTTCCTCAGAACTTGCTGCCAAAATTTTGGAGTATGAGCAGCTCAAGGGGGAGATGGAGCAGCAGCTAAAGCGAGAACGGCTGGTTCGCACCATTACCGAGAAGATCCGGCAGTCCCTCGATATCAACGATATTCTCTCAATCACTGTCAACGAGGTTCGTTACCTGCTGAAAACCGATCGAGTCATCCTGTTCCAGTTTAATGATGACTGGACAGGGCAGGTAGTGAAAGAATCGGTTGCGCCCAACTGCCTGTCGATTGTGGGAGAAACTATCGACGAGCCCTGTTTTCGAGATCGCTATGTCAAGTACTATCGTCAAGGCCGGGTGCGGGCCATTGACAACATTCAGGAGGCGGGCCTGGCCGAGTGCCATCTCAACCTATTGGTCAGCTACGAGGTGAAGGCCAACCTGGTAGTTCCCATTGCCTACCAGGATCAGCTCTGGGGTCTGCTAATCGCCCACCACTGTCAGGAACCACGCCACTGGTCACAGCAAGAGCTAGAGCTGCTTAGCCAGGTGGCCTCTCAGGCTGCGATCGCAATTCACCAGGGTCAGCTATATAAACAGCTAGAAGCCGCCAACCACAATCTGCAGCAGCTCTCTACTCAAGATGGCCTGACCGGGCTAGCCAATCGAACCCGGTTTGACGAGCACCTGCGGCAGGAGTGGCAGCGGCTAAAGCGAATTCAGGCTCCCCTGTCCCTCATTCTGTGTGACGTAGACTGCTTCAAGCTGTTCAATGATACCTACGGTCACCCCAGAGGCGATCAGTGTCTGCAGCAGGTGTCTGGGATCTTAAAAGACTCAGCTTGTCGAGCTGCTGATCTAGCCGCTCGCTACGGCGGCGAAGAGTTTGCCCTAGTGCTGCCAGAGACTGATTTGGAGGGGGCTCTGCAGGTCGCTGAAAAAATCCGCCAACGGCTTCAGGATTTGAGCATTCCTCACCACAGTTCTGTGCATCAGCGGGTGACGCTGAGCCTGGGCGTAGCCACACTGGTGCCAACTGAGCAGGGCAATCCTCAAGCCCTCATCCGAGTTGCTGATGAACACCTTTACCAGGCCAAACACGCAGGCCGTAATCAGGTCTGTGGCCCGGCTTAACCCCGTTTAGGTTTCCTAAGGCTCGTTTTGGCTTGGCACTGGGCCAGGGTTTGGGTCTGCCGGGGGACGCAGCAGGGTCAGCAGACTAAACGCCCCGCCCACGACTATCACTGCAGCCAGCAACCAGACCCACCAGGCAATAGAGCGAGGTTTTAGAGCGCCTGCTCGATCTGCTGCAGCGCCGTCGTCCGAGTCGGCGGGGGTTTCGCCATAAAGGAGGGCGCGGGAGGCTGCCGTCAGCTCGGTTTGAGGCCCCTCAGGCCGATCCATAACTTCGGTTGATAGGGCAACTGGAGTTTTGGTCGTGGCCTTAAAGTGCATCAGCACCACAGCGGCATTGTCATGCCCATTCTTCTGGTTCGCCAGCTCAATCCAAGAGGCCACGGCAGACTCTAGCGAAACAATGTCTTTGACAATTAGGCCAATGTAGTTGGCCCAGGCATCCTCAACCCGGTGGTAGTCGCTCAACCCATCAGAGCACAGGAGCAAAACCCCAGTTTCATCGACAATAAACCGCTGAACAAATGGATGCAGATAATCTGTGCTGCGCGTACCCACGGCTTGAGTTAGGGCACCGGCATCGGGGCGCTCTTGGGCAATTGACCACAGCTGCCGTCCGGCAATCACCTCGCGTCCGGCAATATCGTGGTCGACTGTCAGCAAATGACAGTAGTCGGGGGTAATCCAGTAGGCCCGGCTATCGCCTACGTGGGCAATATAAAGTTCATCTACCCGCATCCAGCCCTGCTCGGTTTCAATGCGCTGGGGCACCACCACCGCCATTGCCAGAGTCGTACCCATGCGCTGTCGCTCAGCCCGACTCTGGTTGTCGTTTTGATGGTTAATCACGTCATTGACGATGCGAATGACGGCTTCAATCTGCTGCTTGATTATCGTGGGCGGCAGCACCTGAGATTCTTCCTGAGCTTCGGTCAGTAAGGCCCGCAGCTGTAGCTGTAGAGACTGCACCGCGAGCTGACTAGCGACTTCACCGCCAGCATGGCCCCCCACCCCATCGCAGACAATGCCCAAGCAGGGAGCCCCACTGTCTATAGCGGGCTGGTACACGCCGTCAGGGAAACAGGTGTCTTCATTGCGGGGTTGGGTAGGCCCGGCGCTGGTGGCTCCAGCCAGAGAAACCCGTACCGATACTTGGGCGGCTTGGGCCAGAAGGAGCTGATTTAAACGCGCGGTAGCCTGCTCTAGCCAAGTGTTGTCGCTGCCCTCGCGGCTTTGGCTGTGCAGGCTTCCTACAAAATCGGTTAGCGGTTCTACCATAGTAGGATGGGCCGATTGGGCTAGGGGCTGCCAAACCTCAGCCAAGGCCGCGATCGACTCCGGCTGCGGCTGATGGCTGACTAACTCCTGCAGCCGAACTCGCCAACCCTCGATCCGCACGTTGTCTCTTTTCAGCAAGCTGTTGGCGACGCCTAACTCTGACAAGACTGGCCACAGCTCCCAAATTTGCCAGAGCCAGTGAATCTGCCGCACGGGACTGGCCTCGGCCCAAGCGGTCTCTAGAGATGGCAGCAGCTCACCCGACTGGGGATGGATGGGGCTGTTGTCTAGCAGAACGATAGGCGCAATGCCGGAGCCTTCTAAAATGCCGTATACGCCCGGAACGTGTAGCCGGTAAGGATGGGCTTTGAGATAGGGTATCGCTCGGGGCGGCAGCGTGTCGGGCGCAGGCGGACGCAGCTCCGGCTGGGTGTCTAGCCAGATGTGGGGAGCGATGACCCGGAAGCGCTGGCCAACCAGTTCATTAACGGGAAGCGTCTCGATCCCTTCGCCCAACACCCACAGGTAGGGCTTGTACCGGGAGGGTAAGCGTTCGGGACGATTCATAGTTACCTTCAAACCCCTGGTGTTGCCTTAAGACAATCAGGATCAGGGCTTGTCTCCCTCACCCTGAAGATAGATTAATCGTAGTGGATATCGGTATCCCCGTGGGGCATCCTCCCTACAGAGCCTCTGCTTCCTACGGAATTGCCGATCCAGCCTGTGTAGTTCCTCTCTAAATGCGCGATCGCATCCGTCATGCTTCCTATCACCCCCGCCCTGTTTTGGCTTATTGTGGGCACCGCGCTCTGCCTGATGGAGCTCCTAATCCCCACCGCCTTTGTAGAATCCACCCTGGGCATCAGTGCCTTTATCGTGGCGTTGCTGAGTCCGCTGGTGCCTCAGTTTAGTCTCCAGGTTGGGATCTGGATGGTGTTTTCCCTGATTTTTATCTTTTCGCTGCGGTATTTCGTGCCCAAACGGACGCCCTACATTCTGGCAGATGCGACTGAAGCTCGCACCCTGACAGAGATCCCGCCAGGGGAGGTGGGGCGAGTGTTGTATGAGGGCAATTCTTGGCAGGCCCGCTGTGAAGATGAGACGGTTGCGATCGCGCCCAATCAGATGGTCATGGTCGTCCGGCGGCGCGGCAACACCCTGTTCATCATGCCCGAAAACATAATTCAGTCCTGACGGCGGTCCATCGGTTGCCGGCTGTGTCTAGGTGCCAACGCTACCTTTTCCCTCCCCGTTAGACAGGAGTAAATCAATGGGAGATTTGTTTGGTCTGCTGGTTGTGCTTGTGCTCGGTGGCTCAGTTGCCGCCAACTCCGTCAAAATTGTCAACCAGAGTGACGAGGCCCTGGTAGAAACCTTGGGCAAATACAACGGCAAAAAGCTCACCCCCGGCCTCAACTTTACCGTTCCCTTTATTGATCGCGTGGTCTCCAAGCAGACCGTGCGGGAGCGGGTGCTAGATATTCCGCCGCAGCAGTGCATCACCCGAGACAACGTCTCGATCAGTGTTGATGCGGTCGTCTACTGGCGCATTGTGGACTTGGAGAAGGCCTACTACAAGGTTGAGAATCTGCAGTCGGCGATGGTCAATCTGGTGCTTACCCAAGTTCGCGCTGAAATGGGCAAGCTAGAGCTAGACGAAACTTTTACCGCTCGCTCTGAAATCAACGAACTTCTCCTGCGAGAACTAGACATTTCCACCGATCCCTGGGGGGTCAAAGTCACCCGTGTGGAGCTGCGTGACATTGTCCCCTCCAAAGCAGTCCAGGAGTCTATGGAACTGCAGATGGCGGCTGAACGGCGCAAGCGGGCAGCAGTTTTGACCTCCGAAGGAGAGCGAGAAGCCACTGTCAACTCCGCTCGTGGTCAGGCCGAGTCGCAGATTCTAGCTGCCGAAGCCCGGCAGAAATCCCTGATCTTAGATGCCGAAGCCGAACAAAAGGCGATTGTCATGAAGGCTCAGGCAGTTCGACAGGAGCAAGTCTTGCGGGCGCAGGCCACCTCAGAAGCAATGCAGGTCATCAGCAAGGCCCTCCATAGCGATCCCACCGCCGCCCAAGCGCTGCAGTTTCTGGTTGCCCAGGGCTATCTGGAGATGGGGCTAAAGATCGGCAGCAGCGACAGCAGCAAAGTAATGTTCATGGATCCCCGCAGCATTCCAGCAGCTCTTGAAGGAATGAAGGCCATTGTTAGCAATGGAGACACCCCTTCTTATCCGGGCAACCTGTCCTAGGTATTAATGCTGAGGGAGTCTAGGCTGTTGGGCTCTCCTCAGCATCTAAGCGCACCCAACAGATTCCTAGAATTTCTTAGGCGGAGTTCTCAAATGGAAAAGGACAGGCTCAAGCCTGTCCTTGTTTTCTACTTTTTTAGGTGTATTTCCTATCAGGTGGCCCGAGCTTCAGGTCGGCTCAAAGCGATCGATCCCCTGCCTCAGATCTCCTGCTGAAGTTACCTAAGCCAGGGTTTCTGGGCAATAGCCCAAGCCCATGACAAACTGGCGGCGAAAGGCTTCGATTTCATCCCGGTCGGGCCGACCGTGGGAGACAATAGCAACCTGGTAGCGGCGCATAACATCCACCGGGGATTGACCTGTTTCTAGACCCCACAGAGCCATCCGCACCCGGATGCCGGGATCATGGGAAATGCCTAGTTCGTTGAGAAAGGCTCTAAAATCTTCAGCGTCGTAGGAGTCAACAACATCGTGCAGCTTGATGCGCAGAACCCACCCATCGATTTGGTGAATAACCGTCATGAAGTCGAGTGGAAGCCGTGGCGTACCCAAAAGATGCTCGACCACCCGAAGGGTCAGGCTGGCATTGGCGAGGTAATAGGTATATTCCATCATCTAACTTCTGGTGGTGCTACAGTTTCTATTGTCCTGGCTTACACAGTATTTGGTTAGGGGAGAAGTCCCCGTTCTGGTCTGGGGGTATCTCCCTATTTCTAAGGATAAAAGTGGCAATGGGCGGATCAAATCATCCTGAAATCGACCGTGAGAATACTAACCCGGCTATCATTCAGCGATTGGATAGCTCCCCTCCAGCCCCCTCCGGTAGTGCTTCTCAGCATTTTCCCGAGAGCAACTACTCGCTAACTGGGTATGAATACGACCTGCCGCCCGAAAAAATAGCACAGAACCCGGTAACCCCCAGGGATCACTCCCGGCTGCTGGTGGTAGACTCTCCAACTACCTATCAGCACCGCATCTTTCGCGACCTGCCCGATCTGCTGCGCCCGGGAGATCTATTAGTGCTCAACAATACTCGCGTCATCCCGGCTCGGCTCTATGGCCACAAAGCTAATGGATCCAGTGCTGTCGAGGTTCTGCTGCTGGAGGAACAAGCCCCTCAACGGTGGTCAGCACTGGTGAGACCTGGCCGTCGGCTCAAGCCCGGTGCCACTATTTACTTTGGTGGAAGCTGGGATGCCCCTGAGCTAGTTGCCCAAGTGATTGAGACCGATCCCGAAACCAGTGGCCGCATCTTGGAGTTCACGGTGCCTTCAGGAGAGCCTCTCGACAGCGTGATTGACCGTCTGGGCCAAGTGCCGTTACCGCCCTATATTACTGACAGCCAGGCGGCCCCAGATCAATACCAAACGGTTTATGCTCAAGCGGCTGGAGCTGTAGCTGCCCCGACTGCCGGCCTACACTTTACAGATGAACTGCTGGCCCGCTTAACTTCGCAGGGCATCGACCACGTCTTTATTACGCTCCATGTTGGGGTTGGCACTTTTCGCCCGGTGGAGGTGCAGGACATTACCACTCACACCATGCACAGCGAGTGGATAGATGTACCGCCTGAAACTGTGGAGAAAATTCAGCAGGTAAAGGCCAAGGGGGGGCGCGTTATTGCCGTGGGGACGACGGTAACTCGAGCCTTGGAAGGCGCAGCTCAAACAGGACAGCTAATGCCCCTACAGGGGAAAACCAACCTTTTCATTTATCCAGGCTACCGCTGGCAAGTCCTAGATGGGCTGATTACGAACTTTCACCTGCCGGGATCAAGTCTTTTGATGCTCGTCAGTGCGCTAATCGGTCGAGAGCGACTGTTGAAGCTATATCAGACGGCGATTGAGCAAGACTATCGGTTCTATTCATTTGGAGATGCGATGCTGATTTTGCCAGGAGCAGCTCGGGCTTAGCTAGCGAATAAAGGCCCTAGTTTTGTTGAAAACGGTATTAAATTTTATTCAAAGGGACGTATTCTCGTAAAATGGCTGAGTCTCTTTGGGACTAACACGCTAAGCTATATGTAAGCTTTTGGAGCGGTATCGACTGTCTAAAAATTCTTCCTAAAAACGCTATTTCGGCCTGCGTTAGCTGTCTGTATAACTTCTTCTGCAGCTAGCCTTGGTTTTCTCCAATTTTGAGTATCTTTTGGATATTCGCTTGGTAATTCCCGGAATGTAGTGGCTATGGCCAGTAGCGTTTATAGCGAGAAGTACTGAGCAGCCTTTCATTTCTTCTAGGGTTTGCTCGCTTTGCAGAAAGTGCAGCTTTAGTCTCAGGCTGTATCGATTGGCAGGAACTCTTAGGGATGATTTGTCTTCTCGAAAGAGAAGGCTATCCTCAACGAGATTTTCCTTGGCAAAATCCTGTGAGTGTTAAGGATAGCTCCTTACCGCCTACAGGTAAGGCCTATGGGTAAGCTGATTGCGATCGCAACCTGAGATCCTATCTCAATGAGATGCCGCTACGAGATGTCATAAAGGGTGGGCCTTGCCCATCGTTATCGTAATAATCTCGCTGGCAATTTTGAGGCGGTTGCTACTGTCCTTCAAATTCCGTCAGCTACCTGCGGGTAGCGCTTCTAGGAAATTGACTAGGTAGCTTCGTCTTCCCTTCCGTTCCTGTTAGATTTTGTTCCTGTTAAATCGTCTTCGGCAAAAGGTTGCCCGTTCAACTGGTGCCGTTATTTAATCTGCTGACCTCATGTTCCCCGGCAAGACCCATGGGTAAGCCTGTGTATCATCTTCTTTTATCCGGACTCTTAACCGCTGTCAGCGCCCTCAGTTTGACAGCTTGCCCCCAACGTTCTCTGTTAGTTGGGGAGGTTACCTACCAACCTCCAACCCTTTCCACGCCAGAAGCCTCAAGTTCACCTGCTCGCCTGGCTCAGTCTCCGGCAGCGCAAGTAGAGCCTGATGCTGCGTTTGAAGTGTGTGCTGACCTACCAGGCTGGCACCGATCCCCAGAGACAACTCACCTCAAACAGCTTCAGGAAATGCCTCGGTATGGCAGCGCTATCGACAGCGAACCCTTAAAGAGCCTGCTGCAGGATTTTTGGAGCCATCAGGTCTTCTCCTTTACTACCTATGGTCTCAGCGCTCGAGCGGAGCCTATCTACCTGTCTGGAGTATGGACGGCTTTAGACGACATCTGGAGCTGTTATGACGGCAGTCAGCCGGAGCAGATCAACAATGGGGATCGAGCTGAAGTTTGGCTGATCAACCATCAAGCTGTGGACTTACAGTGGTCAGAAGGCCGCTATCTTCTGACGGTTGAGCCTAGCGGTAGCGGCCTTCAGTTTATTCAGTTCGATCGCCAAGAAAGTTCTGATGCGCTGCCCTTAGTTGTGATAACAACCAATGGAGAAACCATAGAGGTGTTGTCGGGAGATTGGTAATTCCCGAGAAGCTGACTTGGGTTGCTCCTTCCTATCGCACCTACGACAAAGGCCACCTCTGTTAGCGGAGGTGGCCTTTGTCGTAGCGTTCGAGAATAGAAATTCAGAGCTAGTTAATTTAAGTCTGGTACAACGGCTTAGCCTGCTGGTGGAGCATCTAACCAACCTGCACTCAAAATGACTGTTAACCCCATAAATAATACTGTGAGAGTCCAGGTTACGCGGTTAAGGGTGGTTTCGGCACTCTTAGTACTGGTAAAAAGCTGAGCTTGCCCACCTAGAGAGCCCAGGCCATCTCCCTTAGGACTATGGAGAAGCACCATCACAGTCAATCCGACTGCCGAAGTGACCCAGATAACCTGCAAGATTGTTGTCAGCGCCATAGTCGTTAAAGAATTAGCAGCTCATAAAACATGGATGATCCGGAAGAGACCCGGCTCAAGATCACTATCATAGCTTAGAGTACGCCTGCCCTAGGAGCTACAGAGAGAGCCGAATTGGCGTGCGGTTGGGGCGAACGTCTAGCTCTATGGGCGCGAGCATAGATCGCCCGGTCATCTCGGGGGGCTGGGGCAGCCCCAGGATTTGGAGAACAGTGGGTGCAATGTCCGCCAAACGACCGTCGGAACGCAGCAAAACTTCCCCGCCATAGTCCGGAACTTTTAGCTTTTCGCCCTCAACCAGAATAAAGGGCACTGGATTGGTTGTATGGGCTGTCCAGGGCTTGCCGTTCTCATCGCGCATATACTCCGCGTTGCCGTGGTCAGCGATGATGATGAGCGTGCCTCCGGCTTTGGTAGCAGCTGCTATGAGCCGGCCTAGCTCTGTATCCACTGTTTCTAGGGCGGTTACGGTGGCGTCTATCTTGCCTGTATGCCCAACCATGTCGGGATTGGCGTAGTTGATCACAACAAAAGAGTAGATGCCTTTCTCAAAAGCTTTAATGGCCGTGTCTGTAACTGCTTTGGCTGACATGGCGGGAGCCCGGTCGTAGGTGGCCACCATGGGGCTGGGGATCAGCTCACGATCTTCTCCGGGCAGGGCCTCTTCTAAACCGCCGTTGAAGAAGTAGGTGACATGAGCGTATTTCTCAGTTTCAGCTGTACGAAACTGCTTGAGTTTGTGCTGGGCAATGACCTCACCCAAAATGTTGTTGAGGTTTTGAGGCTCGAAAGCAACCCTGACTGGAAAATCCGAGTCGTATTGGGTCATGGTGACAAAGGTCAGAGGCGAGATCATCTGTCGCTCAAAGCCGTCGAACTTGGCATCGACAAAGGCCTGGGTCAATTGACGGGCTCGATCAGGCCGGAAGTTGAAGAAAATGACGCCATCGCCAGGTTCAATGGCACCAGAGGCTAGCCGTATAGGTAGGAAAAATTCGTCGGTGATCTCGGCTTCATAGGAAGCGAGCAGAGCTTCGGCTGCCGTTTGGCCCGTGCCAGGGCCGTCTTCCACCATGATGCGGTAAACCTTTTCCACCCGATCCCATCGGTGATCTCGATCCATCGCGTAGTATCGCCCGCTTAAGGTGACGATGCGGCCAAAGCCAGTTTGGTCAAGATGATCCTGAAGTTTTTGGAGGGTCTTGTGGGCTTCGGTGGGCTTAGTATCTCGGCCATCGGTAATGGCGTGAATACAAACTGTTTCGATGTCTTGGGCTTTGGCCATGTCAAGCAGGCCAATTAGATGAGATAGGTGAGAGTGAACTCCACCCTCTGAACATAGACCTACTAGATGGAGTTTGCTGCCCTCGTAACGAACGGCTTGACAGACTTCTAGGAGGGCAGGATTTTCCTGAATGGTGCCCTCTTCTACCGCGTCAGAGATGCGTACCAGTTCTTGGGGTACGATTCGGCCTGCGCCAATATTGAGATGGCCGACCTCTGAGTTGCCCATTTGGCCATCAGGAAGCCCTACATCTTTGCCCGAAGTTCGAATTAATGTATGCGGATACGTCGCCCATAGGCTGTCCATCACAGGAGTCTTCGCAGCGGTGACAGCATTGCCATCGGCGTCTTCCCGATATCCCCATCCGTCGAGGATGACTAGCACCATCGGTGGTACAGACGCTTGATTCATGAGTCAAGAAACCTTGTGATTGTCGTCTAGTGTTCAAAAATCATACCATTCAGCCTGAAAGGCGAATGGAGGGGCCAGAGCCATTTTTGACCGGTAGGCACGCAGTTAGTTACCACAGTATTCAGCGTCAGCGCTTCTTGTAAAGAGGCATACTCAACGCCTTATCTGGGCTTTAATCTGCAGTTGAGTCAGAAAAAATAGCTGTAAGAGCGGGAGGTTGGCCAATACTTTATCAGGTAGATAACCCTCTACTGCGATCCCGCCGCTATAGGTTGCAGCAATCGCAAGGTAGAAAAAGTACGAAAAGTGGAACTTTTTAAGTAGAAGTTGAATTTAAGGAAGCTTGCAGTTGTCTAAAAATAGCACACCATGAGGGGCCTTATGGAGCCGATGCCCGAGTTTTCATTGGGGCCATTTCGTTGCCATCGCTCTCGCTCGCTTCTGTTGTGAAAGCAGGGGACCAACCCAGCGGAGAACGGCGATTATAGCCAGTTTTGGAGATCTGCTGAATGCTCAGTAGCCCTAGCAGAAGCCTTATAAACTGCTTTTACTGACAGCTATGACTCATCAGAGTATGTCAGGTCCAGCTAACTTTAAGTCTCTCCTCAAACAGCCGTACTAAAATCAAACGCTATATCTAGAAGACTCGGCTCAGGCAAACTCTAAATACAGAATTGATTATCAAAGCCTATGAAACTTATAAGACGCGATTAAGGTGCAATAACACTTTTTTCTCCTTAGCTAGATTGACAGTTAGTGGTTTAGGCTTTTTTCTTCTCCTGCTGTTTCTGGCGCTTGGCCGCTGCTTTAGCGGCCTTTTCGGCCTCTAGGGCAGCTAGTCGGGCAGCTTCTTGTTCCTCAGCCAGCTTGTCTAGGTAGTAGTGGTAGTCTCCATTGAATAGTCTTAGTTCGCCATCGCGGATTTCGACAATCTTGTTGGCAACTTGAGAGATAAAATAGCGGTCGTGAGAGACCAGCAGAGCTGTACCGTCGTAGTGCTGTAATGCTTCTTCCAGCATTTCTTTGGCCGGAATGTCGAGGTGGTTGGTAGGCTCATCGAGAATTAGCAGATTGGCCGGACGCAGCAGCATTTTGGCTAGAGCTAAGCGGGCTTTTTCGCCGCCGCTGAGGGCCTGAACCTGCTTGAAGACGGTATCGCCACTAAAGAGAAAGCGGCCCAAGATGGTGCGGACTTCCTCATTGGTCCACTCGGGTACTTCGTCATGAACGGTGTCTATAACGGTCTTGGTGAGGTCTAGCGCTTCCGCCTGGTTCTGCTCAAAGTAGCTGGGGATCACGTTATGCTGACCCATTTTCACTGCGCCTTCGGTCGGAGCTTCTAGGCCAGTAATCAAACGCAGCAGGGTGGACTTGCCGGAACCGTTGGGACCAAGGAAGGCAATGCGATCGCCTCGCTCGATCAGCAGATTTGCGCCTAGAAAGAGGATCTTTTCATCGTAGGTGTGGGTCAGATCTTCGATATGGACGATTTCTCGGCCACTGCGGGGAGCAGGTGGAAAGCGAAAGTGAAGGGTTCTGATGCTGCCATCGGGAGCCTCAATCCGATCAATCTTCTCTAGCTGCTTCTCTCGGCTCTTGGCCTGGGTGCTGCGGGTGGCGCTGGCCCGAAATCGATCGACAAAAGCCTGTTGTTTGGCAAGATCCTTCTGCTGCCGTTCAAAGGCGCTGAGCTGAGCTGCTTTGGTTTCGGCCTTTTGCTCTAAATAGGTGCTGTAGTTGCCCAGATAGGTGCTGGAGACGCCTCGCTCGGTTTCTACAATCTGAGTGCAGAGGCGATCTAGAAACTCTCGGTCGTGGGAGACAATCACCATCGGCGTGTTTAGCCCTTTTAAGTAGCCTTCTAGCCACTCGATGGTTTCTAGATCCAGGTGGTTGGTTGGCTCGTCTAGCAGCAGCACATCGGGCTTTTGCAGCAAAATTTTGCCTAGACCCATGCGCATTTGCCAGCCGCCGCTAAATTCGCCAACTTTGCGATCGCCATCTTCCGACACAAATCCCATTTCTGGCAGGATTTTCTCAATGGTGGCTTCTAACCCATAGCCGCCCATGCCTTCAAAGCGACGCTGAAGCTTGTCTAACTGAGTGATGAGACGCTCTAGCTCTTTGGGGTCGGCAGCTTCCATGAGATGAGGAAGGTAGTGCAGCTTCTGCTGCACCTCGTTGGCTTCGCTGAAGACCGTCCAAAACTCTTCTCGCACTGTGCGATCGGGATCGACCTCAAATTCCTGAGATAAGTAGGCAATCTTTAGATCGGTTGGGCGGATGATGGCCCCAGCGGTTGGCTCCATCTCTCCTGAAATAATCTTGAGCTGCGTCGATTTGCCTGCACCGTTGACGCCAACTAGGCCAATGCGATCGCCTGGCTTAACCTCCCAGTTGACATCCTTGAGCACTTCCCCAGTGGGATAGATTTTGCTGATATTCTCCAGGCGCAGCATGGGCAGCTCCAGACAAATAGGGACACTTTATTAAAGTTAACCCAAGGATGGGCCAAGTCTATGCATCTCTGTCCATTCGTTGATCTATTTGGTCCAATAGCTGGAAATCTGGTGCCAAAGAGCAAGAATGGCCCAAAAAAGGCGAGCTCTGTATCTGCAGCCACGATAATCTCTGCTTTGGGACAGAGTGTGCAGAGTCTTTGGGGGGAAGCAGAAGTGCGATCGCACTTTGTACGATTTGTACATAACAAGTTCATATAACAAGCCGCTCCCCGAGCAGTCACTCTAGTAGTTGCTGCTTGGGGAGCCTTTTTAGGCTGCACAGCAGAAGTACGGAACTCAGGAGACCCCGAAAGTAAACTCAAGAGTTCCCTGTCTCCCATCCCGGCATCTTTCTGTCCCCGCAACTCATGCTCAGTCAGTCACCTGGATAGCAGTCTTGGAGCCGTAAGCAGACGGCTTCAAAAATAATTTCTTGGTTTCGGGAACTTTCTTCACTGCGGCTTCATCTATAGAGCAGGAGTGTGAGTTCCTGAGCGTGCCTCTAGGCATACTACGTCGTCAGCACCGCGAGTTTCATAAGTACGATGAGTTCCTTCTGGCAATAGGCAGACAGCTACTGCACACGTGAAATGGCTCTACAAGATGCGAATCTGGTCTACACTTTCCGATCAAAGTTCAGTGCTTCTACCCATCCCATTCACATGCACTTGATGAATACTTGATGCATGAGGAGTTACTGACAGATTCATTGCATTCATTTAATTGAGTCCATGCCAAATTTTACGACCCCTTTTTCCTCCCTTGAGTCAGCGACTTGAGGATGTTCGTAACGTAAGCGTGAGTTTCCTTTATCCATGTGCATACTGACTACTGGTTTAAACAGAGAAACCAAAGCCCCCATGTTCGTGGATGGATTAGCTGCTGACTAAAGTAGCTATTTGAGCGAGTTCTCTTGTATTGTGCCCCCAAGTATTTTCTAGGCTTGTTGGCTGCTGATTAGAGCAGTTAGCAGACCTCCAGTTGACCCTTTGATCTACCCTCCTAATTCTGACAGGCAGGGCTTCTACCACCCGTAAGAGCACACGAAAGCCGAGCCGACAGTCAACTAGATCTGGTCAACTACAGCATTCCTGAGATCCTTATAGATGCCCGTCACTTGCACTGGGGCCGTCAGTGAATCATTAGGCCCATGTGTCCTGAGCTTATAGACGGTTTGTAGACAAATTTTGTTCATCGGTTGGGGCAATTACCCCGACTGGGTTTAGCACGCCCTAGTTTTTAACTCTTGCAAACAGGCTGCGAGCGATCTTGAAATGCGATCGCATCAACGCACTGTGCCTTTGGGCTGTGTTTAACCCGGTTTATAGCCGAAAACACTCTTGGAGACATCAATTCATGACTACGCAAAATCCTGCCAACGTTAGCTTTGCAGTAACTGGCGACTGGGGTACAGGTTTTACCGCCGATCTGACGATTCGCAATACTGGCACCACCCCCATTAATGGTTGGACCTTAAATTTCAATGCACCCTACAGCATTGATCAGCATTGGTCGTCTGTTCTCACTAAGCTTCCCGATGGCCGCTACAGCGTTAAACCCTTAAGCTGGAACACCGCTATTCCAGCAGGTGGCAGCATTACCTTTGGATTTCGAGGTGCCAAAGCTGCCGGAACTCGGGCTACCGCACCCACCAACTATCAGCTAAATGGTGTTTCCTTAACCAGCGGCGCTGCACCGACAGCAACGCCAACACCAACTCTGGCCCCAGCTTTGCCGGATCTGATCATTAGCGATACCACCCTGGCAGAAGGTGCGCTCAACGCTAACGGGGCTGCTTCGGCTCTGTTCAAAGTCAGCCTGTCTAAGGCCAGCAGCCAATCGGTGACGGTGGGCTATGCAACGCAGAATGGCAGTGCGATCGCAGGTCAAGACTTTACAGCTAAGCAAGGCACCCTCACCTTTGCACCTGGTGAAACCAGCAAAAACATTGCTATTCCCATCCTCAACGACACCCGGATTGAACCGACTCAAACCTTCAAAGTCTTGCTCTCCAACGCCAGCCAGGCCAAAATTCTCGACTCTCAAGGCATCGGCACAATCCTTGATAACGATACTGCTGCACCCGCGCCTACACCCACGCCTGCACCCGCACCTGCACCCACGCCTGCACCTACACCCACGCCTGCAACCGTATTGCCTGGTTTAAGCATCGGCAATGCCACTTTGGCAGAAGGTGCGCTCAGCGCTAATGGCACTGCTTCAGCCCTGTTCAAAGTCAGCCTGTCTAAGGCCAGCAGCCAATCGGTGACGGTAGGCTATGCAACGCAGAGTGACAGTGCGATCGCAGGTCAAGACTTCACAGCTAAGCAAGGCACCCTCACCTTTGCACCTGGTGAAACCAGCAAAGACATTGCCATCTCCATCCTCAATGACACCCTGGTTGAACCGACCGAGACCTTCAAAGTTGTGCTTTCTGATGCCAGCCAAGCCAGCATTGTCACTGCTCAGGGAACGGGCACCATTCTCGATGACGATGTAGCGCCGACTGCTCCCTCAACCAGCGGAACCCCAACTGCCCCTTCAACCGGCAAATTCAACTACGCTGAAGCGCTGCAAAAGTCCTTCCTGTTCTACGAAGCCCAGCGCTCTGGCGACCTGCCCGGCAACAACCGCATTCAGTGGCGCGGCGATTCTGCAATGAAAGATGGATCAGACGTAGGCCGAGATCTGACCGGTGGCTATTACGATGCAGGCGACCACGTAAAGTTCAATTTCCCGATGGCTTCATCTTTAACGATGCTGAGCTGGGGGGTGCGCGAGTATCGCGAAGCCTACAACCGTGCGGGTCAGCTAGATGACGCTCTCAGCGCCATTCGTTGGGGCACCGACTACCTGCTGAAATGCCACGTCACCGATGCTAACGGCACGAAAGAATTTTGGGGGCAGGTCGGCGATGGCAATGCAGACCACTCCTACTGGGGCTCTCCAGAAAAAATGACGATGGCGCGGCCCTCCTTCAAAATTGATCGGCAAAACCCTGGCTCAGACTTAGCAGGCGAAGCAGCAGCAGCGCTCGCATCGGCTTCCATCGTTTTTCGTAAGACCGATGCCGCCTATGCCGATAAGCTGCTGGATAATGCCATTCAGCTCTACACCTTTGCTGACACTTACCGAGGCAAATACTCTGACTCCATTACTGATGCTAAATCCTTCTACAACTCCTGGAGTGGCTATCAAGATGAACTAAGCTGGGGAGCTGCCTGGATTCATGAAGCTCAGCAGGCAGCAGGCAAATCTGACACAACCTATCTAAACAAGGCAAAAGCAGCCTACACAGGCGTCAATGCCACCTTCTCCTGGGATAACAAATCCGCTGGTGTGGGAGTTTTGCTAGCACAAGAAACCGGCGATAGTCTCTATCGCAGTGATGTAGAAAGGCTGCTGAATAGCTGGCTACCCGGTGGTGGCGGTGTTACCTATACTTCAGGTGGACTGGCTTGGGGCGGCGAGTGGGGCTCTCTTCGCAGTGCTGCCAACATGGCTTTTGTGGGAGGAGTTTATGCCGACACTGTGACCAATCCCCAGGGCAAATACAGTACCTTTGCAGAGAAGCAAATAGACTACATTTTGGGCGACAATCCTCGCCAGTCTAGCTACATGGTGGGCTTTGGCAAAAATTCTCCGGTTAACCCCCACCATAGAGCAGCTTCCGGTACAGACTGGGGTGGCTTTAATGGCTCTCAACCCAATGCTCACATTCTCTATGGAGCTCTAGTAGGTGGGCCTTCTGCCCCCAATGACTTTGCCTATAAAGACCTTCGCAATGACTACGTTGCAAACGAAGTAGCGACAGACTACAATGCGGCCTTCACAGGTGCAATGGCCCGCATGGTGGACCGATTTGGCGGTACGCCCTTGAACGACGCCCAGCTTGATGCACTACCCGGCATCGTTGTGCAGAATGCCCCTGCTGCTGTCTAGTTAAATATCGCACCACCCCTATTTGAACTCAGATAGGGGTGGTGCATTGCAATGAAAAGGGGATGTTCTGCAAGAATGTCCTCTTTTCATTGCAGAATGACTGGCAAAAAGCAAGTTGTGGTGCCTTTCTGCACTTGAAAAATCAAAATGAAGGTTCTTGCCCTAGCTCTCAAGACTTTCTTAAATACGGTTGAACTCACTGAACTGTTCTGATACCGTTTTAGATGCAGGGAGAGCCTAGACGGAGGACTGGAAAGATCTCACCCTTTCCAATCCCCCTAACGCTCCCAATCTAGATCTGGTAGAAAGGAAGCGCTAGGCTCATTTTAGCCCTAGTGCCCATCTTCATACCTTCTTGGAGCCCTAGAGGTCTCCCTGTTTTCCTTTAGAAGGTAGAAACATGATCACTAGCAAAACTGAATTACTGCGCTCCATTCCGGTTCTCTCAAGCCAGGAAACGCTTAAGCACATCCTTATTGGAGATTACGGAGCGATCATTGCAACGCAAAAACTGCTGGCTACTTTGAACTACGCTGATAAGACTTTCTGGACTCAGCCACAACTCATAGGAGCGACTGGCGAGTACATCAGTGTCTTGATTAAACGAAGCGCTCCTAATCAAGACATAGAAAGCTAAATCTAGGTTGTAAGCAAAATAGGATGGGCAAAGGGCAAAGCCCGTGCCCATCACAATCTTAAAAATCTAAGCAGAATGATGGGCACGCTTTGCTTTGCCCATCCTACAAACTTGTTAGTTTGCTACGATAGCTGCTCAAGGTTTTCGTAAAGAGTTGCGATCGCACAAAAACCGAGCAACTTATATTCTTAATTTAATGGAGATAAGCGGATTCGAACCGCTGACCCCTTCAATGCCATTGAAGTGCTCTACCAACTGAGCTATATCCCCTTGTGCGCTGAGCGCATTAACCATATTGCCTTGGTGGGGCCTCTTCGTCAAGGGTTCTTACAACTTTCTCTTACGAGAGGGGCTGATGCCGCTCAAATCACGTTAGAGTCAGGGAAGTAAGGTGATTGACAGGTTGCATAGCGATGACGATGGTCCCTCCCAATGCTTCTGATGCCGGTGATGCGGTCGATACTCAGGCGCTGCTGACTCGGCTGCGGCGCAAAGAGGGCGACTGGGTGGAGTGGGGGCAGGCCTGCCAGACGCTGCAAAAATCAGGCTTTAATCCGCAGAAGATTTTTGAAGAGACTGGGTTTGAGCCGATCCAGCAAAACCAGATCATCGTGGCTATGCAGGTGTTTCAGTCAATGCTGGCAGTAGGCGTGGAAGAGTCGGTTAAGGCTCACTTTCAGCACCAGGGCAGCGACAGTCTGTATGAACTGCGGATTCTCTCTCAGACCGATCGGGCTAGAACCGCTGAGTTTGTGCTCAAGCATGGGCTCGACTCAGATGAGGTGCGCGACATCGTTAAACCCATCAAAGAATATTCCTATCGTAAGGAAAACCCTGAGGGGTTTTCTGACCATCCTGGCGATGCAGTGGCCTTTCATTTCTGGAATTTGGCCCGCCAAAAGAGTGATTTGCAGGCGCGATCGCGCCTCATTGCCCAGGGGCTGCGCTACGTCTACAGCTCCAGCGCCCGTCAGCAAATAGAGAAGCTGCTGATGGACTTTTCGGTGGTCAAATCTCGCCCAGCCCCAAAACTGCCGATTTACCGATTAGAGAGTGAGACAGAGTTGCCGCGCATTCTCCCTGTCGTGGGGGAGCTGCCCCTGACCGTAGACGACATCAAAGCCGTTCCTCTAGCCATTCCAGAGGAACCGTTTGGCATGATGAAATTTTCTGGAACGGGGGCTTGGGTGCCGATTCCAGGTTGGCAGGTAATTTTGCAGGCGGAAGATCCAATTGCGCTGATTGCAAAGCTAGATCAGCTGCCGAATGTGTCAACAGATGCCTCTGCGGAATCTGTGCTGCTGATTGTTGATCGGGCGCAGCGAGAGTGGAAGCCGGACAGCTATTTTGTTGCAGAGCAGGCTGACCAGATTGTGATCGACTGGTTTGAGGAGAAGCCTAGCGCGTCCCTCATGGGGCGAGTCATTTTGGTGATACGGCCGAAGAAGATTTTGGACGAAGACTACACACGCGAACTTTGGCAAATTGACGAGTAGGAGAATAGACCATGCCTTTAGAAAGACGGCTTTCCCGAGAAATGTTTCTCAGCTCTGAGACGGTAGAGCTGCGCCAAATGTGCTTTACACCGGGTCGTTTGTTTGAACCTGGTAAGTACTTAGCTGGGGACTTGCCCGATTCAGCCTTTGAAATGGGTCTGGTGGACAAGCTGCCTCCAGTGCGGGGGCAGAGTGAGGAGATTGGCGACCCACCACCGCAGGTTTAGGGTTCATTTTGGATTTGGCAGATTAGGCGGGGGAGGTGCGATCGCACCCCTCTGCCCATAAAAACCTTCTAAATTTTCGGCCTCATGCAAAAACGTAGGGACGCGATTCACTGTGTCTCTCTGCGTTATAGGCGAAGACAGCCAGAGGTGCTGACGGTCTTTAGAATAGGCTGTGATCAAGATTGAAAGCGGGTGGAGGGAATCGAACCCTCATCATTAGCTTGGAAGGCTAAGGTTTTACCACTAAACTACACCCGCTAGACCCGTGCTTTTCACAGGCGTATATAAAATTAGCACACTCTACCGCCCAATGGCTGCTGCCCTCCAAAATTTCTTAAAGCTGTAGCTGAGCTTCAAGAATGACCGCATCAGTGGGGCGCTCTACGCCTGCAGTGGTGGCGGGCACCAGCTGTAGGCCCTGCTCCACCAAGCAGGCCGCCAGTGCGTCTAGAGCCGTATCGCCGCTGCTCTGCACCACTGCCGTCTGAGAAATACGGCCATCAGTCTCGACAGTGATCCGTAGCCGCACCGTTGCGCTGACGGCAGTTAGGCTGCTTTGACCGCAGCCTGCTAACAACGGCTGAACCCAAATGGCGCTGCTGGACTGAAACTGGGGCAATGTATCAGGCAAATCCCTGCCGCCAGGATCGACCTGGAGGTCGAGGGGGATAAGCTGGCCTGAGCCATTGCTAGGTGGTGCGGAAGTGGGTGGGGGAGCGGGGGCAGGGGGATTTGGGGAGGTGGGAGGAGTAGGAGCGGGTGGGGGAGATGGGGAAGAGGAGGAGGCTGGGGCGGGAGCGGGTTGGGGAATTTGTTGAGCGGTTTCGTCGGGAGCGGTTGGCAGGAAGTCTTCTGCTGCGGGCGGCTGCTCCCAGGCAGGGGCTATCTGGGGGGCAGCGGTCAAAGACTCATCTGGGGTTGGGTTAGGGATGTCAGATGGATCTAGGGGGACAGAGTTTGGATCTGCAGCCGTGGCTTCTTCGCTGAGGATTTGGATGGGGATGGGAGAACTGTTTTGCAGAGGTCGCACATTGAGTCGCACCGCGCCAAGCCAGGCCAGCACCAGCCCGTGAACGATCACTGAGGCGGTACCCAGCAGCGGCCAGAGCAGGCGAGGATCGCGATGTTGGCTGAGGCTTGTGGGGCTTGTGAAGTTGCCCATGAGTAGGTGGGCTAGGGGGTAGAAGAGGTGAGAATATCGTCAAACTCCACCCGGACAGATAGGGTCATAACAGGATCGTCAATGCCTTTGAGCAGGAGAGGTTGAGCCCCCACAATAGCATCGGAGTTAAGATATTTGCCCACGTCTTCGGAGACCAAAATATGGTTGGGCATGGCGGCCTCTTGCAGGCGAGCGGCCATGTTGACGCTGGGGCCAATGGCGGTAAAGTCAGTACGCTCGGCGCTGCCAAACATACCCACTACAGCGTTGCCCTGGTGAATGCCGCAGCGAAACTGGATCGGCGGAATGCCCTGAATCTGCCAACGCTGGTTGAGATGACGAAGATGCTGATGCATCCGACGGGCCGCTGCGATCGCACGGCGCGCCTGCTCAGCCGGGCTCAAGTCTTCGGGTGCCCCAAACAGCGCTAGCACCCCGTCTCCCATAAATTTATCGACAGTGCCGCCGTACTCAAAAATGGCCTGGGTCATCGCATCCAGGTACTCATTGAGGAGTTCAGCAATGCGCTGGGGTCCCAAGCTGTTGGAGAGCTGAGTAAACCCGACCATATCTGAGAACAAAATCGTGATCAGCCTGGGTTCAGGCTTGAGATCTAGCTGTAGCTGCCCCAGGGCTGCTTTTTGTACCAGCGACTTGGGCAAAAATCGCCGCAGCACCGACTCAGTTAAGTACTGGTTGAGTTCGGCGACTCGTCGCTCATTAGCTTTGAGCGCCAGCAGGTTGCGCACCTCGGCCAACAGCTCGCGGTCGTTAAAGGGCTTGCCTAGATAGGCGTCGGCTCCCTGCTCCACCCCCTCAATGCGGGTTTCGTCGTCTACCTTAGCGGTGAGCAAAACAATGGGGGTGCTGCTCAGGTCAGGGTTGGATCGGATTCTCTGAATCAGCTCCAGCCCAGTCAACTCTGGCATCATCCAGTCGGTCAAAATCAGGTCTGGGCGGAAGGTGCAGGCCATCTCGTAGGCCACTGCCCCATTGTGAGCTGTGCGGATCTGATACCCCACATGCTGCAGCACATGCGAGACATAGGTTCGCAGATCAGGGTTGTCATCGACCACTAGAATCTGGGGCAGGGTCTCTGGCAGGCCATGTTCGTAGAGCAGCGGCGGCTCGGCGGCTTTCTCGGCCTCGATAAAGGGCAGCTCTACGTCGGCTAGCTCTACCGCTGCCCGCTGCCGCTCTAGGTTGACCGACTGCTCAATAATCTGGCTCGGAGAGAGGTGGCGTTTGCCCAGCGGCAGGGTGATAGTGAACTTGGTTCCCTGGCCGTAGTGGGAGCTAACGGCAATATCGCCGCTGTGGAGCTTGACTAAAGCCTGCACCAAGGCCAAACCCAGACCGCTACCTTCGTGGCTGCGATTGCTTGAGCCATCTGCCTGACGAAACCGCTCAAACAGGTAGGGTAGCTGATCAGCCCGAATGCCGATACCAGTATCTTCGACCTCAATTTGGCAAGTGTCTGCTGCCGGAATCAGCCGCACCGTAATCGTGCCTTCTGCCGGAGTGAATTTGATGGCGTTGGAGAGCAGGTTGTAGAGAACCTTGTCGAACTTCTCCATATCTAAATAAAGGGGTGGAGAAGGCCGCAGATCGGCTACTAAATGAAGAAACTTGCGATCGCAATAGGGCCTAAACGCCTCAATGATCTCGTGGATAAAGGCAGCCGGATCACAGGGGCGGAAAGTGGGCTGCATACGGCCCGCATCGAGCCGCTGAATGTCGAGCAGCTGATTGACCAGCCGCAGCAACCGACGAGAGTTGCGCAGGGCGATGGTGGCCTGGTCATAGCCCAACCCCTCGCCTTGGGCCACCACCCCCTCTAGCGGCCCAATCATAAGGGTCAGCGGGGTGCGAAACTCGTGGGAGACATTCTGGAAGAACTCGGTCTTCTGCCGGTCTAGAGCCAGCAGCTGCTCGGCCTGCTGCCGAGTGGTTTGGTAGAGCCGGGCCTGCTGCACTGCGATCGCAGCCTGAGCTGCCACCACCTGAGCCAGCTCCACCTCATCTGGATGCCACGAGCGGGGCTGATAAAACTGGCGCAGAGAAATGCTGCCGATAATCTGACGATCGACAATCAGCGGTACCACCAGCAGCGCCTTGGCCGGGGCTCGGAGGGGCAGGTCGTGGTGCACCAGCTCTGGCTGCTGGTCGAGGTCGTGGATCACAACCGGCTTTTGGGTGGCTAGCAGCTGTTGCAAGACCGGATTGCCAGAAATCGGCACCTGAGACTGGGGAATACCGGGGGCCGTAGGGTCTGCCAGGGCTTTTGCCGCCTCACTGTCCTCAACGTTATAAAGGCCCACACACTGCACAAACTCCTCTGCCTCTGTCCAGAGTGACAGGGCGCAGCCATCTACCTGAAGCGCCTGCCCCAGGGTATAGGTAATGGCAGCAAAGGTCTTTTGGGGATTGAGACTAGAGCGAATGGCTGTGGTGATCGTGTTGATCAGCGCCTCACGCTGGGCCAACGCCTGAATTCGTTCGTAGGTCTGCACCTGGGCCACTGCTAGGGCTGCCTGATCTGCCAGTGTTACCAGCAGCTGCACCTCACTGGGCTCCCAAACTCGGTCAGCCTGGCATTGGTGCAGCGCCAAAACGGCCATCAAATCCTGCTTGTACCGCAGCGGAATCAGCAGGCTAGACTGGATGCCAAGCCGCTCAAAGGCCACCTGACGGTCGGGGTTTTCTGCTACCGCTGGTGAGCTGTCACGGGGCTGGTCTAGCAGGAGAATTTCCTGGGTTTTCCAAAGCGTTTGTTCTAAATCGGCCTGCCTGCAGGTGATCTCATCGTCAGACAAATGAGATGGGCTGCAGTAGGTGAAATAGGCACTTTGAGGCAGGCTAGACTCGTAAAAGGGCCGCAGCACGCAATAGCTGACGTCCATCGTGCGCCCAACGGTGTCTGCAATGGTTTGCAGCATCTCATGTAGGGTCTGGGCACTGCGGATAGTGTGGGTGATGGCATTGAGCAGCGTTTCTTGCCGCAGGGCTCGGTTGAGTTCTGCCGTACGGGCCTTTAGCAGGCGATGGGCCTCTAGGGCCTGCCGCACGATTTCCTTCAGCTCTACGTCGTCCCAGGGCTTGGTGACGTACTTGAAGACTTTGCCCTCGTTAATAGCCCCAACGAGATCCTCAACATCGGTATAGCCCGTGAGGATGATCCGCATGATGTCGGGATAGTCAGCAGCGGTGCGACGCAGAAACTCAGTGCCGCTCATGCCCGGCATCCGCTGGTCAGAAATGATCACCGCCACATCAGGATGAGTTGCCAGAATATGGAGCGCGGCTAGCCCATCGTCAGCCCGCAGAACCTGAAATTCTCGGTAAAAAGTGCGATAGAGCAAGTCCAGATTGTCGGGTTCATCATCGACAACCAGGAGCTTGGGTTTAGGGCCTTTTGGAGTTTGGCGAGATTGCGGTGTACTCATGCACCTGGTGCGGTCAAACGGCAGGCATCTGCGCTCTAACGACTAGAGACACAGGATGCCAAGTCTTGGGAAAGGTAGGGAACAACTCCTGCCCACCTCAGGATGCCCAAAATCACAGCCCGAAGCGACGCCTGAAACTCAGGTGGCACAATGCCGTTCTCTCCAGCGCGGTCTGACGTTTAGGCTTGCTTCTAGAAGATGGCCGGATCCAGTAAGTTTGCGCTCAGTCCATGCACCCTCATTTAGTATGGTTGATCCCGGTTTGCTTAACCAGAGGATTTTGACCTTACAACCTAGAAAACTTTAAACTTTAACCGAGTTTGTTGCCTCTTCGAAGTGCCGATGCACCCTAATAATAGGAGTTCTGCGGCGTTTTCAGGGGAGCCTGCTGAACCCAATAGTTTGCTTAATTTTTGCGTAATTTTCGCTGATGGCTCAAAATTTAGGCTGTTGCAGTCTGTGCCTCAAACTAACCCCAAGTCCTGCGCGGGCCAGTTGAGGTGAAGTAAGGGTATAGTTTTCAAAAGCTGGGCTGCACTGGGTGTGTTGGCTCTCGGGTGACCCTATGACTTCATCTAATGCGGAATCTTCATCTCTGCCTGAATCCTCGCTGCAAATGCGAGTGCGTTCGGCGCGCCTGGAAGATTTGCCTCAGTTAACAGAAATCTTGACCAGCAGTTTCTATGTCCGCACAGGCTGGATGGGGTGGCTCTACCCCTTACTGAAGCTAGGCATTTCTGAAGATCTCAGGCAGCGGTTGCGATCGCAAAATCCCCACTACGCTTGTCTGGCAGTTATTCGGCAGATCCTGCCGGTGCAGATGGCGACGCACACCTACTGCGACTGCGTCACTGGCACCATTGAACTCTCCCAGCGCTATGCGCTGCCCTGGCAGCCGATCAAGCCCCAGCATCTATATATCTCCAATCTAGCTGTACATTCTGAGTTTCGACGGCAGGGGGTCGCCCAACTGCTGCTTAAAACCTGTGAAAGCATTGCCTTGGAGTGGGGATTTGATGACTTGTACCTGCATGTGATGGAGGACAATCTCCAAGCACGTCAGCTATATCGCAAAGCAGGGTTTCACCTGGTGCAGTCAAAGTCCTCTGGTCTGCCCTGGCTGCGCCCCTACCCCCGGCGGTTATTGATGCACAAGCCCTTGGTCGTAAACGGGCAATAGCTGCAGGCAAAGCGAGCAGGCTCAAGGAGAAAGTCGGCCCCTGATTCCAGAAAGTAAACGCTGGGCATGCCTCAGTTCACACAACCCTTAAACTCTTTACAAAATTTTTTATCAGGACTTTAGCGAGTCCTCATCTAGACACCGATAGTCTCTGGGTTACATAGCCTAAAATATGTTGTAAACCAATATTTCAGCCACACCCTCGGTACAATTCACCTGGCAAGGGATGTCACCCGATTATTATTGGCACTCGAATGGGCATCTGCTAGAGACTACACCTGTTGTTCCCTACGGCTATCCTGGCGCTACAGGGTCGCCAGAATCTATGCCCCTAACCCATCAAAAACGAGCTATTACTGAAATTAATCCAAAGTCTTCTGAAACTGATGATATTCTCGCCAAAGTCCGTAGCGGCCAGCTCTGGATTGTCAACAGCCGCCGGAAAAATGGCTTGATCATTCATAAGCGTTTTTATACTGAATTTGCCGGGCCTGGCGCTGCTATTGGGGGAGAGTTTGATGAGGATTGCCTGGCGGTGATCCCCTTAGGGAACCTGTCACTGCTGCCGCCAGAATCGATAGAAGATCAGCAAAAGGCACTGCGGATCCGGCTGCAGTGGGTGCGCCTCACCCAAAATTTCACAGATAAAGCGGTGCCGTTAGAGCGCGCCCAGATGATTTTGGAGCAGTTCAAAAGCTATTTCGACCAAAGCCTGGTCGATCAGGTACCAGACGAAGCCTTTGCCCTGCTGGTGGGAGTGTTGCCGCCGACGATTCGCAGGGCCCGGCGGCTGGTCTAACTTTACTCTTTAAACTGAAGCCAACCTCAAGCCTCAAAAGCAGCCTGTATTCGGCTAACCGTGCGCTGGTTCTCCTCAGGAGTGCCTACAGTGATGCGAAAGCCGTCTCCCGTCTGCCGCACCAGGGTTCCCTGGGTTTTTAGGTAGCGAAAGATGCGGTTGAGTTCTGCTGCTAGGGGTTCTGCTGTTACTGGAGGGCGGGCGTAGATAAAGTTGGCGGCACTGGGCCACAGGCGCAGAGGTGTTTGTGCCTGTAGCGCAGCCTCCAGAGTCTGACGCTGCTGAAGAATCAGTGGAATGGCCTTCAACAGATCGTGGCGGTGTTCCAGCACTAGCTGGGCTGCTGACTGGGAAAGGCTGGGCAGATTGTAGGGCAGGCGAACTTTTTCTAAGGCCGCAATCAGACTGGGGTTGGCTACGGCATAGCCGACTCGGTGAGCTGCCAGCCGAAAGGCTTTGGAGAAGGTGTGCATGACGACCCAATTGGGGCGCTGCAAAATTTCAGCCACGGTGGTCTGCTGGCAGAACTCAAAATAGGCTTCGTCTACCACCACCAAAATGTCTTGGGGCAACTGCTGGAGCCAGCGCAACTCTGCAGCGGTGAGGGCATTGGCAGTTGGTGAGTTGGGGTGAACCATAAAGACGACCCGTACTGGCGGCATCGACTTTTGCTCCACGGCCTGCTGGGCTGCGCTCAGATCTACCTCAAAGCTGTCTGCGTCCCGATCCACTTCAATCACGGGAATGCCCAGGGTGCGGGCCAGAATGACGTACATCGAGAAGGTTGGGTTGGCGACGAGAATAGAGCCTTGACCCGCAGCACAGGTGGCAATTAGCAGCGAGCGAATTAGTTCGTCGGAGCCACTGCCAACAGAGATGTAGTCGCCTGTGAAAGGCGCATTGGGCAGTTGGGCTGACTCGTTGACGTAGGTTGCGATCGCAGCCCTCAGCGCCAGATGATCTCCGCCTGGATACCGGTTTGTCAAAATCTCATGGTGAGCCAGCCATGCCAACTTTTCCTTCAGTGCTTCTGGCAGATCGTAGGGACATTCATTGGTATCGAGATGATCGACCTGGGCTGGCAGGAGATCATCAGCGCTGCCGGGGTGGGGCGTGTAGGCAGCAAATTCAGCCAGGTCAGGACGCAGGAAAGGCAGGCTCATGGAGGTTGAGTGAGGGTGACGGGATCATTATAAGAGGGTAAAGGGTAGAAGGCAGAGGGTAAAAGGCCCGTCTGGTGGGGCCTAAGCCCTTGCGCCCAGATTTCTGCATCTACATTTCTGTGCCTAAATTAAAGTTCTAGGAACTGCCGAATGGCTTGCCAGATTTCGGTTTGCACGTTGCCTAGGGCGTGGTCGCTTTCTAGCTCAATGAGTTTGACCCAGGGGCGCTGGGCAGCGTAGTCGCGGCTGGCCTGAATGCTGATGACTTCGTCCTGCTGCCCATGCAGGATTAGGGTTGGGATGGGCTGGTGAAGCTGTTGTTCGTCGTAGGTTTGAGCATCTGTAATAAAGCGGTAGTGTAGGGGAAGCTGGCACTGTTGGCTGTAGTGGTAAACCGGCAGTGTGCCCTCGCTCTGCCAGCGCTGGCGCTGGTCTTCTCCTAGCCGGGGCAGCCATTGCTCTAGAAAGCGGAAGGCTGGGGCCATCAGCACCAGGCGCTCTATCTGGCCCTGCAATTCAGGCTGCTCGGCTAGCCAAGCAGCGGTGAGGCCGCCAAAGCTGGAGCCAATTAAAACAGTGGGCTGAGCGGGCAAAATCAGATCTTTCACCTGCTGAATCTGGCGGCTCAGAGTGAGGTGGGCAAAGTCTCCCTGGTTAAGATCGGGCACTGCTAGCGGTAATCCCAGAGTTTGAAAGTGCCGCAGCAGCAGCTGAGCCTTCATTGACTGAGGGCTGGAGGCAAAGCCGTGAAGATAGAGGTACTGGGTCATGGCAGCGTCAATGCAGCAGGGTGCTGGGGTATGATAATGAGCCGTTAAGGAACATTGGGCCTGCACCAGGTCCCTTTCTGCCAAATTCTCTCCTCATTGTGCCGCAACCCTGCATTTCCCATGACACAGACCTACCGCATCACGCTCTTGCCCGGCGACGGGATTGGCCCAGAAATTATGTCAGTAACTGTTGACGTGCTCAAGGAATTGGGCCGCCAGGAGAATCTGAGTTTTGAGTTTCAAGAAGCGCTGATTGGCGGGGCCGCCATTGATGCGACAGGCTCTCCCCTACCTGAGGAGACTCTGCAGACTTGCCGGGGCAGTGACTCGGTGCTGCTGGCGGCAATTGGTGGCTATAAGTGGGACACGCTGCCGCGATCGCAACGCCCCGAGACTGGGCTGCTGGGTCTGCGGGCGGGCCTAGGCCTGTTTGCTAACCTGCGACCAGCTAAGGTGTTGCCGCAGCTAGTCGATGCGTCTTCCCTCAAGCGAGAGGTGGTGGAGGGGGTAGATATTATGGTGGTCCGGGAGCTGACGGGCGGCATTTACTTTGGTCAACCCCGAGGCATTTTTGAGACAGAAGCCGGAGAGCAGCGGGGGGTCAACACCATGGTCTACACCCCAGCAGAGATTGATAGAATCGGCAAAATCGCCTTTGAAACAGCTCAGAAGCGTCGCGGCCAGCTCTGCTCAGTAGATAAATCAAACGTGCTAGAGGTGTCGCAGCTGTGGCGCGATCGCATCACGGCCCTATCCGCTGACTATCCCAACATTGAGCTCTCTCATATGTATGTAGATAACGCGGCCATGCAGTTAGTGCGCTGGCCCAAACAGTTCGATACCATTGTCACTGGCAACCTCTTCGGCGATATCCTGTCTGATGAAGCGGCCATGCTCACTGGCAGTATTGGAATGCTGCCGTCTGCTAGTCTAGGGGCAGACGGGCCGGGAGTGTATGAGCCCGTTCACGGATCGGCCCCTGATATTGCCGGTCAAGACAAGGCCAACCCCCTAGCGCAGGTGCTGAGTGCCGCTATGATGCTACGCTACGACCTGGATCAGCCCGCCGCCGCCGACCGCCTGGAGCAAGCCGTTTTGACCGTGCTCGATCAAGGCTACCGAACGGGTGACATCATGGCCGAGGGCATGACTGCCGTGGGCTGCAAGGGCATGGGTGAAGTGCTGCTGAAAGCGCTCTCTTAAGGAATATTAAGGATTTGCTGCCTCCTGGTAGATCGATTACAGTCTTGTCTAGATGAGTCACCATTAGCCGTGTACGGTCTACAGCAACCCACTTCTCAGAGTCCTACGCCCGCCCTGTTGAAAGAGCCCAACGGTCTGCCGCCCGTACTGGATCCTACCCTGCTCAAGGCAGCTCGCCAGATCTATCGAACCTACTATGAAGTTCACCCGGAGGAGATGCAGCGCCCGATTGGGGTGGCGATTAGTCGCAAGACTCATCGCGGCAAACTGATTTTCGGTGGCAAGCCTATTCTGCTGCCGATTGAGCGGTTCATTCCGCTCAATCAGATTGAACCGGGCCTGCACTAGTCATGGTTTCCTGGAGTGACGGCTACGTCACTGAAATTGAATATACCCACGGCTTTTACCGGGAACTGGCCCCCGCTCACCTGCAGTTTGCTCTGCTTTGTGCTGGGTTGAGCCGACCGCCCGATCACGGCTTTACCTGGGCTGAGCTGGGCTGCGGCCAAGGTTTTACAGCCAACCTGGTAGCAGCGGCTAACCCTCAGAGTCGGTTTTTTGCGACTGATTTTAACCCCAGCCATATTGCGACTGCCCGCCGCTTTCAATCTGAGGTGGCGCTCGATAACGTTACCTTTAGCGAAAATAGCTTTGAGCAGTACATTGAGGCAGATCTGCCGCCTTTAGATTACATTTGCCTGCACGGCATTTACAGCTGGATCTCCTCGGAAAACCGGGCGCACATCGTAGAGTTTATGCGCCGCCATTTGAAGCCTTCGGGTGTCGTTTATATCAGCTATAACTGCTATCCCGGCTGGGCAGCAATCATGCCGCTGCAGCGGCTGATTTACGAGCAAGGGCAGGCCAGCGGTGGACCTCTTTTAGATCGGGTCGATCAGGCGCTGCAGTTTGTGCAGAAGTTGTCTGAGTCAGATACTGGCTACTTCAAAGCCAATCCGCTGGCGGCTCAGCGGCTGAACCAGCTCCAGAAGCAAAACCGGCATTACCTGGCCCACGAATATTTCAATGACCACTGGCATCCGCTGTTTGTTACCCAGGTGGCTGCAGAGCTGTCGCCAGCCAAGCTGATGTTTGCTGCCTCGGCCAATCTGCTCGACCATATCGATGCGCTCAACATTCCTCAGTCAGCCCGGGAGCTGTTTGCCAGCGTCAAAGATCCGCTGCAGCGTCAACTGGTGCGAGATTATTTGATCAACCAACAGTTTAGGCGTGATCTGTTTATTCGGGGAGCAGTACGGCTCAGCCCGCTAGAGCAGCTAGAGAAGCTGAGGCAGCAGGGGTTTGTCTTGACTCAACTGGCGGCTAACATTCCCTTCAAGTTTCAGTCGCCACTGGGAGAGGTTGCCTTGCAGGCCGATATCTACCGGCCGCTAATTGACGCTTTGAGCGAGAAACCCACCACGCTAGGGCAGCTGACTCAGCACAGTGGGCTAAAGCAGCTGAGCCTGGAAAGGCTGTTGGAAGCTCTGATGGTGTTGGTGGGCGCGAATTGGGCGGCTCCAACCTTGCCCGAAGCTGATTTAGCGCAGCGGCGACAGAGCACTGAGCGGTTTAATCGAGCGGTGCTAGAGCAGAGCCAATACAGCGCCGATCTGCAGTTTTTAGCATCGCCCCTAATTGGTAGCGGGGTTGGCTTAGACCGAATCGACCAGCTAATTTTGCTGGGGCTGATTCGCAAACAGGAGGCGGCAGCCTTTGCCTGGCAGATATTGTCGGCCCAAAAACAAACTTTGGTAAAAGACGGTCAGCCGCTCAAAACGCCTGAGGAAAATTTGCAGGAGCTTAGGCATAAGGAGACTGTGCTAGTCCAGCAGAGACTGCCTCTACTCAAACAACTTCAGGTCGTCGCCTGATGCGGGCGTTAAATCGGTTTTGCTGCAGCTAAATGGAGCTGTAGCGAGCATTTAACCGACGCAGAATAACTGGCCCGATCAGAATAATCAAGATGGCGCAGACAGGGGTGTAGCGAAAGGCTCAGAAGCCTTGAATACTACGGCACCAAAATCAGCTTTCCAATGTGCTTGCCCTGCTCCATCACGGCCTGGGCCTGACGCACCTCTCGTAGGGAAAACTGGGCGGCGACGGGCATCTGGTATGTGCCGTCGGTAACTCTCTGCAGAACGTGCTCATACGCTGCTTGTTCAACCCCACTGCCGGATAGCTGATTGAGCACCCAGCCTCGCAGAGACGCCATTTTGCGAATTAGCGGATGGACGTTGACGACATCGGGCTTGCCTAGCAGGCCGTAGATCCAGAGGGTGCCGCCGTGGGCTAGGAGGCGAATCTCGGTATTAAGGAAGTCTCCGGCAGCGACTGGATCAAAAATCACGTTAAAGCCTTTGCCGCTGGTCAGCTTTTTGGCTGCTCGGTACCAGTCGGTGTCGCGGGTCAAAATCAGGTGGTCGTAGGGAGCTTCTGGCATGGCCTGCAGCTTTGCCAGCTTGTCGGCGCTGGTGGTGGTGCCGACAGCAATACCGCCATGGTGCTTGACGACCTGGGCGGCTGCGATCGCAACGCTGCTGCTCGCCCCTGGAATGAGAACTGTTTGCCCCGGCTGCAGGGCCTGCTGCCACACCAGGCAGCCCCAGGCCGTCAGGTAGGGTAGCCAGAGCGTCCCTAGCAGTTCATTGGGCACCCCTGCGGGGGCTGGAACGGTCTGGTCGGCCCGCACGACGTAGTGCGACTGATAGGTGCCCTGGCCTTGGCCCTTGCTGGCCGGAGCATCTAGCGTGAGGATGACGCGTTGACCGGGGTTGCGATCGCTCACCCTAGAACCAACCGCTACAATCACACCACCGCCCTCCAATCCAGGTGTAAAGGGAGGATTGCCCGATATCAGGCGGTATTCACCTCGTCGGGCCATGAGTTCAGCGTTGTTCATGCCGATGCTGGTTAGCCCCACGACGACCTCCCCGGCTGCCGGGATCGGATCGGGCAGATCGACGATGTCTAACTGCTCAACTCCCCCAAATGCTCGAACGATGACCTTATACATACGGCTTCTTTTCCAGCGATAAGGCAGCAAAGTTCACTTATTATTGCTTTTTAACACGCATTCTGGATGATTGAAGATTTTCAGCTCGATTGGGGCGATTACTAGCAGATTGTCTGGATTTGAGCAGCAAAAACAGCTGAATCGACAGAATTCGACAATAGCTGGTTTGCCACCTGTGGCTCGATAATCTAAATAAATATTGCCCAAGACCTCTCTCGGTCAACCTGGCCTCCCGTGGGGATCAGGCGGATCGGGAAAGGCCCTGAGTGAATAACCAGTTTTAGGCGTGGCTATGTTTCTCGTAGAAGCATAGCCATTTCTTAACGGTAGCTAATCAACGCATGGACAACCAGTCAATCGGCTAAGCAGCCGAGTGTGGAGTGTATTGAACCGTATGCCGCAATTGAATTCACGCAAGACGATAAAGACCTCGGTAGATCTGTTGTTGATGCTGATATTGACAAACGGGATCTTGCTGGGCTTTCCAGCGGTTTTGTATATTCTGCTGTTGAGACGTGGAGGCACACTGCTGCCGCTGCAGCTTGCGATCTCCGGGGTTTACCTGCTGGCAGCCTTCATCCTGACTGCTGAGACAGGGGCTGTTTTATGGGCACTCGGCCAGTCTAGGCAGACCACCATGCGAGGCCTTCTACAGCGTTTTCTGAGGAGACGTCCTGAGCTGCATCCAACTGCTGCTCGCGGGCCAGAGGCCCTGAGCCGATTGCCCTTGGCGTCAACCCCGCCGGTTTCTATTGTGGTGGTCGCCTACCTGCCCAATGAACAGAGCATTATTCTCGAAACTCTGCAGCATATCCTGACTCAGGTAGATTGGCCTACCTCTCGGCTAGAGGTGATTTTGGCCTATAACACGCCGACAGCGCTGCCGATTGAGGCCGATTTGCAGCGTTTGGCAGAGACAAACCCGACGCTGAAACTGCTGCGGGTAGAGAGCAGCACGTCCAAGGCTCAAAACTTAAATGCAGCCCTGCAGATCGCTACTGGCAAGATGACCTGTATTTTCGATGCCGATCACCACCCGGGGGCTGACTGCCTGATCCGGGCTTGGCAGTGGCTGCAGCAGGGCCAGTATGACCTAGTGCAGGGCCGCAACATTATCCGCAACCATGGCGAAAACTGGCTGACCCAGCTAATTGCCGTGGAGTTTGAGTGCCTCTATGGCGTTAGCCACTATGGCCGCTCTCTGCTGGTAGATACGGCTTTGTTTGGTGGCTCTAACGGCTACTGGCGCACGTCTGCGCTGCGGCGGGTCTGCTTTCGCGCCACTATGCTGACTGAGGATATTGACGCGACGCTGCGGGCCTTGCTGAAGGGCTATCGCATTGTTCACGATCCGCAGATTTTGACTACAGAGCTGGCTCCTGAGGATGTGCCGACACTCTGGTCTCAACGACGACGCTGGAGTCAGGGATGGTTAGAGGTGGCCCTAGCACATCAGCGGCGGGTGGCGCGATCGCGCTATTTTGACCTGCCTCAGCGGATCTGCTGGCTAGTTATGCTGCTCTACAGCGAAGGATTTCACCCTCTGGCCCTGCAGATCATTCCCATTGCCCTTAGCCTTTCGATGTCTGGGCTAGTGATGTCGGAGACCATGTTCAGATTTACCCTGATCAGCACGCTGCTGACCCTGCTAAGCGGGTTTCTTCAGCTTTTTGTGGCAATGAGATCGCGGCAGCAGGTGTTGCCGCTGCCACCAGCATACTTTCTGCTGTATGGCCTGCTCTCCCCAATCTACTTCTGGTTTAAGAGCCTGGTGGCAGTGGTGGCCCTCTCTTACCACCTAGGGGGGCGACGGGAGTGGCACGTAACGCGGCGGGTCAATCAAAAGGCAAAAGCCCAGGTGCTAGATCCCGCTCTACGATGACTGCTGCCACTGATACTGATAGTTCCAGTATTGCTGCACCACTGCTTCTGGTAGCGCTAGGGGCGCGAGCGTCTGGGCGTCAAGCAGGTGGCCGATTTGGGTGGCGGTGGCAATTGTGCCCTCTGAGCCGCCCAGTCGAATTTGTAAAGTCCAGCGAGTTTTGCCCAGGTTTGACAGCCATAGTCGCCCGGTTAAGACTCGCTGCGATCGCACCGGCTGCTTATACTCAATCTGCGTTGACACCAGCGCCAGGTACTGGTCTGCTCGCTGGGGAAAGTGCTGCTGCAGAAATTCTTGCCGCAGGCTTTCTAGCCAGCGCAGATAGGCAAACTCGCTGACCAATCCCCGGCTATCGAAGTCAAAAGATTGCACCTTAAACGACAGCTCAACGGCAAAGAGATCAGTGGGTGCGATCGCATTAGACTGAGTCATAATTTCCTCCTAAGAGACCGATCGGTCTTTTTTGCATCAAAAAAAATGAGCTACTGAGTTTGGGTAAATTCGGCCTGTGCCCTAACTTCTGACAGCATCTGCTCTCACCGCCTGAAGCTGGATCTGCAGATGACGAATAGCCCGCTCCAAATAAATTGAATCGTCGTAGACCTTGCTCATCATCACCGCGCCTTCAACCATGGCAATCAACAGGGTGGCCAGTTCATCGGCATCAGTGCCAGGCCGCACCTCACCCCGCTCCATTCCCCGCTCCAGCACTCGCCGAATCAGCGATTGCCAGCTATCCAGCGCTTGCCGTACCCGTTGCCGCATGACAGGATGGGTGTCGTCGCTCTCGACGGCGGTATTGAGAATGGGGCAGCCGCCCTCAATCGGGGGCTGGTCGATGTAGTGCCGATAGACCTCAAGCATTGCCAACAGCCGATCAACAGCATGGCGCTGGCTGCGAATCGCTGCCATGTAGTGCCGGGTAATTTCCTGAATCATGTACTCAAACGCTTCTAGGGCCAGTTCCTCCTTACTGCCGAAGTGATTGTAGATCCCGCCTTTTTGCAGCCCCGTCACCCGCATAATGTCAGCCATAGACGCGCCAGCATAGCCCTGCCGGTTAAACAGCAGTGCCGCTTCGCGCACAATTTTTTGGCGGGTTTCTTGGGCCTTGGACATTAACAGACCGATCGGTCTTTGCTTTTCAAAACAGTATCACATTTCTTTGGAAGGGAAAAGAAGGTGGGAAAAGTTCAGCTTAAGGGGCAAAAAATCGCAAAAACGCTTATTGCTGAGCTTTTCTGAAGTTTCTCCAATCGACTTCTGCCGTTGGCTAGGGCAAAGTTGAAACTACAGCCAGGGTGAATGGAGAGGAGCCAACGGCTTGCAAGGCTTCTTCCCTGTCCCATCTACTACTAATCCCCCCTTAACTATGTCTGCACCATCTGTCCCCAGTTCTGCTCCCAAAAACTGCACCGAATGTCCTAACTGCGGCAAGTACTCTATCGTGTACCACCGAGACGAGATTTACCGCTGCCTCAACTGCGATTTTGAGCGAGTCCTCAACAGCACTGAGGCCGACAAAACAGAGGAAGGCAACCCACTGTCCTTAATGATTAGCACCCTAGGTTTTGTGCTAATGCTGCTGCTGTTTCTTTAGAAAGTGTGCCTTAGAAACGCGTGCCCTAGAAACGCGCGCCTGGAGCTGTCTATCTAGACCCGGATTCAGCTTAAACAAACTAATCGAACTTGATTTGATAGGGCAGGAGCGCATAGATGCCACGGGGATCATTTAGCTGCTGAATGATCTTGACGTCCTGCTTTAGCTTCTCTAGCTGAGCCGTCAGCGGATCTGGTCGTTCGGCTCTAGCCGACTCAAAGAAGCTGGCAAAGAAGCGGTTCCACTCATCCCCTTCGGGATATTCCTGTAGCCGCCAGTCTTCACCTAGGTCTGACATCTCCGCTGCAACCTCAATGGCTCGCTCTAGGCCGCCAAGCTCGTCTACCAAGCCCAGGTCTTTGGCTGCTTGGCCTGACCAGACTCGGCCTTGGGCAATCTCAGCAACTTTAGCGGCTGGCAGTTCGCGCCCCTCTACGACTCGGGCCAGAAACTCATCGTAGATCTGGTCTACGGACTTTTGTAGAATGGTCAGCTCTTTAGCCGTTTTAGGGCGAGTGCTGGTGAAAATATCTGCTAGATCAGAAGTTTTGACGCCATCCCAGCTAACGCCGACTTTGCCACCTAGATCTTCTAGGTTCACAAACAGGCTGAAAACCCCAATCGATCCGGTAATCGTGGTAGGTTCAGCTACGATTCTGTCTGCCAAGGACGCGATCCAGTAGCCACCAGAGGCGGCGACATCGCCCATAGAAACAATTACAGGCTTGCCCGATTCCTGCAGCAGACGCACCTCTCGCAAAATAATTTCGGAGGCAATGGCGCTGCCGCCTGGGCTATTGACCCGCAAAACGACCGCTTTAACCTCCTCGTCTAGGCGCAGCTCGCGCAGCTGCTGAGCCATCTGATTTCCAGCGATGACTTGGCTACCACCAAACCCGCTCGAACCATCGCCGTCTACAATTTGCCCCTCGGCATAGACGACAGCAATTTGGTTGCTGGAGCTGCGGCTGGTTAGAGTATCTTCAGCCATGTCGGCATAGTGCTGCAGGCTGACCTGGCGGAAGTCTTCTTCGTCGTCAAGGTCGTCTTCGCTTTGGTTGGTGTGCGATCGCAATTCCGCAATCACCTCATCCTCATAGACAATTTGATCGACTAGCTGCTGGGTCTTGGCCTCCTCGCCAAAGAGAAATCCCTGGTTGTTAGCAATGTTCTGCAGTGCCTGGGCTGTTACGGGGCGAGGTTGAGCAGAGCTTTCAAGGATAGATTGCCACAGCTCCCTCAGTAGTCGTTGAGTTTGGTCCCTTTCCTCGGGGCTCATGTCGTTGCGCAGCAGCGGTTCTACCGCCGACTTGTACTTGCCCACACGAGTTACCTGCACCCCCACGCCCAGCTTACTGAGGGCTTCGGCCTGGTACATCATTTCGGCGTACAGACCGTTCATTTCGAGATTGCCAAAAGGATTCATGTAAACCGATTGGGCGGCGGAAGCCATGAGATACTCCCGCTCTGTCCAAGACACATCGTAGGCAATGACGGGCTTGCCGCTATCGCGAAACACCTCAATCGCCTTTCTTAGCTCCGTTTGAGAGGCTAGCCCAATGCCTAGCTCGCTGCCGCCCTTGAGATAAAGGCCGGTAATGCGGTCATCTTCTGCCGCTGCCCTGAGGGCTACGACAGCTTCCCTCAGGGTTAACTGACCGGGCCTTTGTCCCACAAACAAAATGTCTGTCGGGCTGGGCACCACTTCAGAGTCAGAGATGATGGTTGACAGGTCGTAAACCATCACGGAGTCTTTTTCGACCAGAGGGGTGCTGCCCTTGGCCATGTTTGCAGCCAAAATCCCTACCAGCCCGACCGCTCCAATGGCGGTAAACACACTAAACAGCACAACGAACAAGAAGGTGCCGGTCAGGCTAGCTAGGGTGAATTTCCAGAATTGCCGCATGAATTTCTAAAATGCTCAAGGAATATGGCAGAAAGCCCAGGTTCAAGCAGATGTCATCCCTCTACCAGGGTAAACTTTATCCCTCCAAGCTTGCGGGAATCAGCCCCAAAGTTTGAAGGCCTTTAAGCACGGTTCCTGGCATTATCGGTGCGGCAGGAGAACTTAATTTCGTTTGCAAAAACGCTACGACGCTGAGGCGCAACCTGATCGGTAGCCATAGGGGTGCAGCATCACGGGCAGCGAGTTTGGCACTTTGCACAATGGGCAGGGGTTAAACGGCAAAAGACATTCCCTTACGGAATGCCTTTAAATCTCAGCTAGTTTGAATATTGCTAACGAATATTGCCAACTGAACAGGCAAAGTTAGCGGTAGACGTCTTCTGAGTCTTCGTCGTAGACCTCTAGGCCCTCCTCCGGATCGTCCTGCTTATTCACCTCTTCCTTAAAACCCCGTAGCGTTTTACCCAGGGCACTGCCCAGCTCAGGAATTTTCTTGGGGCCAAAGATCAAGACCGCAACCCCGAGGATGATGATGACTTCTGTCCAGCCGAGATTGAACATAGGAACGCCTAGCGCAGTAACAATCAATATACCAGTGGGAAGCAAGGGGATAGGAGGCGAGCAGTGCTGCTCGTCTCTTATCCTCGTGTGCTTTACCTTGCTGCCGCCATCGGCTCATAGCGAATCCCGGCCTGCCGCAGCCTTTCGACGGCTTCGCCTAAGCGATCGCAATCGGCAATCAGGCTAATGCGCACGTAGCCTTCACCGCCAGGGCCAAAAGCGTTGCCCGGGGTAACGACGACACCAGTTTCCTGCAGCACGCTGAGGGCAAAGTCAGTAGAACCTTGGCCGGGCGGGCAGGGCACCCAGAGGTACATCGTGGCTTTGGTCTTGGGCACGTTCCACCCCAGGGTCGCCAGCTCCTGAATCAGAAAATCGCGGCGGGTGCGATAGCGGGCCTGGACTTCGTGCAGGTAGACATCGGGGAGGGCTAGGGCTGTTTCGGCAGCCTGTTGCAGGGCGGCAAAAATGCCGTAGTCAAGATTGGTCTTGAGGGTGCGCAGGCCCTGGATAATGTGGCGGTTGCCAACCACAAAGCCGACCCGCCATCCGGCCATATTGTAGGTCTTGGAAAGCGTGTGGAACTCAACACCGACTTCTTTGCCGCCAGGGATCTCTAGCAGACTGGTGGGCTGGTAGCCATCAAAGGCCAACTCGGCGTAGCACAGGTCGTGCACCAGCAAAATGTTGTACTCGCGGGCAAAGGCCACCGCATCTTCAAAGAATTTGCGAGGAGCGGTGGCCGCAGTGGGGTTACTGGGGTAGTTGAAGAACATCGCCTTGGCCCGGCGAGCGATATCTGCAGGAATAGCCTCTAGATCAATTAGCCAGTTATTTTCGGGCGTGAGGTGGAGGTGGTAGATCTCGCCACCTGCGATCGCAGGTCCCCGAAAATGGGCCGGATAGGCCGGGGTTGGCACCAGTACCAAATCTCCCGGGTTGATGTAGGCCATTGCCAGGTGGGTCAGCCCTTCCTTAGATCCCAGCAGCGGCAGGGCCTCGCCATCGGGGTCTAGCTCCACGCCATAGCGACGGTGATACCAAGAGGTGATCGCCTTGCGAAAGCTGGCTGTGCCCTCGAAGGGGGGGTAGCCGTGGTTCGCCACATTTTCTAGAGCCTCCTTAGCGGCTTCTACCACAGGGGCTGGGGTAGCCCCATCGGGGTTGCCCATGCCCAAATCGATCAAATCCAAACCCTGTTCGCGGGCGCGTGCCTTGAGTTCATCCAGGCGGGCAAACACGTAGGGGGGCAAAGCGCTCAGCCGTTGGGCAGGTTGGATCCAATCCAGGCTCATGGGGTTAACTCCGAGGTTGCTTCAAGAATTTCAGGATGGGACAGGGACCTAGCCACAGAACGCATTTCTGGAGCCAGGGTCGAAACCATTGCCCCCATTAGGGATTCAGGTGCGACTGTAAATGGTAGGTGGTGAATATCAGATCCTTCACGGCAGGCAAACTGGGCAGCTTGTCGCAGGTCTACTAAGGAAATCTCACCCAGACCCAGGTCGTCTAGAGACTTGGGCAGCCCAACCAAGTCATAAAACTGCAGGAGCTGCTGCCGGGCGGTCGCCGCTAGGGAGTTTTTCGGCCCGATCTCTTCCAGCCGTAGCTGCACCAGAATGCCGTAGGCAACCTTTTCGCCATGCAGAGCGCCGTGGCTAGCCTCCAGCTGAGTCAGCCCGTTATGGACGGCATGGGCTGCTACCGTACGGCATTGGGCCCCACCCAGGCCACCTATCACCCCAGCTAGCAGCACTGTGGCATCGACCACCTCCTGCCAGTCTGCTCCGCCCGGATCTTGCAGAGCGGCGGCGGTTTTTTGAAAAAGAATGTCGCGCAGGATGCGGGCCTGCTGCACTGCCGCAATAATCAGGGCTTTGTCGGAAGCACCGCTGCTGACGGAGGCTTCGTACCACTTGGCTAGGGCATCGCCAATGCCGGCAACTAGGGTGCGCTGAGGGGCGGTCAGCACCAGATCGTAGTCGAGAATCAGCAGATCGGGGCAGCGCTCTAGGGCCACGTCGTAGAGAAAGGCCCCCTGGTCAGAATAGACGTTCGAGAGGGCCGTCCAGGCGGCGCAGGTGGCTGCTGAGGCCGGGATAGTGACCACAGGCAGGCGCAGCTGATAGGCCAGCAGCTTAGCCGCATCTAGTGCCTTACCGCCGCCCACACCGATGATCAGATCAGCTTGATGAGTTTGGGCGATGGCCTTCAGCGCCTTGAGTGCCGACTCGCTACAGTCGCTTTTGTAGGAAGCCTGCTTAACAGCTAAGTCGGCTAAAGCCGGGGCTAGGAAAGGGGCAGCTACTTTTAGGGTGTGGTTGCCGCCAATGAGCAGAGGTCGTTGACCCAGGGCTGCGATCGCAGCCTGCGACTGGGCCAGAATGCCAGCCCCTCGCATTACCCGAGCCGGAGCAACGGCAAGCACAGGCAAAGTATCAACGGTCATAGGCGTAAAGAATCAGGTGTCGGAGGATGAAGGTTGGGTGGATGAGAGCCGGGCCAGCGCCTTGCGGTCTAGGAGGATGGTCATATCATCTCCAGTGGCGGCATTGGGAATAGGCTGCACCTGCCCCATATAAACTAGCTGAGACACCCCTGGCGAGTCATGCAAAATCGTGCGGGCTCGAATCGTAGGGACTCTGGTTGCTGAGCCCAGGCGATAAGGCTTAAACAGGTTGCTGGCGGCCTGCCGTAGAGTCGCCTCCAGCTGTGTTTCTGTAAGCGTTGGCGGCACAGTGATGGTAATCTTTTCGGCCCCGGAGTCAAAAACTGTCGCGTAGGGCACGGCCCCCGGAATGGCAGTGCGGGAAAAGGGTTCGAAGCTCAATCCCAAAAGCCCAATGGTCAGCACGGCAGCAAAGCCCGTAGCCCCCACCAGCCGAAAGCGCAGCCCCCACTTCAAAACAAAGGCCAGTACCGTAATGGCGGCCAGTGCCAGGGTGCCGATTCCGGCCCACTTGGTGATTTCTAAAAACTCCTCAGGGGTTGTCATAGTTTATGAGACCAATAGATCTTTCAGCATAACGTACTCGAAATCAACTCTACCAGGGAGGCTGCTTAGCGCCCCTGAGCTGTGTGTGGAGCCTGCTTGTGCAGTGGTTTGAACCCCCAACAGCAAACGCTGGAACGAGATGCGATCGCGCCCAGTGCTTCGATCCTATCAGCAGAGCTGACCCCCCTACTCCAAAGCCCGATTGTTTTTGCCAGTAATGCGGCATGAAAGCTAACAAAAAAGGCATACTGTTTCGAGTAAACCTGCCAGCAAGGATTCCAGAAGGAATTCATAAAAACTTTCTCCATCGCCCTAGGTGTAATGTTTGGGGGCGTACGATGGCGAAAGTCATGGCAGTACTCAGTAGCTAAGGAGACCATTCATGCTGACGCTTCGCCCTCGCCCACTGGGGGTTTCAGCGGGAGCCCTGACAGTGCTGCTGCTGGCTGGTTGCGGCCCCTCTAGGGTGTCCCAGTGCAACCGACTGGCTGAGGTGGTAAACCAGACTCAGGGCTTTATGTCCGAATTTGAAACAGAAATTCAGAGCTTCAGCCAAAACGCCTCCCAGGTCAGAAACCTGGATGACATTAAGGCTGCAGCCAGCCAGTACACCTCAGCAGTTGATGGGGTGGTGACAGATCTAGACGGCCTCGTAGGCGATCTGAGAGGGGCCCAACTGAAGGATGACACTCTAGTGAGCTTTCGTGATGACTACGTTGGCGTTGTCGAGGGCTTTAAAGGTTCCCTACAGCAGGCTAGCAGTGCAATGGATCTGGTGGTGACTGTGCCTTCAGAAGCAGAGCTGCCCGCCCGCATTGAAGAATCGCAGAAGCAGACGATGGAAGCCGTCAGCTCCATCGAGCAGCTATCGCAAACTGAGTCTCAGCTGATTAGCACCGTTAACTCTTACTGCGGAGCTTCTACCCAACCGGCGGCAGGGGAAGCTCCGGCGGGAGAAGCGCCAGCAGGACAAACTCCGGCCCCAGCAGGAGAAGTGCCAGCAGGACAAACTCCGGCTCCAGCTGAAACAGCTCCCGCTGGTGGGGGGCAGTAGCTTGGGCCCGGATTGGGTTAGAAAAGCCGCTGTCTAAAGCATCTGCCGAACTATCAGCCCTTGCAAGAGCGTAGACCCATCTCCTGCAAGGGCTGATTCTCAAAAGCTCCTGTTTAATTCTTCTGCTTTATGTCCCTAAAGCTTTAGGGACATAAAGCAGAAGACACAGATTTGGGGACAGGGGATGCTCAGCAATGCTGAGTCACTTTGTCCTCAGATTTTTTAGGGGGATCTCTTAAAGCGCAGCTACATCTGCCAATGGGAACGGAGTCAACAATTAGCGCATTAAGTAACGAACTGTTGACTTATGTATTCAGCGGTAGAAGCGGGATACTTAACTTAAATAGAACACTCAAGTAAAACGGCAGACCAACTGTCAGGTAGACTTTTCCCAAGAGGCTTTCTAGGGTTAACACGCCTATCTTGCTGCTGGCAATGAGTAATTTACGGAGTTTTCTCATATCCTAGATAATCTCTCTTCCAGGGAGAGCTGAATGATTTATAGCGATGGCGTCAGACAGTGATCGGGGATACTCAACTCGGCGTGACTAGACCATTAAAAGCATCTGCCAACCCAGACCCTGATTCTTTTTTGGATTTAGACATTGGCCCAGCGGATCGAATTTTGATCCATTTAGCTCTGGGTGCTATGAAGATGGGGGGGCATCGCTATGGTGCCTTTCTAGATGCTGCCACGACTGCCGCCAAGTTTGCTATCTACAGCACCTATCTGGAGCAGGGCAAGAACATTCGCAAAACGGGCTTTTTATATCACGTTGAGCCAAAGCGGGTTAAAGCCATCATCAAGGAAGTGCAGGATGCGCTCGATCAGGGGCAAACGCTGAAAACCCTCAACTCTCAAGAGCCTTACTACCTGATTGCGCTGCCGCACCTCTGGCAGGAGCACTTTCCGTGCCAACCTGACCAGCCACGAGTAACTGTGCACGGTCTCACCCCCAGGGAACGGCTGGAGATCGAGCAGAGCCTGCCGTCTGATTTGCCTGAGGCCAAGCTGCTAGATCTGGCTGAATTTACTGACCTAATTGAGATGCTGCATGAGCTGTCGCAGGCCGATTTGCCTGTTTGTCAGCGGATGTCTTTTAGTGAGGCGCTGACCGAGCACATCAAATTTAGGCTGCTGTACTCAGGAACTGTTATTCAGATAGATTCGCCGCTGCTGGGGGCACCTCTGTTTGCGCTGGCCCGCACCGTGTATTCGCCTAAGGGGGAGCGGGAGCGGGTGTTTACTATGATCGATGATGTAGCTCGCTTTTTCAGCCTTTTGCAGTCTTGGGTTAAGGAGGAAGCAGGCGTGTTGCGGGCGATTGAGGTTTTTGATGTGGACCCAAGCCGTAAAGAAGAAGCCCTGAGCGAACTCGACCAGATGCTGCAAGCCTGGGCCGATAAGTATCACCAGGATGGAGGTCACCCGATGGTGCTACAGGTCGCTGCGGGTGAACGGGAATACGAGTAACGCTGCTCGCGTTGCTAAACCACTCGCGTTGCTAAACCAATGGATGCGCTAGCCAACAGATGGGGAAGTGGACTACAGCCTTTTCTAAGCAGACCTTTTCATGACTTCTTAGAGACTCATCCGCTATGGGCCTGGGGGTTGGATCATTCTCTGTGGGTGGTTGCGATCGCAATCCTTGCCCTGCTGCTGCTGGCCGGGCTGTGGAGCGCAGTTGCCCGCTTAACTGAGAACTTTTGGCTAAGCCTGGTTCGGCTGCCGTTTCGAGTGGGGCTATGGGGCTTTCTAGCCCTGTCTCGCTTGCTGCGGCGTCCAACCCAATCGGCTCTCGTCAAACCCTCTGAGCATTCACCAGAGCCCGATCGCCCGGCAGAGATCGTGCAGCGCTTAGAAGTCTTACAGCAGGAGCAGGAAGCCCTAGTGCGGGAGTTGCGATCGCTGCTGGCCAAGCAATCTCAGGAATAGGCAAGAATGTTAAACCTGGAGGGATCGACCGGTTCTCCTCTCAATTCTGTCGTTCTGTGGCCTGAGCTGAGGTTTCATGTTTCTGTTTCTGTCTAAACTGCTGCCTCTGTTTGTCTATCCTCTAGGGCTCGCCTGCCTGTTGCTGTTGCTGGCCCTGGGGTTGATCTGGAAACGACCCCGCTGGGCTGCCGGTGCGATCGCGCTGGCGCTGGGCCTGTTGGTGGTTAGCGGCAACCCCTGGATGGCTACCCAGGTCGTGAAATCCTTAGAGTGGCAGCACCTACCCACCGCTGATTTGCCTCGGGCACAAGCCATTGTGGTGCTGGGCGGCGGCATTAAGCCTGCGGTAGCGCCGCGCCCCTGGGTAGATGTGGCTGAGGCCGGAGATCGGGTACTGCACGGAGCGCGACTTTACCAGGCGGGCAAAGCCCCACTGCTAATCCTTAGCGGCGGCCGCATCGATTGGAAGGAGGGCGGCCCCTCAGAGGCGGGCGATATGGCCCAGCTCGCGATGGCGCTGGGGGTGCCGAGGGGTGCGATCGCAGAAGATCCGACCTCCCTCAACACCTATGAAAATGCCGTCAACGTCAAAGCCATCCTGCAGCAGCGGCGAATCAATCGTGTGCTTCTAGTCACCTCGGCCATGCACATGCCCCGATCGCTGCTCATCTTTCGCCATCAAGGCATAGAGGCTATACCTGCCCCGACTGATTTTCTAGTCACGCAACAGTCTCTCCAAGAACATCAAACGACCTGGCAAGGACGGCTGCTCAGCCTGGTGCCCCAAGCAGAAGACCTATCTCCGTTCACCCGAGCTCTGAAAGAATACATCGGGATTACCGTGTACTGGCTGCGGGGCTGGCTGTAGCAGTCGCGTTTGCTGGAACCCGGAACGCGCGGCCCGCGTCGGGCTAGGATAGTCCCATTTCTGTTGAGAAACTGCAATGACTAATCAGCGTAGTGTGTTCTGTCGGCGTTTGGGGTTGGGTCTGCTCTGTGTGGGGCTGGGCTTGGGCTCGTCTCCCGCCCTAGCGCAGGTGCGTTTGTCAGCGGCCCCCGCAGCGGCTCCCCCAGCGACTCCAAACATCGAGACCCCAGCCCCCGATCTGGAGCTAGAGACCTACACTGATAGCGATCGCTTTTCGATTCAGCTACCACCGGGTTGGCAAGTCTCGTCTGCTGAGGCAGGCCCCCTAGTAATCACCAACTTCCCCCAAACAGAGACTGAGCGCGCTGCGCAGGCCGAAGACCTACGCACTGAAGTTACCTTGATTGAGCAGCCCCCTGGTGAGGTAGTGCCGCCAGCCCTACAAGAAATTCAGAGTCAGGGCTATTCCCTCGCAGACTATGGTGCTATCACCATCGATGGGGCAACGGCGCTGCAGCTGTGGCTCATAGATCTGCCAGAAGCACCCGAGAGTGCTCTGATGACCTACATCGGCTACGACACAGCAACCGCCATCATCGTCAGCCGCTTTGATACCCTGACACCCGAAATCGAGCGCCTGCTAACGACCTTGCACAGCTCCTTCACCCGCTTGTAAACGGCAAGCCGCCCCGTTTCTAGCCGGACAACCGCCATATGCGTGATGCCCACTCCTGAGATTCCTCTGTACAGTAGATAGGTAAATTAGGTACGGTTCGCGCCGATGTGAGGTAGAAATCGATCGTGCGCCAAGTCAAAGCTATGCGCCAAATTTTGATGGTCGTTCACCAAGAGACCTCCAACCCAGGGCTGGTGGGCCAAGTGCTTCAGGAGTGGGGCTATGCCCTCGATATTCGCTGTCCAGCCATCGGCCAACCGCTGCCGACGGCTCTAGATGCCTACGAAGGCATCATCGTTTTTGGAGGCCCGATGAGTGCCAACGACGATGACACCCTTCCGTTTATTCGCCAGGAGATGGACTGGATTGCCCAGGTTCTGGAAGCCGAGAAGCCCTATTTAGGGATTTGCTTAGGGGCTCAGATGCTGGCTAGGGCCCTGGGAGCGCAGGTGGTTCTCCAGAGCGAAGACCTGCGAGAGATAGGCTATTTCCCCCTCCACCCGACTGCCCCAGGTCGGGAGTTCTTCACTGAGCCGATGCATGTCTATCAGTGGCACAAAGAGGGGTTTGAGTTGCCCTCTGAGTGTACGCTATTGGCAGAGGGAGATCTCTTTCCCAATCAAGCTTTTCGGTATGGCAAAAGCGCCTTTGGGATACAGTTTCACCCTGAGATTACTGCCGAGCTAATCGAGCACTGGACCTCTAATGCGGCTGACCAACTGCTGCTGCCAGGGGCTCAGGCTCGCCCCCTCCATTTTCACCAACACAAGCTGTATAGTCAGGCTGTGGAAAACTGGTTAAGGCGTTTTCTTTGGCAGTGGCTCTACCGGCAACCAGCAATAGCCCCAGACTGGAGCCTTTCTGCCTAGTACAGCCGTCCTGATTAGGCTGTGGAAAACCAGGGTTTAACTTGTGGAAAAGGGGACTTCGGTCTGTGGAAAATGCCGCTTTACTGGGGAAAAAGTTTTGAAAATCGGCCTAATCGGAACCGGACTTATGGGCGGAACCATGGCGCTGCGGCTGCTGACGGCAGGCCATCAGGTCTGGGCCTACAACCGTACGGCTGGCAGGCTAAAGCCCCTAGCTCTGGCAGGGGTTACCCCGTCTAGCCAGGCTGTGACGGTTGTGCAGGCAGTAGATGCTCTAGTGCTGATGCTGACCGATGCGGCAGCCATTCGGTCCGTGTTGCTGAGCGACGAAGTCAAGCCTGTTTTAGAAGGCCGCACCATTATTCAAATGGGCACCATTTCCTCCCAAGACAGCTGTGCCCTGAGCCAGGAATTTCAGTCGCTGTCTGCCGATTACCTAGAAGCTCCGGTACTAGGCAGCATTCCTGAAGCCAAATCTGGCAAGCTCATTGTTATGGTGGGAGCTACTCCAGAGCACTTCATGCAGTGGCTGCCTGTGCTACGCTGCTTCAGCGCTGAGCCGCTGCACGTAGGCCCTGTAGGCTCGGCTGCCGCCCTGAAACTGGCCATGAACCAGCTAATTGGCACGCTTACTGCAGCCTTTGCCCAAAGCCTGAGCTTAATCCAGCGGCATGGCATTCCAGTCTCCACGTTTATGCAGGTAGTCCGCAATAGTGCGCTCTATGCCCCTACCTACGACAAAAAGCTCGATCGCATGATCAGCCGCAAGTTTGCTGACCCCAACTTCCCAGCCAAGCACTTGCTAAAAGATATGGGCCTGTTTGTGGAAACAGCAGAGCTCGCTGGAATAGATACTTCTTTGGCAGACCAAGTGCGGCAGCTAGTGCAGCTAGCTGTAGAGCAAGGACTGGCCGATGCAGACTACTCCAGCCTGTATAACATCATCAATCCGGTAGCACCCCCGGAATAGGCCGTTGGGGCCAGAATTTTGTTTTGGTCTCAGGGCGTGCCTCAGTCCAGCAAGCTGTAGGGGATAGCAATTGTAAAAGCAGTACCTTGGCCGGGGACAGATTGGCAGGTGAGGCTCCCTTGGTGGCGCTCTGTAACAATCTGATAGCTGATTGACAGGCCCATACCAGTGCCCTTACCGATGGGCTTGGTCGTAAAGAAGGGATCAAACAGGCGTCTCTGGGTTTCGGGGGCAATGCCAGGACCATTATCGGCAATCACAATCACTACATCAGTCGGAGTGAGGCTGGTTTCGAGAATGATTTCTGGCTGTAGATTGGGCTGATCTTCCCAAGCTTCTTCTAGGGCATCAATGGCGTTGCTCAAGATGTTCATAAACACCTGATTGAGCTGCCCGGCGTAGCACTCAATCGGTGGAATCTGACCATAGCGCTGGATGACCTCAATGGTTGGGCGTCCTCCACTGGCCTTCAAGCGGCTTTGCAGAATCATCAGGGTACTGTCTAGTCCGGCATGGATATCGACTGCTTTTTGCTCAGCCTCGTCCATACGAGAGAAGGTTCGCAGCGACATGACAATTTTCTGAATCCGGTCAGCCCCAACTTTCATGGAGTTCAGCAGTTTGGGCAGATCTTTAAGCACAAAGGGCAAGTCGATGGCTTCAACTTCTGCCGCAATCGCGGGCAGCGGATCGGGGTAGGAATGCTGGTACAGCTCTACCAGCTTCATGAGATCCTCGATGTAATTGCGGGCATGGTTTAGGTTGCCGTAGATGAAGTTGACCGGATTGTTGATTTCGTGGGCCACACCTGCGACCAGCTGTCCTAAGCTGGACATTTTCTCGCTCTGGACCAGCTGCATTTGGGCGCGCTGTAGCTCTTGCAGAGTAGTTTCTAGAGCTTGGGTACGCTGACGCAGCTGACTCTCTGACTCAGACAGGGCTACCTCGGTCTGTTTGCGCTTAATGCCGAGGGCAATTTCATTGGCTAGTAGCGCCAGTAGATCTTCAACGCTGCTGGCCAACGGCTGGCGGGCAAACATGCCAATGACGCCGAGGAGCTGATCTTCCACAATCAGCGGGTAGCCTGCAAAGGCTACCATGCCTTCCTGCTTAGCCCAAGCTGGGTCGCTGATCCAAGGGTCACTTTGAATTGAGTTGGAGAGTTGGGGGCAGCGCTGCTCGGCAATGCGACCCACTTTGAACTGGCCTACTGGAATGCGGCTATGGTAACCATCTAGATGTGTGTAGAGACCAGAGCTGGCCTGCAACTCTAGCACCGTTTCTGTGGAAGAGAGGGTCCAGACGCGGGCAAAGGCAATGTCTAGGGTTTTTACTAGAGCATCGGTGCAGGCTTGTAGCATAGCCTGCAGGGGTTCTCCCCGGGTCAAGATAGAGTCGATTTCGGCCTGTAGGGAAGACAGGCGCACCTGTTCTTTGAGCAGATCGACTGCCTGTTTGCGCTCGGTAATGTCTTCCAGGGTGCCGAGCACTCCGACCACTGCACCTTCGGCATTGTAGAGAGGAACTTTGTTGGTTTCCAGCCAGACATGGCTGCCATCGGCCTGCTGCTGAATTTCGAGCTTGCCTAGAATGGGGGTGTTGGTCTCCATCACGGTGCGATCGCCCAACCGGTATTCTTCTGCTTGCTCTGAGGTCCAGGGCAGGTCGTAGTCCGTTTTGCCAATGATCTCCGCTGGGGTCTGCAACCCTGCGGTTCTAGCAAAGTTTTGGTTGCAGCCCAGGTAGACTAGGTTCCGATCTTTCCAAAAGATGGACTGGGGAATGTTGTCCATCACCAGCTGCAGGAGCTGTTTTGACTCGCGCAGCGCTTCTTCGGCGCGAATGCGATCAGTGATGTCTTCGTAGGTGCCGAGCAAGCCGACTAGATGACTGTCTGAACCAAAGAGGGGAACTTTGTTGGTGTCGCACCAGATATGGCTGCCATCGGCTCGAATTTGGGACTCTAGCAGATGGTACTCTCCCTTGCCACTAGCCATAACTCGATGGTCGTTGGCTCGGTAGTCCTCTGCTTCTGTCTGGGTCCAGGGCAAGTCATAGTCGGTCTTGCCAATGATGTCGCTGGGGTCGGCTAACCCGGCAGCTTGGGCGAAGACCTGGTTACAACCTAGGTATACCGATTCGTGGTCTTTCCAAAAAATGGCTTGAGGAATGTTGTCCATCACCAGCTGCAGGAACTGCCGCGAGGTTCGCATGGCTTGCTCTGCCTGCTGCCGCTCTGCCTCGACTCGCTTGCGCTCACTGATATCGCGGATGTTGACTAGAATGACCTGTCGCTCTCGCAGGGTGATGCGCTGAAGATAAATTTCGGCGTCAAAGAGGGTGCCGTCTTTGGGCCGCCGGGCTTTCCAGTCAAATAGCTGAGCGGTTCCGGTTAGGGCTTGTTGCCAGTGATCTCTTAGAATCTCGACGGGTTGGTCAGGGCTAAAGAGATCTTCCTTTAGGGAAGCCTTGAGCATTTCCTGGCGGGTCAGGCCGTACATTTTCAGCAGGGTGCGGTTGACATCAAGGATTTTGCCCTGGGTGTCGTGGATTAAAATGCCTTCGTGAATGCTGTCAAATAGGGTTCTCAGGTCGCGCTCTGAGGCGCGTAGGGCGCGGGTGCGTTCTTCGATGCGGCTTTCTAGGGTGTGGTTGAGCCGGTGCAGTTCGGCTTCGATCTGTTTGCGATCGCAAATGTCCCGCACCATCACCAGTACTTCATCGGCGGTCCAGGGAAGAACCCGAACTTCCTCCCACCGATGCCGGCCCTCCCGCACAAAAGATTGCTCGTAAATCTGCAGGGTGCCCGTATCAAGGGCCTGCCGGACAAAGTGGAGCCGCTTGTCTACCTGGTCAGGTGGCAGCACCTTGGACAGAGACGCACGCCGCTGCTCAGGGTTGAGACAAACGACGTTAACGTTGCCGGAGGTAAGAATTTCGTAGGTTGCAGAGTCTCGCTGCATCCGCAGCATCAGGTCAGGAAAGGCGTTGATCAAAGCCCGGTTGGTCAGCTCGCTCTGCTCTAGAGAGGAGGACTGTTTGCCCGCCGTCACGTCAAACAAGACGCCGCTCAGCTGCTCAACTCGCCCATCCTCGCCATAGACAGCCTGGCCGCGATCGCACACCCAACACCAGCTGCCGTCGGCATGCTGGATGCGGTACTCCACTGAAAAAGGCTGCTGTTGGGCAATGGCCGATTTGATGGCCAAGGCGGCAGTCACTCGATTCTCCGGCTCAATCAGCTCGGCCCAGGAGTAGCGCCCGCCTGCTGTTAGATCGGCAGCGGTATAGCCCGTAATGGTTTCAATAAAGTCACTGAAAAAGATGGCTGTCCATGAAGCATCTAACCGCCGCTGATAAAGGGCGACCGGCACTTGGCTGAGTAGGGGTGGAGCAGCTGCAAATTCTGCCAGATGTGTCATGAACAGTCGGCAAACTGGGGCAACTAGAAAAAACGTTGGACCCGCTGTCTACGAGGGTACGATTGAAGAACTAGGGTAAGTCTGCCCCTGTTATGTCATAGCCTAACAGCCTCAAGCGGATCTCGGTAGTCGTTAAGGCTACGCTGTCAAGCGATTTGAAGAGAGGCTGCCGAACGTGCTCGCGCTGCTCAGGCAAAAAGCTGTTCCCCGCTGCGGTGGAGGTTGAGCAGGGGACAGAGTTTTGGGGGTTAATTTTTTTTAAGGCAGAGGGCGGAGGGCAGAAGGGGCTCTCTGCCTGGGGACGGTTGGGGTAGGGGTGTAGCTGGTTGGCGCTAGTCCAGAATTTTGGGCACTTTGAAGTAGTCTTCCTCTCGCTCTGGCGCACCGCTTAGGATGCTCTGGCGGCCCTCAAAGGGCTTTAGCTCATCGGACCGAGTGATGTTGTTCAGTTCAATGGCGCGAGTAGTGGGCTCAACGTTTTCGGTGTCGAGCTCGTTGAGCTGCTCAAAATACTCGAGAATTGTGCTGAGCTGCCCGGTAAACTGCTCCTCCTCCTCGGAAGACAGCTCTAGGCGGGCTAGCAGCGCAACTTTACGAACCTGTTCGAGATCGATCATGGGGGAGACGAGGGAGAGATAAAGGGGCAGGAATTAATAGAACGAGTCCACTTTCAGACGGCCCGTGTTCTTCATCCAGTTTTGGGCCTCAATGTAGTTATTGGGCGCAATGTTGATCGCCTCCATCCAGTAACGGGCGGCTTCGTTGTATAGATTTTCAGCCGCATCAGCATCGCCAGAGGCTTCGGCCTGTTCGCCTTTGTAGTGGTGAATTACGGCCATGTTATTGAGGGCCTGACACATACGAGGATTGAGATCTAGCGCTTCTCGGTAGTACTCCATCGCTTTGTCGTGCTCACCGTTGCTGGCGTGGATTAGGCCCATGTTGTAGAGAATGTAGCTCTTATCGTAGGGGTCGTCTTCCAAAGTCAGGGCTTCGCGATAGTTTTCCATCGCTTCAGCGTATTCTCCGTCAGCCTGAGCCGACATGCCGTCACGGTAGTAGGCAAAGGCTTCTTTCTCACGCTGTTTGGCGGGCAGAAGTTTGAGGATCATGTCCGCCATGACCGTGAAGGACTTGTCAATGAAGTTGTCGTTGCGCTGGCTTCTGGGCATGGTTGACCTCAACACGAAGCATTTCCAGAATTAGCCTAGCAAACGGCGGCGAAGTTTTGAGCCTAAATCCTAATGTTGACAAAACTCCTGATACAGATACTCCACCAAGTCAGCTACGGTGATCAGGCTGGTTTCGTCGAAGCTGTCGGTGATGTCGATGCCAAAGCGCTGCTCAAAGTCGCCACAGAGGTTAAGGCCCCAGTCAAACCAGCACACCAGCGGAAACTGCAAATCTTCTAGCAGCCTATCTTGAGGCTGCACCTGACCCAGGCGCAATCCGGAGTAAGCGGCTAGGCGGTTGAAGGTAAACTCAACTAGATCTGAAGGCAGCGCCTCGGGCACTGCTGGCGGCGTCCAATATCGGATGAACCATTCTTGGCAGCTGAGACAGGGGCGCGATCGCAACTGCCGATTAACTTGCTGCCGCACCGCCAGATCGGGGCTAAGCAAATGATAGGTTTGTAGGCTGCTGACAAAGTTTCTAAACGGTTGCCACATAAACGGTTGCCCCATATGAGCCTTAAGTCGGCAGTACCCGCCTGGCTTCTTCAGAGTGTGCCCAGGGTGGCAGAGGCAATTGACGGTCTTCCTAAGAAGTTACGCCGAAACGGTGAGCATAGGCAGATTTATCGATATTTTGCCCAGGCTTTGCCAAATAGTTGGCTAAAAAGGCTTCAAACTGCTTGGCAGGCATGGGCCGACCGATGTAGTAGCCTTGAGCGATGTCGCAGCGGTAGCTCTCTAGCAAGGCTAGTTCAGCTTCTAGCTCAACGCCTTCTGCAATAACGGTTAGCTGCAGATCGTGGGCCATCTGGATTACCGCTGTTAAGATTGCCCGGTTTTTAGGATCGGTGGTAACGCCTTGTACAAAGCAGGTATCGATCTTCAATGTGTCAATCGGGAACTGCTTGAGATAGCTGAGGGAAGAGTAGCCGGTGCCAAAGTCATCAATGGCAATTTTGAAACCTTGGGTTTTGAGGTCAGAAAGAATTGCGATCGCAGCGGCCGCATCCTGCATCAGCGCGGTTTCGGTGATCTCTAGCTCTAGGGCGGAGGACGATAGCCCGGCCTGATCCAGCAGCGTGGCAATGGTCTGGCCCAGATGGGGCTGGTTAAACTGCACGCTCGACAGGTTAACCGACACCTGCAGAGGTGGCAATCCCTGCTGCTGCCAGAGCTTCACCTGGCGGCAGGTTTGCTGCAGCATCCACTCGCCGATGGGCACGATCAGCCCAGTCTCTTCGGCTAGAGGAATAAACTGGGCTGGAGAAATGGGGCCATGCTCCGGGTGAGTCCAGCGAATCAGCGCCTCGGCTCCCAAAATTCGATGATCGACCAGCCCCATCTGTGGCTGGTAGTACACTTCAAACTCGTGCCGCTCCAGGGCATAGCGCAGCCAGGTTTCGAGCACAATTTGATCGGCTGGCACCACCGGAATATCGATGCGGTAAAACTGGCAGGAGTTGCTTTTTTGCTGCTTGGCCCACTCTAGGGCGGCATCGGCCTGACGCAGCAGGGTGCTGATGTCGGTGCTGTCTTCGGGGTAGAGGGCAATGCCAATGCTGGTAGTGAGAAAAACTTCCTGACTGGGCAGTGAAAAGGGCTGAGACAGGCGGTTGATGAGGTCTTGCGCAACTGCTAGCACCGCCTGCCGGCTGGTAAAGTCGGTAAGCAAAACGGCAAACTGGTTACCTGTGAGCCGGGCGACGGTAGACCCCTCTGGCAGCGAAGCCCGCAGCCTTCGGGCAGTGGCCTGAAGCAGCGCGTCCCCAGCCTGGTAGCCCAGCGTGTTGTTGACCTGCCGCAGGCGGTCAAGGCTGAGGGAGAGCAGCGCCACCGGCTGGTGATTTTGGCTAAAGCGCTCAATGGCCTGCACTAACCGCTGGTGCAGTAGGTGATGGTTAGGCAGATCTGTGAGGCTGTCGTAGTGCGCTAGCCGGTTGAGCCGTTCAGCCGTGTTTCTTAAAACAGCGACATACTGCTCTGTAATTTGAGCCTGCTTCTGCAGCCGGGTTTTGATCGCCGAGATGATTTCTGGGTCGGTGATGGGCTCTACCAGGCAGTCATCAGCCCCAAGTTCAATGCACTCTCTGAGATAAAATTTTTCGCCCTGGTTGGTTACCAAAATGAAGGGAATAATGGCCAGCTCAGATCGCTGCTTTAGCGCGCCTAGAAGCACCCGGCTGTCACTGCCATCAATATCTAGGGTTGAAACCAGCAGGTCAGGGCGCTCACTTTGAGCTGTTTGAATGCCCGCTTCGACATTATCGGCAGTGATGGCTTCAAAGCCTTCGCTAACGAGCAGTCTCAAAATAGCCTTGTGAGATTTGCTCTCCTGTCCAATGACCAGGATTTTCTCCATGAAAGCCTTCCAATATCGGGAAACAGGCACCTCAACTGAGGAGCCTAGGGCAGGGCAGCGTTTTCTGCGACAGGAGCGAAACTAAACAAATCGACAGGGCTCTAGGCTCTAGGTAGGCTGCTGCCTTCGGGTATCTCTAGCTATCTCAGATCAATGGGGTAACGGCAAGAGGCTATTGACCCTATTGACGCTAGTGCTCTCTGCGATCCTAAGTAGATCCTGGGCAGTTTCTAAGCAGAATCGGAGCTGTGGCCGAGCTGCGGCAGACCCACCAGAGCAGCTTGCCGCAGCCAGCCTGATTGGCTCAGAAACAGGCTCAAGTCACGGGGCAACCCTGGGTCATCGCCAGATTCAAGGTTTTCTCATATTATGCGGGTTGGCATAGGTTCGCCAGGGTTTGAACAAAGCTGGGATAGGAAACCGCTGCCGCCTCTGCTCGCTGAATGGTGGTTTGCCCTGAGGTGCGCAGGGCCGCAATGGCTAGGCTCATGCCTACTCGGTGGTCGGTGTAGCTGTCTACTTCGGCTCCCTGAAGCATTGCACCGCCCTCAATCTCTAGGCCATCGGGCTGTTCGGTGACTTGCGCGCCTAGACGATTGAGCTGCTGAGCCATGACGGTGATGCGATCGCACTCCTTCACCCGCAGTTCTTCAGCATCCTTCACCACCGTTGTGCCCTGGGCAAACAGCGCCGCCACGGCCAGCACTGGAATCTCGTCGATCATGCGAGGAATTAAATCGCCGCTGAAAGTGGCTGCTTTGAGGGCGCTGGCGCGCACCCGCAGGTCGGCCACGGGTTCTCCCGTGACTTCCCGCTCGTTTTCTAGGGTAATGTCGGCCTCCATCTGCCAGAGAGCATCGAGAATGCCGGTGCGGGTCGGGTTGATGCCGACGTTCTCAATCACCAGCTCAGATCCGGGCGTGATTAGGGCTGCTACCAGCCAGAAGGCAGCAGAACTGATGTCTCCGGGCACCACAATCGTCTGGCCCGTCAAGGTGGCAGGGCCGCTGACTGCGACGCTGCAGGTTTCAGGATCCACTGCGATATCCGCCCCAAAAGCCCGCAGCATTCGCTCACTGTGGTCGCGCGATAGGCTCGGTTCGCTCACGGTGGTTCGCCCCTCCGTCATGAGCCCTGCCAGCAAAATGCAGGACTTGACCTGAGCTGAGGCTACGGGAGAGCGGTAGTGCATGGACTTGAGCCGCTGCCCCCGCACCGCCAGCGGCGCTAGCGTGTTGCCCTGGCGGCCCCAGATGTCGGCTCCCATTTCGATTAGGGGTTTGATCACGCGGCCCATGGGTCGCGATCTCAACGACCCATCCCCAGTCACCGTAAAAAAGCGCCCCGGATGCGACGCCAGCAGGCCCAGCATCAGCCGCAGCGTGGTGCCTGAATTACCAGCATCTAGCACCTCAGAGGGTTCCTGCAGATTGCCCAGACCTACTCCCTGCACCGCCACCCACTCCTGCTCCAGATCTGAGAGGGTCACCCCCATCGCCCGAAAGCATTTGGCTGTGCTGCGCGGGTCTTCTCCCAACAGCAGGCCCTTAATGCGGGTTTCTCCCTGTGCGATAGATCCCAGCATGAGGGAGCGGTGGGAAATAGACTTGTCTCCGGGCACCTGCAGGCGGCCCTGGAGCGCTACGCCGCCAGCGGGCATTTGCAGGGCGAGAGTTTGGTGGAGAACGGTTTCGGTAAGTTGGATCAGCGCAGTCATTGAGGTGCAGTTGCAGTGTGCCGTAGCCGATCCTACCGCTTAGCTGGAGCGAAAGCTGATTGGGTTAGCTGAACCGCCATAATGGATAGGGTTGTTCTGACTATCCCCTCGGTAAAAAAAGCGTTTGACGATGTCAACTGTTGCTATCTTGCAGCCTGCCCACCCCACTGCTGCTGGGGCTCCTCCAGGCTATCCGCTCAGCGTGGCCCCGATGATGGACCGCACCGATCGCCATTTCCGCTACTTTATGCGGCAAATCACTCGGCAGACGCTGCTCTACACCGAGATGGTGACGAGTCAGGCCATTCTCCACGGCGATCTAGAGCGTCTTTTGGGCTTTTCTGCCGAAGAAAAGCCGCTGATCTTGCAGGTAGGCGGCGACGATCCGGCAGCGCTGGCAAAATGCGCCCGGATTGCAGCTGACTTTGGCTACGACGGCATTAACCTGAATGTGGGCTGCCCCAGCGATCGGGTGCAGAGCGGCCATTTTGGAGCCTGTCTGATGGCCCAGCCGCAGCGGGTAGCCGACTGTGTCGCGGCAATGATGGCGGCAGCTAACCTGCCCGTTAGCGTCAAGCACCGCATTGGCATTGATGACCTGGATCGCTACGAAGACATGGCTCACTTTGTGACGGTGGTCAGCGCTACAGGCTGCCGCTACTTCACGGTCCACGCTCGTAAGGCCTGGCTCAAAGGCCTCAGCCCCCGAGAAAACCGAGATATTCCGCCCCTGCGCTACGAAGACGTGCATCGCCTTAAGCGAGAGTTTCCCCACCTGTTTATTGAAATCAACGGCGGCTTTAAGACCCTGGATCAGGCCCAGGCCCAGCTTGAGCAGGTAGATGCGGTGATGATCGGTCGGGCTGCCTACGACGAACCCTACAGCTTTGCTACGGCAGATCAGGCTATCTTTGGAGCCACGACCCCACCCCTGACCCGCCACCAGGTGGCAGAGGCCATGCTGCCCTACATTGATGAGTGGTGTGCCCGAGGGTTTAAGCTCAGTACCCTCACCCGCCATCTGCTGCTGCTGTTTGTTGGGCAACCTGGCAGCCGCCTCTGGAAGCGCCAGATCACCGAACAGTCCTGCCGTCTGGGGGCCGGATCAGAGGTAGTGCGGCAGGCGCTGGCAGCGGTGCCCGATCCGGCCAAAATTCCAGCCGAGATTTAAGGCTCGCGGCCTAAGGCCCCCAGACAAAGGGATAGACATATTCATCGGGGGAGGTGAGCGATCGCAACTCTGTCCCATCGGGCCGCACTGCATAGAGAACCTGATTGGCCAAATCTTGACCAGCCTGCTCCCCGCTAAAAGCAATCCAGTCACCACCCGGCGACCAGAGGGTATTCATGACCTGGGCCAAAGGCTCTGGCGTCAGCGGGGTAAACTCACCCGTTGCCACATCCAGCACAAACAGCTCCTGATTTTCAACTTTGCCTGAAGCCAGTGCTATCTTCTGCCCATCAGGAGACCAGCTCAAAGCATCGTAGAAACCAGGGATGGTCACCGTTCTAATCTCTCCGGTCGCAAGCGTCACCAGCTGCACGGCTTCCCGGTTGTCATAGGGAGGATCTACTGGCTGGTAAAACGCAATGCGGCTGCCGTCGGGAGACCAGTAAATCCGGCTGCGGTAGATTTGGAAGTCAGGCTCGGGCGTGAGCAGGCGACGGTTGCTGCCATCACTATCAACCACATTGAGCCGCTGGTTGGGATAGTTGCCCTCAAAAAAAGCCAGCTGCCTGCCATCGGGAGACCAGGCTAGCGGGCTGCCGGCAGCACCGTACACACCAGGCTGGGTTGTGATGCGCTGAGGCTGAGCTGCATCGATAGTCAGCCGATAAATATGGTCTGCCTCGACATAGGCAACCTGGCTGCCATCGGGAGACACATAGGGGCGAGAGCTGAGATTGGTAGGCAGCCCTGGTAAACGACGAGTGCCGCTGATGCTGGTAGCATCGGAGACATACAGGCTCATGCTTCTAGACGAGGTGGAGGCAGGAGCCTCGCACAGCTCTCGAATCAGCAGCGTTGTTCCTTGGCTGGGCCAAATCAGATCCAGGTTAGGCATATAGGCACACTGGCTGTTAAACACCTGAGTCGGAGCTGGGCTGTTTGGGGTCCAGACATAGACTTCTCTGAGGTTATAAACAGCTGCCAAACGGCCATCTGCAGCCCAGGACAGCTCATCAAAGGGGGCTTCCTCGCCAGCATTCGGCAGGGTGAGCAAGGCTTGGCGGTTGGCGCTAGTCGGCGCGATCGAAAACAGTGAGCTAATCACCGCGAAGGATAGATTGCTAGTTAGCTCTCTGGGGCTGGTTACCCCCGATCTTGAGCCAGGGTCAGGAGCATTTTGGGCTGAAGGGGCTGCTTGAGCCAAGTCTGTGTGGGCCAGAGTCGAGGCTGGCAGGGGATAACTGGCTTGCCCCAGCAGCACCATCAAACTCAGTTCAATCACGGTGCGCTAACCCTCAAAAAAGCTTTCAACATTTGATTTTAATAATTGCAGAGTGTGAAGTATGACTGTTCGATCGGGGGGCCTGTTCCCGCAGTGAGATTTCTAGAGATAGCAAAGTGAGCTTTACTAAAGGTCGGAGATTCCTTTTTCCTGACCAAATTTCTTGCTAAATCAGGTATATCTGGCCCAGATGCCCATTTTTCTGCTCTGATCTTCCTACGCGCTTAAGCCCTATGAATTTTGGCAATCTCTTCCTTATCTTCTTGGTTTTGTCATCGCTTCAGCCCGCACTGCAGCGGCGACTGGTCGAGTCTCGCCGCCTCAATGCCATCCGGATGCTGGAGCAAAAGCGCGGCAGTCGGGTGATTCTGCTGATTCACCGGCAGGAGTCGATCAGCTTGCTAGGCATTCCTCTGTCTCGTTTTATCAACATTGAGGACTCTGAGCAAATCCTGCGGGCTATCCGCCTGACGCCGCCAAATGTGCCGATTGACATTATTCTGCATACTCCTGGGGGCCTGGTGCTGGCGACCGAGCAAATTGCCCGCGCTCTGCTGCGCCACCCTTCGAAGGTGACGGTGTTTATTCCCCACTATGCGATGAGTGGCGGCACCATGCTGGCGATGGCGGCCGATGAGATTGTCATGGATGAAAACGCCGTACTTGGCCCTGTAGACCCGCAATTGGGCAATGTGGCTGCAGCCAGCGTGCTGCGAGTGCTAGAGGAGAAACCGATTGAGAAGATTGACGACCAGACTATCATCACCGCCGATCTGTCCCGTAAGGCCATCGCTCAAGTGCAGCGGTTTGTGCGATCGCTCCTCGAAGACGCCATTCCCGAGCAAAAAATCCAGCCCGAAAACATCGACAAAATCATTGAGCGCCTAACCACGGGCCAGGTAACCCACGACTATCCGGTAGCCGTGGAAGAGGCCACAGAGATGGGTCTGCCGGTCACAGCCGGCTTACCCCTAGACATTTACAGCCTGATGGATCTCTACCCCCAACCGATGATGGGACGACCTTCGGTGCAGTACATTCCGCTGCCTTACCAAAACCCGCCCAGCCCCCCCAATCTTCCCATGCCCAAAGGCGGAGCTTAAGAGGCTTGCGGCGGTTCACAGGGCTGGCTTGAGCCGCCATACCAGCGCCGGGCCAAGTCATTGAGCTGGTCTAGCACGCCGACTAGCTCCTGCCCCCGCTCTGTTAGGCCATAGGTGACTTGGGGCGGAATGGTAGGTTCATGCTGCCGATAAATCAGGCCCTCCTGCTCCAGCATCCGCAGTCGCTCGGTGAGCACTTTAGTCGAAATTCCCTCTACTCGCCGCTTCAGCACGCCAAACCGGAGCGCCCCATCGGTAGAAAGTACCCACAGCAGATAGAGAGTCCATGGCCCCGACAAAATGGCCATTAAGGTGCCGACAGGGCAAGGGTTGAGATCTTTTGATAGACGCGGCATGACAGCTACTGGGATTTTATGGAGCGAATTTAGTTAGTTACTTTGAGGTACCTACTTTACTTTAGTAAGTAGGTACTTTTAGTATCTATTCTAGATTGAATGTCCTTACTCCAGTAGATCCTATGACAACCGTTGCAATTGTCTACTTCTCAGGCTCGGGCCATACTCATTTGCTGGCCCAGGCTTTGGCAGAAGGCGTGAATCAGGTGCCGGGCGCGACCGCTCAGCTACTGCGAATTACCGGTGAGCAAATCGTTGATGGCCGCTGGCAGGATGACACTGTGATGGCTGCGCTGGCTCAGGCCGATGCCATTGTGTTTGGCTCGCCGACCTATATGGGAGGCGTGGCTGCTCAATTCAAAGCTTTTATAGATGCGGCTAGCTCGGCCTGGTTTGCGCAGCAGTGGAAGGATAAGATTGCTGGTGGCTTTACCCATTCTGGTTCTTTGAGTGGTGACAAGCAGAGCACGCTGCTCTATTTAGCGATCAACGCAACGCAGCACGGCATGGTGTGGGTAGGGGCAGGCGATTTGCCCAGCCACTACATCGGCAAAACCGATGGCGTTAACCGCCTGGGGTCTTTCATGGGAATGATGGGCCAGAGCCCAATGACGATGGGTCAAGCTGAGGCAGCTTTGGACTCGGGTGACCGCTTGACGGCGCTTAGCTATGGCCAGCGCATTGCCCAGGCCGCGCATCGCTGGAGCCGCCAGCCGATGGCTGTTTAATACGGATTCTTTTTGTTAGGACTGATTGTTAAGAATTAACTGACTGAAGCTGTATCGGGCGCAGGCTCCTGCGCCCTTACCGAGGCGATCGCAAGTAGGCCACAACAGCTTCGGCAATCTGCTCGTTGCCGTTTTTAGCAATTGGCGTGTCTTTGCGAGGGGGCGACAGGGGTTGCGTTAAAAAGGCCCAGTCGCCTTCAAAGAACTCGGCTGGGGTTAAAACCTGGTGGTAGGCGTGGTCTTGCATGGCGCTAACCAGGACTGGGGCCTCGGCAAAGCCTTCTCGGGTGAGGGTGATAATGGGCAGGTCTAATCGGCAGGCCTCAGAGAAGGTGCTAAAGCCGGGTTTGGAGACGACTCGGCTGCACAGGGGCATGACATCGACGGGCCGAAGCTGACGGTTGGGCACTTTGAACAGGTTGGGCAGATCGGGGGCCTGCTGGTCAAAGGTCAAAAACTGCCAGTCGGGAAAATGGGCCAGGCCAGCATAGGGAATTTTTTCAATGCCGAGGCCGCCAAAGGTGAGCAGGACGGTTTTTTCGGGCGGAGCCGTGAGCTGCCCCTGCGATAGCGCAAGCACGGACGGGTCAGTTCGCAGTTCCTCTACCTCATAGCGAGGGTTGCCCCCTGTCAGCCCTACATCTTCGATTGCGGGAAACGCTGACATGGGTTCGTGGAAGGGTAAGCGGAACATGCGATCGCACGCCCCAAACTGGGCTGCTATCCAGTCAGCAATTGCTTCAAATTCGCCGCCCCAGGGCCGGTAAATAAAGTCCCAGCCGAAGTTGCTCATCATCCAGCAGGGCACCCCAGCAGCGTGGGCAATGGCCACAGCTAGCGGCGGGATATCGGCTAACACTAGATCGACCCCCGCTTCTTTCAAAAAAGCGGCCTCTGAAGCCACTAAATCGGCTTCTGTCTGCCGGATCTCCTGAAGTTTGGCCAAGGTAGTGGGCTTGTCCATCGTTAGGCTGTCTGACTGAATTACCCCGATATCAAAAGCCCGCTGGCGGAGGGTAAAGTCTCCTTTCAGGTAAGTCTGAAACAGCCACTGCGGGGCTGTAGTGGCCAGGATAAGCTGCATCTCTGGCAGATACTGCTGCACCGTAGCGGCAACGGCAGCAGCACGGGTAGCGTGACCAAAGCCGTGATTAGTAATTGCCAGGTAGAGAGTCGGACGGGCCATAGAAGATCCTTAAAGCTAAAAAAAGACTCGCCCAAGGGACGAGTCTTTGCGGTAGTTAGCCTAACAGGGCTTAGATTTGGGGTACAAACTGCTCTTTCTCAGGCACCGCCGTGTACTCAGAGACAATCTGGCGGAACTCGTCGCCGTTAATCGTTTCCTTTTCAATCAGCAGGTCTACCAGCCGGTCGATCAGCGCCCGATTGTCGCGGATGATCTGCTTAGAGGTGTTGTAAGCGTGCTCCACAATAGAGCGCACTTGGCCATCAATTCGGGAGGCAATTTCTTCGGAGTACTCCGAGCGCTGCAGCCAGTCACGGCCCAAGAAGACTTCTCCCTGGGAGCTTTCTAGAGACAGCGGCCCTAGGTCAGACATACCAAAGCGGGTAACCATTTGGCGGGCCATGCCGGTGACCTGCTGCAGGTCGTTGCCTGCGCCGGTCGTCACTTCGGCATCACCAAAGATGATGTCTTCGGCGGCCCGACCGCCCAATGCCCCGGCAATGCGCGCCAGGATTTGGGAGCGGGAGATTAGGGTCTGTTCTTCATTGGGGGTAAACCAGGTAAGGCCCTGAGCCTGTCCCCGAGGAATCAGGGTGACCTTTTGCACTGGGTCGTGGGCTTTGATCAGGGTGCCGACAATAGCGTGGCCAATTTCGTGGTAGGCAATCAGTCGCTTACTCTTGCTATCGACCAGGGGAGTGCCCTCCATCCCGGCGATCACCCGATCGACGGCATCGTCGACCTCACCCATTGTGATTGCTTCTTTGCGGCGACGGGCTGTGAGAATGGCGGCCTCGTTCAGCAGGTTAGCGAGGTCTGCGCCAGTAAAGCCAGGGGTGCGACGTGCGATCGCATCTAAAGAAATTTCAGGAGCCAGCTTCTTGTTGCGAGCATGAACCTCCAAGATTTCCAGTCGCCCTTTAACATCAGGCGGATCAACTGAAATCTGCCGATCAAATCGACCCGGACGCAGCAGCGCTGAGTCGAGCACGTCAGCCCGGTTGGTGGCCGCGATGATAATGATGCCGGTGTTGCCCTCAAATCCGTCCATCTCGGTTAGGAGCTGGTTAAGGGTTTGCTCTCGCTCATCATTACCGCCGCCGATGCCAGCGCCCCGCTGTCGCCCGACAGCATCGATCTCATCGATAAAGATGATACAGGGCGCATTTTCTTTAGCCTTCTTAAAGAGGTCGCGAACGCGAGAAGCGCCCACCCCAACAAACATCTCTACAAATTCCGAACCGGAAATGCTGAAGAAAGGTACACCAGCCTCTCCGGCAATAGCTTTGGCTAGTAGAGTCTTACCTGTTCCTGGAGGCCCCACCAGCAGCACGCCTTTAGGAATCCGGGCACCAATCGCGGTGAAGCGTTCTGGCTTCTTTAGGAAAGTGACGACTTCTTCTAGCTCTTCTTTGGCTTCGTCAACCCCGGCCACATCATCAAACATGATGCCGGTCTTGGCTTCCATCATAAAGCGAGCGCGAGACTTGCCAAAGCTCATGGCCTGTCCAGGCCCTCCGGCAGCGCCCCCAGAGCGGCGGAACAAGAAGAAAAGACCGCCAATTAGCAGCAGCGGGAACAGCAGGTTGCCCAAGGCTCCCCAAAGCGCCCCATCGTTGCGGATGGGATGGGAGTCGAGGCTGATGTCCATTGCCCGTAGGCGGCTGACCAGCTCAGGAGCATTTCCTGGCAGGTCTACCCGCCAGTGCTGCAGCCGGTTATCCAGTTCCGGATCGACCGCCTCTACAATCGCTGTTCGTCCCCCGTCATAGAGGTCAACAGCAGTCACCCGACCAGCATCTAAATAGTCAAGAAAGCGGCCATAGGTCATGCGGGTGTTGGCAGTGTTGCGGCCCACGTCTGCCGGTGCAGATGAGAATGCGCCTTGCCAGAAAAAGAACCCAATCACCAGGATCGGCAGGGTCCAGAGCAAGATAACTCTCCAGGAGAATTTCATAACCAGGTGGCCTCTAAAACAGCAGACGAGAACGATGTCGCAGAAAAACGATTCGCAGAGAAATGCCAGAGAGCTTCCTTAAGGGAGAGCAAAGGGCAGAGTTTTTAAAAGGATGCTTACCTTAAGTTAATAATGCATCGGGAATTGGGCAGTTGTCCTCAGAGCGGCGATAGAGAAATTGCCAAGCTCTCTTTATGAGATCAATCTTTACTTAATGTAACGTAACCAGATTCAGTCGATCAATGAAAAATATAGGGTGCGCCAGTTTAAGTCCTGACACACCCCATTTTTTAGGCAGATTAAGGGAGCAGAAAACCCATTCCCCCCCTGCTGATCCACCCCTCTACCCTTCTACTAAGCCCAGCGCCGCCTTCAGACGTGCCACATCAAACCCCCGCTGGTGCAGAATCACCCAAGATTCGGCCAAATCCGGCCCCTGCATATCTCCCATCAGGGCAGCTCGTAAGGTTTTCATAACCAGGCCCTTCTTCACGCCTTGGGCCTTAGCCACTTGGTCAGCTAACGCCTTCACATCGGCAGGGCTGCTGAGCGACGTTTCAGATGCGATCGCATCTACCGCCGCCTGCACCACCTCAGCCGCTCCCGGCTGCTGCATCTGAGCCTTGGCATCGCTGGAGTAAGGCAAAATCTCGCTGAAGAAGAAGTGGGCCTGAGCCACACTGTCAGGCAGGCGAGTCAAGCTAGGACCAATCAGAGCTGCCAGGGGCAGTAGCCAGTTGCGATCGCTCTCCAGATCAAACGCATATCCCGCCTCTTGCCAATAGGGCAAGATAGCTTCTAGCAGCGTTTCAGGCGGCAACGCGTGGAGATACTGGCTGTTGATCCAGTCCAGCTTGTCCCAGTCAAACTTAGCCCCGGCTTTATTCACCCGGTCAAAGCCAAACTTCTCAGCTGCATGGGGTAAGGTAAACAGTTCCTCGGCATCCGGCGGTGACCAGCCTAGCAGGGTCATATAGTTAGTCAGCGCCTCAGCGGTAAAGCCTAGCTTCTGGAACTCAAAAATTGAGGTGACTCCGTCGCGCTTAGAGAGCTTTTGCCCTGCCTGGTTCAAAATCAGCGGCGTGTGGGCAAAAGCTGGCAACGTCGCTCCAAAGGCTTCGTACAGCAAGATCTGCTTAGCCGTGTTGGCAATGTGGTCTTCCCCGCGAATGACGTGGGTGATGTTCATATCAATGTCATCGACCACCACAGCCAAATTGTAGAGCGGCTGGCCGATCTGGCCACCCGCCGAGGCCCGAGCTACGACCATGTCGCCGCCCAAATCGCTGGCCTTCCAGGTAACGGGGCCGCGCACCATATCGTTCCAGGTGAGGGTGCGATCGTCGTCGATTTTAAAGCGGATGACGGCAGTGCGGCCCTCTGCCTCAAAAGCAGCCTGCTGCTCGTCGGTCAGATTGCGGTGGCGGTTGTCGTAGCGCGGGGCCTGTCCCTTCGCTTTTTGGGCCTCCCGCATGGCCTCTAGCTCCTCTGGAGTGTCGTAGGCCCGGTAAGCCGACCCCTGGTCCAGCAGCTTTTGAATCGCCTCTCGGTACAGGTCAAGCCGCTGGGACTGAAAGAAAGGGCCTTCATCCCAGGTCATGCCCAGCCACTTGAGGCCCGTGAGAATGTTCTCGGTGTATTCGGGGCGCGATCGCTCCTCGTCGGTGTCTTCAATTCTCAGGATGAACTGGCCGCCCTCATGGCGCGCAAAGAGCCAGTTGAAGACAGCAGTTCGGGCAGTGCCGATGTGAAGATTGCCCGTAGGACTGGGGGCAAGGCGAACGCGGACAGTCATGGTTGTCTCAGCTAGCAGCAAATTCCCATTTTAACGGGTAGGGGGAAAGGGGGACGCGGGGACGCGGGGACGCGGGGACGCGGGGACATGAAGATAGGGGGGGTGGGGAAGGTGAAGGAAGACTCAACCTATACGTTTTCTCTCCCCCCAATCTCCCCCATCCTCCCTACCTCTCCAATCTCCCCAATCTCCCCCTCCCCACGCCTCTTCTACTCCCCTAAACCGCCACCTGCCCTGCAAACAAGCTCTGCAGCCGCAGCAGCTGGGCTCCTTGGAGGTAAAGCAGGTCGCCCTTGCCTAGTAGATTGGCTGCGTCGCCCTGCTTGCCGCCCAAAATAATCATAGAGTCGGCATCGCTGGCGGTGCGGAGGGCAACTCGTCCCGGCAGGTTGGAGCGGATCAGGGGTGTGACGACTTTGGCTTCGGGGCGCTGGGTAGCGATGATCAGGTGAATGCCTGCGGCACGGGCCATGGCCCCTAGGCGCTTGATGCTGTACTCCAGGGCGGTGCGGGTTTCTTTTTCGGCCATGAAGTCGGCGTATTCGTCAAATATGCAGACGATACGCGGCAGGGGCTCTTGGGCTTTGGCGTTGTGGCCTGCTAAGTCGGCGCAGCGGGCCTGCTCGAAGCGTTGATAGCGCCGATCCATCTCTTCGACTAGGCGGGTCATGAGTGCGATCGCACCCTCGCCATCTTTCACCACAGGTTCTAGCAGCGAGGGCAGGGTTTCAAAGTCGGGAAAGGTAACGCGCTTGGGATCGACCAGGGCGATTTGCAGGTGGGCAGGGGTGTGGCGGGCGACGAGGGAGAGCAAGAGCGATCGCAAAAACTCGCTCTTGCCGCTGCCGGTAGTGCCGCCTACCAAAAAATGGCAGGTGTTGGGGTCAGATAGGTCGGCCTCGATCAGCTCCCCGTCTAGGTTGACGCCAATGGCGATTTGTACGGGTGCTGTGATCGGCAGGTGCTGTTGCTGCAGGTACTGGTCAAAATGAGCTGTCTGCCGGTCGGGTCGAGGCAAGTCCACGCTGACAAATCCAGCCTGAGGCGCGATCATCGGCGGTGCGGTTAGCCCCAACTGCACCCGCAGATCGTCCGATAGCCGCAGAATAGAGCTGACCTTGACGCCCATATGGGGCCTGAGCCGCACCCGAACGAAGGCTGGCCCCACAGCCACTCCCTGCGAATCTACGCCGACGCCAAAGGATTTTAGAGTGTGCACTAGCTGGGCTGAAATTTGGTCGTAGTTCGCTGTGGCCGAATCAGCCTTTGCCTGACTCTGCGCTTTTGGAGAGACGGGCTGTGGCTTTTCCGGAAGCGGTACGGGTGCAGTCGGTTGGGGCTGCCTAACTGGAACGGCTTGCGTAACTTCAGCCTGCAAAGCCTGAGCACTGCCGCCGGTCAAATCAAGCTGCTTTGACTGGGCCTTGGTTGGTTTAGACTGCTCCTTCCTGGCGGACTCTGAGGAAGCGGGGGAAGGCCCATCGCCAAAATAGCTCTGGCACTTGGCCCGCTGCGGACAGATCTCACATAGATGGGGATAAGGCGTTGCGGGCGGTGGGTCTAGTTGACCGACCCGCCAGGCCAGCCAGGTCTGAATCTGCTGGAGCTTTTGGGGCACTAACTGGTGGAGGGTTTCGGCCAGCTGCTCCCAGGAATAAACCTGCTCTCGCCAGTCTGGCAGCACACTATAGACAGCTGAGTTGATTGGCACGCCTACTGTTTCCCGCAGCAGCAGCCCGTATAGCGCCACCTGCACCACTTGGGCCGAGGAGTCGGGCGCGGAGTAGGTCTTGTACTCCGCTACACAGAGCCGCTGCTCCCGGAAGTCGTACATTAGGCTGTCGTAGCGGCCCGTAACGGTTTGCCGCTGACCGTTGGCCAGAGCAAAGGTATAGCGCACCGTTAACTCCTGGCCCAAAAACGTTTTTTGAATCAGCTGTTCAGGCGGGCAAAACCGCCGATTTTGCACCAGCCACTCGGCCCACCGCTGGATCAACCCCTGTAGCCCTTGCCAAATCTGGTGTAGCCCCACCGCCCTAGCCGGATCGCGCTTAACGGTTGCCTGCAAATAGGGGTAGAACACTGTGGCGTAGAGCCGCTGCTGGATCTGCTGAGCCAACATTGCGCTATCGAGAGTTTCTGGCCTCAAAAATTCTTGAAAGGCAGCATCCTGCCGCAGCTGCCGCACACACCAATCAGCTAGCTGATGAAAAGCGCTGCCAATGCCGGTCGCTCCGCCAGCGGGCAAAAACAAAGTCTGCCCGCCGCTGTGGTACCCCAGGTACAGCAGCCGGGGGCATTCAAAGGCGAGCCGAATATCGGTGACGGACAGGGGCGGCATTACTCTGGCACCAGGCAGATGAGCTGAGCTTCGTAGGCGGCGTTGGGGTCCACAAACTGCAGTCGGTTTTCTTGGCAAAGCTGCTGAATCAGCGGCTTAACTTCGCGATCGCTAAGACCGGAAACCTGGTTGAGCGTGTTTTCGGTCAGGGCTTGGACGCCCATTAGGCCCTGAGTGGTCATCAGGCTGAGAATGTACTCCTTGGCCTGATCCAAGTGGGGCGACTTTGGGCTGTGGGAACGGCTCGGGCGAGAACCTCGGGAAGGTGCCTTGGAGCCTGTGGGTTTGGTGGATTTAACGGTGGTCTTTGCTTCTGGTTCTGTCAGGGGCGGTGCTGGGGCTCCTTCGGGCACCACCTCTAACTCGTGTAGCAGCGGGCAGCCGTTGAGCGAGCCAGATTGCCGCACCATCTCCTGCAGCATGGCCACGGTGGGTGTGGTGTGACCCACCACTAGTTCGCCTCCAGAAGCGGCATTGACCAGGGCGTGATAGGTCTCTAGATAGTGAACAGAGAGCAGGTCGGGAATGACATGGAGGTAGTTGGCATAGGCAAAGACCTGGCGGTAGATCTGGTGCCCCTTGCTGTTGGGCCGCCCCAGGTCTTCGGCGCGAATCAGGTACATGCGGTGAACCTTGCCAGCGGAGTCTCGCCCGTTGCCGTTGCTTGTATTTACCGCCTTTTCGCAGGCTCGCATGAGGTGGTAAAAGCTGGTCATATTGCGATCTTCAGTCCAGATGATGCCGGTACTAACGGGCGCTTCGTGGGCCAGGGAATAGGCAGAAAATTTAGGGCTTTTGAGAAAGGATGTCCGAAGGCCGGGGATTTGCAGGGCTTCTAGGGCCTCGCGCAGCCGCCAGATTAGCTCGGGTGATGAGAGCTGAGAGATGCGGCTGAGGCGACCGCGCACCTTTTGAAACTCCTTTTGCCAGAGCAGGTCAAAGCTGGCGGATTCGACTGCAGCCGCATGGGGCCGAGGGGGCGGGGGCGGGGGCGGCTTGTCAATCGGCTGAGGCGCAGGCGGATCGCCCAGGTGACCGTTGTCTTTAAACTGCTTGATCAGCTGCTGGCCCAGCATCAGCACGTTGCGGGGCAGGGCGCGACCACCGGGAAACTTGCTCTCTAGCCAGGGGCGCGTGAGGGGTGCGATCGCACTCTCCGGTTTAGGTTCAGCCTGCTGATGAAAATCTGCTAGCCGGCTGGCCCACAGCGACTCTGCCTGATCCAGGTGAATGCCTTTGAGAGTCAGGGTGCAGTTAATTCGGGCCTTGTCGGCAGGCTGCAGAGACGAGTGGTACTGCCGCCAGGTGCCAGTGATGATGCTGATTAGAATGACAAAGTTGTTCAGGCTCTCGTTATGAACCGTGGAGTTGACGTTAAAAAGCGCCTGCAGATCGGGCTTGCCGTCGGCCTGCTTGGGAATATTGTCGAGGTTGTCGAAGCAGAGCACGATGGGCTGGGTCGATCCTGAGATGCGGCCAAAGTTCATCAGGATTTTTTGGGCGGCATCTTCAGAGTTAATCGATGCCTTGACCCGCAGGGCACTCAGGTCTTCTTCATCAAGGTCGTCGCCCCGCAGCCAGTCGCAGGCCAGAGGCCGCAGGTCGGGGTTGGTCAGGTCGTAGAGAACGCCAAAAAATTCCTTGGCATTGTAAATACCCGCCGGAAAGCTAGCCCGCAATTCTCGAATAAAAACACTGCGCTCGCCTTGCACCCACTTGAGCAGGCTGTGCTCTTTTAGGCTGGGCAGGCTCTTGAGCCAGAGCAGCAGCTGCGACTCGGCCTTGCCTTCAGGGGCGTGAACCAGGCTATCTACGGTATTGCGTAAGACGTGCCGCCAGAGGTATTGGCTGTCGGGCCAGGGGCCAATGTAGGCAAAGAAAGCCCGGTCGTTGAGCCGGCGCTTGAGCCGACCCAGCAGATAGCTCTTGCCCGAGCCAGAATCCCCCGCTAGCAGCAGGGTGCGGGAAATGCGATCGCACCGCACCTGCTCCAAGAGGTCTTCAACCGTGACCACCGCCTCCTGGTGAATCGCCGTGACCTCCTGGGCCGGGTTCTGCGCCTCTTGCCAAAAGTTGCCCGGCTTGAAAGTAGCCGGGTCAAAAGGATTGACGCTGCGCTGAACGAGTTGCTCCAGGGATGTCACGCTGATATCTCTGCCCCTTGGGTCCTGCTCATAGACCACGCTAGCCAATTACGCTGATAAAAAACAATGCCCCACCAATGTCTTGGGAAATGCCCGCCTCGATCTGGCTGCGGCTATAGGCCGTCACATCCTGTAGCGTGCTGAACTCGATGCGGTCCTCTCGCTGCAGCTGGTACAGCAGCTGATCGAGCGCATCCCGGCTCAGGGGCGGCTGCAGCGCCTCTCTGAGCCGAAAAATGGGCAAATAGTTGTCTGCTGCCAGCCTTTGATCTAGTTCGATAATGCTTTCTAGCACGTCATCGGCGCTAGAGGGAGCAGCAGGCTCTAGGGGGGTCTCCGGCACTGCTTGATGCCAGGTCTGTCTTAAAAACTGCACGTAGTTCCCCAGCATGGACAGGCTTAGGATGGGGGCTGTGCCCTGGGGGGTGCAGTCTGTCAGCAAAAACTGTTTGCCGGGGGCAGTCAGCCAAACTTCTTTGACCTGAGTGCTGCGAATCTTTAAAAGGCCCCGGCCCTCCAGGCCCTGAATTAGCCGTTGGCGGCTGGCGGCTGGCACCTTTTTAGAAACTTGGCTGGGCGTGGTTAGTCCCTGGGTGCTGGTGCAGGCCCGCAAAACCAAAAGCTCGTCAGGCGTGACGGGCAAGGTAGACGTATCTAGGCCGAGCAGAGTGCGGCCAGCGGGGGTGAGGCTAAACTGCTTAACCTCGCCAGTGAAATCCACCAGTCCTTTGCTGCATAGACTGTGGCAAATTCTGTCACGCTCTGGAGCTTTGGTCTGTGGATTTATCTTGATCTGGCTAATGGGGGTGCGGTAGCCGGGAAAGGCCAAAAGCCGCAGCAAAAACTTTAGCTCAAGGGTTGTAACATCCATGCAGTCAGCAGTCAGCAGAGAATTAAGATGCCCCATTCATTTGTACTTTAGCTTACGGCTTAACCGAGCCTGCCAGTGCGGTGTTATCCTCTAGACCCCGGCTCCGACAGGTACGCTGCGGGCCTCTTAACCTCACGTTAAATCAGATTGATTGCTTGGCGCTGCTCCGTAACCACCGGGAACTCTGAAGAATATCTCTAGATAGTGCTAACCCTTGGCAATAGCAGATCCACAATCCCTCCCGGTGGCTAACTATAGTGACAGGCTCTGAAGACCTTTTGTTTGACACCTGCTGCTGCAGATCTTTTCAGCAGGCGCTGACTATCGACCCAACGCCTGTCGAAGCCCCTGCCCAAATGCCTGTTGCTGAGGTGCTCCACCAGATGGTTGCCGCTAATCGTGCCTATGCGCTGGTTCAAGGTAGGCCGCAGCCATCCCTCTTCACCTACCAGCAGGCGGCCCAGGCCGCAGCCGAGAATCTAGACTTGTCTCTGACTCTGGTGGGTCAGGTTGCGGTACCTATATCTGATGCTGTCGTCAAGCCCTCCGCCGACCTTGAGCGGCAGGCCCAGGATCTGTTTCAAGTGGGCACCGTTGACTGGCTGCCGGTTGTGAACCAGGCCCGTCATCCAGTTGGCATTTTGACCCGCCAGGGACTGCATCCCCTAAATCTACGGGTTGCCGCCCATGTGCCGCTACCTATTGCGGGGCAAGAGAGACCGCCTTTGTGCCTGCCGGACAAGGGCCTGCAAGAGCGGGAGGAACGGTTACGAATTGCCCTAGAGGGAGCCTGTACGGGTACCTGGGATTGGGATTTGACCAATGGCATGATGGTCTGGTCTGAGGGGCAGGAGCGGCTGTTTGGGCTGGCTGCAGGAGAGTTTGACGGGCGCTTTGAGACGTTTCTGAGTATGGTGCATGGGGAGGATTGCGATCGCACCCGCCAAACCCTAGAGAACGTGATTCAGTCCTGCCAGCGCTACGACCTGGAGTTTCGCATTATCCGTCGCGATGGCTCGTTGCGGTGGCTCTCTAGCCGAGGCCGGGTCTTTGCCCAAAACAAGCGACCCGTGCGGCTGGCCGGAGTCACGCTAGACATCACTGATCACAAGCGGGCGGAGGCCGAACTGCAGCGCCAGGTTCAGCGTGAGCGAATTATTGGCGAACTGGCCCAGCGCATCCGCCAGCTGCTAGACCTAGACAGCATTTTGGAGCAGACGGTGACGTCCGTACGCCAGTTCATTGAGGCGGATCGGGTCATTATTCTGCAGTGCAGTCCGGTGATGAGCGGCCAAGTCATCAAAGAGTCGCTCGACCCCAAATACCCCTCCATGATGGAGTGGACCCTGCGTGATCCTTGGTCAGTGAACGAGAAATATCTCAACTTTTATCGACAGGGTCGGGGGCTGGCGGTAGACAATATTCACACCCAAAAGCTTCAGCCTGACCAGCTCCAGTTTCTAGAGTATTTTGGCATTCAGGCGGAGGTGGTCGTGCCCCTCCTCCAGGACGAAACGCTTTGGGGACTGCTGGTAGTGCATCAGTGCGATCGCCCCCGGCTCTGGCAGACAGCAGATGTGCGCTTGCTACAGAACCTCTCGACTCAGGTCAGCATTGCCATTCAGCAAGCGAGGCTCAATCACGACCTGAGGCAGGCCAACGAACAGCTCAAAAAAATCGCCTTTCTAGACGGGCTGACTCAAGTTGCCAACCGTCGCTGCTTTGAGCAGTACCTCAACCAGGAATGGCGGCGACTGACCCGTGAACAGGCCCCCCTATCGCTGATTATGTGCGATATCGACTACTTCAAAAACTTCAACGATATCTACGGCCACCAAGCAGGCGATGGCTGTCTGCGGCGGGTGGCGCGAACCTTGAGCCGCAGCATCAAGCGACCTGCTGACCTGCTGGCCCGCTACGGCGGTGAAGAATTTGTCGTAATCCTGCCGGGAACTGACCTGGCCGGGGCTGAAATCGTGGCAGAAGATATGCGCATAGCTGTCCGCAGCCGCTGCATTCCCCATGCCGGATCTCAAATTGAGGCGTTTGTCACGCTGAGTCTGGGGGTGGCAGCCTGTGTGCCGACCCCAAGCAGCAGCCCAGAGATTCTGATAGGCAGAGCAGATGGGGCGCTTTACCAGGCTAAGCACACGGGGCGCGATCGCATTGTGCTAGCTAACTAGTCCCTCAGGCAACACTTTGACCCTGGCAAACTTTAGGCCACTAACGCCCTGCATCGGCTCTACATTGCCCTGAATGATGGTGGACTCGACCCAGCCTTCTCGGTGCAGATAGCGTAGATACTGCTGGTACTCCTGCCACTCTTCTTCGGTGGAGTAGACCACCGTTAACATACCGGGTTGGGTAATGCGATCGCGCGTTTCGGCCTCGCAGGCTTTGTCGATCCGTTTTTTGACAATTTCATAGCGAGTGTCACGAGTGCCCCGCACATCAAACAGCCGCTCAGTGTTTTCATCGTGGGTGATGTCTACGGTTGCGGCCTGCACCAGCACTAGATGGGTAACTTCTAAATGGGTATGGCTGTTGTCTTTGAGGGTAGAGGCGGCGCGAGCGCAGTCGCAGACCGCCCGCATCTGCTCGTAGCGCAGACTGCGCAGGTGAAAAGGCGTGAACTGAGGATCGATGGAGCGACCCGCATAGATCATATGGTCAATTCCGTCGGTCGCTTCAATATCGCAGTAGTGGCGGGTAATGCCCTGCATAGTCTGCTGCCAGCGATTCCAGGTATCTCGCAACAGCAGATTGATCTGATTGATGGTCTGGTCGTAGAGGGCGCGGGCCGCATACACACAGCCGTGTGCCGGATTGAGAGCAGCTTGGTAAGCCTCTACGGCCTGACGGGCGGTGGGGCTGCAGCTGGCAAAAAACTCAAAGTAACCCTCTAGCGTGTCTTGCAGGTAGCGCACCAGCGTTACTTCGGCATCTACTGTAATGCCCCCCTCTAGCTCCTGAATGTGCTCCACCAAATCAACCCGAAACTGGCTAGCAAAGGCGTTATCGCCTTTCTCGCAGAGGGCATCTACCACCGCCAGCGCCAATCGAAACTGGGTCAGCAGATCGGCCTGAATAGCCCGGTTGCGCTCCTCCGACGAACCCCGTACATCCGAGATGCCGTACAGCGGATAGACATTTTCAAACACAATCGGTTCGGGCGGTAGGCCCCAGCTACGGCGCTCAGCCTCCTGCTCAAACCGCCACCGCACCGCACTATGAATGTTGGTAAAGCGGTCTTGAACCGTATGGCGCAGCGCTGCTGTCAGCGACGGAATGAGCCGGGCAGCCTGGTCACAGTCGACCTGGGTAAAGGCGTAGGGGTGGCGGCTGGTAACGCCCACCAGGCCCAGCAGATGCCGCGACTCGGCCTTGAGGGCTGCAGACTTGATCACCAGGGGAATGATCAGCAGTGATCGCACCCCAGTTTCCAAAATATGTCGCGCACAGTCGGTCGTGCAGTTGAGGCTGAGGTCGGGAATGTTGAGCACCCGTCCGCTGCCGTTAAAGAATGAAGACTGCTGCAGCATCTGCACCGGATAGGTCTGCACGTCCCACTCTGGCTTCTCTAGCCCCATAAATAGCGTGACCTGATCGTTCTCAGCGCTCAGAATCAGGCTGCCATCGGCTCGAAAGAGCTGCTTCATCAGCGCATTGGCCCGACCAAACTTCAAGGGCTCTAGCACCGAGTCTCGGCTGACCAAAAGCTGCACCAGGGAACTGGCTAGCTCCCGCTCGGTCACGTTCCACCCCTCCAACAGCAGGTAGCCGCTGGCTTCATAGTCTTTGGGGTCGAGCGTCTCTAGCAGCAGGGCCAGGGGGGAACCGGGGGTGAGCAGCTGAGCCGTTACGCCTTGGCGATCGGGGGGGGCGGGCCAGCAGGCCCCCAGGCGGCTCAGCAGGCTATCGCTGATCGAGCGAATCAGCGGAGTTTCGAGTGGGGAGCCGCCGGGAAAGGCACTCTGCAGCCGTAGCTCAAGCTGCCGCTTTTGGTCGCTCTCAGGTTTTCTCAGGCTGACAATCACCGGCTCCCGCATCAACCTTTCGTCCACTAGGTTGACCTCACCATAGTGGTACTGCAAAATCCCATTGAGTATCTGCAGGCGCAGCCGCTGCAGCAGTGCTGCTTGATCGGTGGGCGATAGGTGCTCCAGCAGGGGCGTAGTGGTGCCAGGCGGATAGGCCAACAGTCGGCGACAGGTTTCTGTGGCAAACAGCACCGAGTGCTGCAGCTGGCCGCTGGCGCGATCGCTCTTGACCTCGAGTAGTGCGATCGCAAGTCGACTGCGCTGCTCGATCAAAGCCAGCCAGTCGGCTCCCTGCAGGGCAGCAGCCGGCTCCAAACTCGGGCAGGGCTCCTCTTCTATTGTCGTAGGAACGTTGGCCGCCCTGCGCATGTCCGCCCCATTGGAAAACGCTTGCACCATGATCGTCAACTACCCTTCAAAACCTTATTGACAGGACGTCTGGGGGCAACTTTAGGGCCTACAAACTTGCCTGCTTTAACACCTCTTTACAGCGTGCCCGACTCTGCGAAGAATGCAGCGTCGTGCCCACAGGCAGCAGTCATAAGAAACGGTGACGGCTAGCCGCTTTGAGGTGTAAAAAACAAGTCTGCAGCAGTAGAAGCCCCTGAGCTGCCCATACCCCTGTCCCCACCGGGATGGGCTAAACCCTTTACAATGGATAATTTGAGCCTAACATACTTAGCATTTCCCCCTAGGGAGGGATTTTCCCTGGGGACTTGTGTTCTCGCAGTCACCCTGATTGACCCATGTTTGAAGCCCTTTCTGAGCGTTTTGAGTCGGCCTGGAAATCGTTACGCGGCCAGGACAAAATTAGTGAATCCAACGTGCAGGAGGCGCTGCGAGAAGTTCGTCGCGCCCTGCTAGAAGCCGATGTCAACCTCCAGGTCGTCAAAGACTTTATCAACGACGTCCAGGAAAAGGCACTGGGCGCGGAGGTCATCTCGGGGGTCAACCCAACCCAGCAGTTCATCAAGATTGTTAACGATGAGCTGGTCAAGGTCATGGGGGAGACCAACGAACCCCTAGCCGATGTTGCTAACAAGCCCACAGTGGTGCTCATGGCGGGTTTGCAGGGCACGGGTAAGACTACAGCTTCGGCCAAACTAGCGCTGCACCTGCGCAAAAGCAACCGCACCACTATGCTGGTCGCTACTGACGTCTACCGACCGGCGGCAATTGATCAGCTCGTCACCCTGGGTAAGCAGATCGATGTGCCCGTCTTTGAAATGGGGTCTGATGCTAACCCGGTAGACATTGCCCGCGAAGGCGTAGCCAAAGCCAAAGAAGCAGGCATAGACACCGTCATCGTAGACACGGCAGGTCGTCTGCAAATCGACCCGACCATGATGGCGGAATTGGCCAATATCAAGCAGGCCATTCAGCCCGATGAAGTGCTGCTGGTGGTCGATGCCATGACCGGCCAAGAAGCCGCCAACCTGACCCGCACCTTCCATGAAGAGATCGGCATTACTGGGGCCATTCTGACCAAGATGGATGGCGATTCGCGGGGTGGCGCGGCGCTGTCGGTGCGGCAGATCTCTGGCAAGCCGATCAAGTTCGTCGGCGTCGGCGAAAAAGTTGAGGCCCTGCAGCCCTTCTACCCAGACCGATTAGCCTCCCGCATTCTCGGCATGGGCGACGTGCTCACCCTGGTTGAAAAAGCCCAGGAAGCGGTCGACATTGCCGATGTCGAAAAAATGCAGGAAAAAATTCTACAGGCCAAGTTTGACTTCGATGACTTCTTGAAGCAGACCCGCCTGATGAAGAGCATGGGGTCGCTGGGCGGTATCATGAAGCTGATTCCCGGCATGGGCAACAAGATTTCTAGCGAAATGCTGGAGCAGGGCGAAGTGCAGCTCAAGCGCGTGGAGTCGATGATCAACTCCATGACCCGCGAAGAGCGCAAGAACCCTGAACTGCTCTCGGGCTCTCCTAGCCGCCGTCGCCGCATTGCCTCTGGCTCCGGACACGGTGAAAAAGACGTCAGTAAGCTGGTCAGCGATTTTCAGAAGATGCGATCGCTCATGCAGCAAATGGGCTCAGGCCAAATGGGCTTCCCTGGTATGGGCGGCGGTTTTCCTGGCATGGGTGGCGGTGGACTCCCCGGCATGGGTGGCGGCTTCCCCGGCATGGGTGGTGGCCCCCAACCCGGTTTCCGCAATCCTGGCGGTCAAGGCAAAAAGCAGAAGAAGCAGAAGAAGAAAAAGGGGTTTGGTCAGCTGTAGGAGGGGTATAAGGTGAAGGGTTTAAGGTATAAGGAACGCACCTTACACCCTAAACCCTAAACCCTATACCTTTTAACCCTCTGCCCTATCCTGGCGTCACCAGCACCATGAGCGATCGCTTATCTAAAGACTGCACCTTACCGGCGTCGCCTAGATCAGTAACCACTCGGTCTAGCAACTCTGCAGCACGGTCTCGGTGCTGGTGCTCCCGACCCCGCAGGTGAATCATGAATTTCACCGAGTCGCCTTTGTCTAGCCACTGGACAGCTCGATCGATCCGTAGCTTGTAGTCGGATGCCCCAACGTTGGGACGCAGCTTAACTTCCTTGACCGTGGGCTTAGAACTCTGGCGCTGTCGCTTATTCTGTTGATACTGGAATTTGCCGTAGTCCAAAATCTTGGCAACCGGAACATCCTTGCCTTCAGAGACCACGACTAGGTCAAGCCCGACGTCTTCAGCAATATGTAGTGCCTCACGTGTGTTGATTAGACCGCGATTTTGGTTTTCGTGGTCAATTAACAACACTTGAGGAACCTTGATTTGTCGGTTGAGCAGATGTTGCTTGGCTATGGTTTTTTCCTCTTGAACTCGACAGGTCGTAGGGAGATATTGCTAAATTAACTCAGCAAATGGCTATCCTCCAGTACCAGGCTGTTTAATTAACCTTTGGGAGAACCACCTCAAATTTTATTATTACCCCGCCGACCTCAACAAAGCTCTACCCCGAGATAATTCCTTTAAAGGGCTTAAATAGAGAAGTGTCCCCTGATCTGTGATCCCATGTCGAGCCAGTATTTTGCGACGGTTGCCCGCGGCCTTGAACCCCTTGCTGTACAAGAGCTAGAGGCTCTAGGAGCAGAGGCTATAGAGCCTGGTTTTTGTGGGGTGGGCTTTAGCGGCGATCGCAGCCTACTCTACCGAGTGAACCTTTGGGCCAGACTGCCTTTCCGGGTCTTGGTGAAGTTAGATGAATTTTCGTGTCAGACGGCTGAAGATCTCTATCAGGGTATCCGGACAATCGACTGGCAGCCCTACCTAACGCCAACCCATACCCTGGCTGTTACCGCCACTGGCAAGAGCCGTCAGCTTAACCACACCCACTTCACGGCCCTACAGGTCAAAAATGCAATTGTCGATCAGCAGCAGGCTGCGTTTGGCGAGCGCTCCAGCGTCGATACGGAACAGCCTGATGTGCGGATCAATATTCACCTGGAGCATGACCAGTGCACCGTCAGCCTCGATAGCTCTGGCAGCAGTCTGCATCGTCGGGGCTATCGGCCTGCGGTTGGCGCAGCTCCGCTGAAAGAATCTCTAGCCGCTGCTCTAATTCAGCTAACGGGTTGGCAGCCGGATATGCCCTTCTTCGATCCGCTTTGTGGCTCTGGCACCTTGCCTCTGGAGGCTAGCCTGAAGGCTTTGAATGTTGCCCCTGGCTTGTTTCGCGAACAGTTTGGCTTTGAAACCTGGCCTGATTTTGATGACGACCTATGGGACGGCTTGCTGCAGGAGGCTGAAGACAGCCAGCGGGAGGATCTAGAGGCGGTGATTGTGGGTTGCGATCGCGACCCCGAAGTGATTCGCCAAGCCCGTGCGAATGCTCTTAACTGCGGGGTGGGTCATCTAGTGAAGTTTTCCTCAGAGGAACTGGACTCGGTAGAAGCTCCGGCGGATCATGGCGTTTTGCTGTGCAACCCGCCCTATGGGGAGCGGCTAGGCCGGGATGAAAACTTAGGCCAGTTTTACAAGCTTCTAGGCAATGTTTTGAAGCAGCGGTTTAAGGGCTGGACGGCGTTTGTCTTGAGCGGTAATAAGGAGCTAGCCAGTACAATTGGGCTGAGGTCGTCGCAACGCTTTCCGGTTTACAACGGCTCGTTGCCCTGCCAACTGATGAAGTACGAACTGTATTGATGTTCCTGGCTGGTTTGCCTGGGTACCCATTCCAGTGGCTCTGCTGCTAGTTTAAGGAGGCAGAAGCCTCCGTGGGGCATTCCAGTGCGGAGCATTGGAGCGAGGAAAGAACGAGAAAAAGATATCGCAAAAGCTGAGGGTGCGTTAGACAACGCACCCCATGTTTCTATCTTTAATCCGGCAACATTACCCGTTTTGTGAGGATTCGCATGACCTCGCCTGGGTTAACTGAGGGCAATGGGCTTGACCATTCTTCTGGGCGGGCGTAACCGAGTCGAAAGAGCGTCATTACGCAGTCATTTACGACTTGAGGAGAGCCGATTGCTAGCACTCTCAGAATGTCGGGAGAGGGGCGATCTCTCAAGTCGATTAAAGGTTGATGTATTGCTTCAGGATGGGCAGCAGTTAAAGCTGGCTCAACACAATCAGTAGTGTGCTTTGCATCTGTCATCATAGTGTTAACTCCGTTAGTGAGCTGCCCAGTCCCCAAGTTTCCACGCTCTAGGACTGGGCTTGAGTTTTATAGCACCTCCACTGAGCTGATACTTCAACTCAGTGGAAGCCTCCACTGAGTTGAAGTAATGCTCTCATCAGGGTGATACTCTCATGAGATGACTATGGTGAACGTCATACCGGAATTTGCAAAAGCCAGGGGTTGCAAGAACGCCTACGAGTTGTGTAAGGCTACAGGGTTGCCTCAGGCCACCATTTATAGGCTTTATAACGATCCAACGGCCTACCCTTCTAAAGAAACCCAAGAGGCTATTTGTAGAGCCTTGGATGCGCAACCCGGGGATTTTTTGCGTTATGTCCCTGATGAGGATAAGGAATAGGTGCGATCGCATCTCCACCGCGAGATCCCAGAGTTCTCTGAAGAACTCTGGGATCTTGTCTTATGGTTTAATTTGCTATCGACTAGCGCAATTCTTGGATGGCTGTCAGATAAGGTGCGATCGCTTCCCCCGCTACCTCACAGGCAGCTCTGTCCACGGTCAGTAAATCATTGCCCCAAATCACTTTGCCAACGGGGATAGCTTCGCCCCGATCTGGCTTCCAGTCGCGGCTGACGAACTTTTGGTCACAGTCCACCACAGCCCCATCAAACAGGTGGCCGATAGTGAAATACACGTCTTGCAAGACCAGCGGGACTGAGGGGCGATGTAGCTGGCCGCGTGAGCTGTTGCTGCGAGCTTTGTAGCGGGCGCGAGGGAACAGCCCATAAAGGTTTTTGAGGGAGGCTGAGATGAGGAACTCGCCTTTTAAGGTGGTGCGCTTAAAGGCCCCAACCGAGATGCGGCAGTCTACTTCTTGCAAGATCTGGGGTGCCCACATGGATTTGAAGCGGGCGGGAGTAGTGGCGCGGTTGGGGTACTCCACCATGTCTAGCGTGTCGGCATCTAGCACCTGAATGCCCTGATCAAGCAGATCATATAGGCCGTTTTTGGCCATGATTTTTTCAAAGGCAACGGGGGAGCAAACGCCCTCTACAATCAGGAGCTCAGCCTGGGGACTGACCTGACGCAAGCCGAGCAAAACTCGCCGCAGCACCTCCATGCTGACGGTAACTGGGGGGCCGACCGGATAGCCCAGGTTAGGTTTAACCAAAATGCGGCGAGCGCTGCGGGCAGCGTCGGGCGGGGCATAAACAAATTGAGATGTCTCTGCAACCTGGAGGTGGGTAGTTAGGGAGGCAGACATTAAGCTAGGGATATAGAGCCTCTTTAATTCTTCAATAAACTGACAGATGTGGCTGCTAGCATCATGGCCACAGCGTGCTCAGCAAAATAGAGGCAGTGCTATTAGGACTTTCTCAGATATGACGACTCAAACTCTTCCCCGTCCGTGGAAAATTCGCGATCGCACCTTCAACTGGGGCAGCCGCACCTACCTAATGGGCATTCTCAACGTCACGCCCGATAGCTTCAGTGATGGTGGGCAGTTCAACAGCGTTGAGGCAGCCCTGGCCCAGGCGCGGCATCTCGCAAAAACAGGTACCGACATTCTTGATATAGGCGGCCAATCCACCCGGCCTGGGGCCGAGGAAATTGCTTTGGCAGATGAACTGAACCGCGTGGTGCCTGTGATTCAAGCCATTCGGGCCGACTCAGATGAAGTGGTGCGCACCGTTCCTATTTCGGTAGACACGACTCGCTTTGAGGTAGCGCGGGCGGCGGTGCGGGCCGGTGCCGATATCGTCAACGACATCTCTGCCGGTACCTTCGACAAAGCTATGCTCTCTACTGTGGCGGATTTGGGTGTGCCCATTATTTTGATGCACATGCGCGGCACGCCTGCCACCATGATGCAGCACACCCACTACGATGACCTGATTGGCGACATCTCCGAATTTTTGCAGCATCAGATCAACGATGCGATCGCAGTTGGGGTCAATCCCAGCATGATTGCCGTCGATCCGGGAATTGGTTTTGCTAAGACCTATCCGCAAAACTTGGAGCTGCTGAGGCGGCTTAGAGACTTTCACAGCCTGGGCTGCCCGCTGCTGGTTGGCCCGTCGCGCAAACGCTTCATCGGCTGGATTCTGGATCAGCCAGACCCTCAGCAGCGGGTCTGGGGTACGGCGGCGGCCTGCTGTGCTGCCATTGCAGGCGGAGCCGACATTTTACGGGTTCACGATGGCCCTGAAATGCATGATGTGCTGCAAGTGGCCGATGCGGTTTGGCGCTCTGCAGCGGATCAAGGGCGCTAATCCCCTACTTACCATTAGGACCATTGGAGCGTAGAATACTGGACGGGAAACGCCTGATTTGGCGGCATCGCCAGACGGCTTTCTTAAGCTTTCTTAACAGATGGCAAAAACGAGCATAGCAACACGAGGAATTAAGACCCTATGGCACGATTTCGGCCAATTCTCGGCATAATTCTGGCTGCGATCGCAACCTTTATCGTGAGCTGCGGTGGGGCTGCGCCTAAGCAACCTCTCACCTACACCCCTGAGATTCTACAAAAAGTCCAGATCTACGCACCGGCTGTAAACGATCTGCGCGATCGTTTCCCCGAACTGCAAGGCTACATCCAGGACAAGGACTGGGTAGACGTGAGCAGCTTTATCCACGGGCCGCTGGGCGAAATGCGGTTTCAGATGAACCGTTTGGCAGCAACCCTGCTGCCCAAGGATGCAGAGCAGGCCAAGCAGCTGGCTAAGGAAGTGTACGTCCACCTAGAGCGGATGGATCAGGCGGCCTCCGAAGGCAATCAAGTGATTGTGGGTCAGGAGTACCGCAACGCCCTAGATGACTTCGATGCCTTTCTCAACCTGGTTCCCAGCAACGGATAAGTTTGCGAGGCCCCTCAAACCATGAGTCGAGTCACCCTTATCGGCTGTGGTGTGATTGGGGCCATGATTGCCTACGAACTGAGCCAACTCCCTGAGCTGGAAGTTTGCGTCCTCGATCAGCAGCCCCCGGCCCAAGGGTCAACTGGGGCTGCTTTGGGCGTTTTAATGGGCATTATTAGCCACAAAGTTAAGGGGCGCAACTGGCGGCTGCGCGAAACCAGCCTGCGCCGCTACGAAACCCTGATCCCAGAACTAGAAGCTAAGCTGGGCCGCTCCATCCCGTTCAACCGCCAGGGCATTCTCAGCTTGTGTTTTGATTCGGCAGAACTGCCCCGCTGGGAGTCGCTTCAGCACATTCGAGAAACCCAGGGCTACCCGCTGGAGATCTGGCCCCCGGCCCAGATTGCGGCTGCCTGTCCTTATCTCAATCTTAGTGGCGTAGCGGCCGCTATCTACTCTCCCCAAGACCGCCAGATCGACCCGACCGCCCTCACGCTGGCCCTAGTTGAAGCTGCTCGGCAGCAGGGCGTGAGCTTTCACTTTGACCGGCAGGTAACTGGGCTTCGCCCTCACAACGGCCATTCTCTGCTGATTGAAACGGCTGCGGGTAGTCTGGAGGCAGACACGGTCATCCTGGCCTCGGGCACCGGCAGCAGTGCCCTCACCCAAACCCTCAACCAGGCAGTGCCCATTGGCCCAGTACTGGGGCAGGCACTTCAGCTCAAGCTAGCAGCACCGTTGGGCCAGATCGACTTTCAGCCCGTGGTTAACGGCAATGATATTCACCTGGTGCCGCTGGGCGGAGGCAGTTACTGGATCGGGGCAACCGTTGAATTTCCCACCGATACTGACCCTGACTGGGTGCTGGGCCTGAAGCTAGAACAAGAGCGCCTGGAAGAGGTGAGACAGGGTGCGATCGCATTTTGCCCTGCCCTGGCAGATGCCACCGTCACTGAAACCTGGTTTGGCCTGCGGCCCCGGCCCCAAGGTCAGCCAGCCCCTGTGATTACCCAACTACCGGGGCATCCCCAGGTGTGGGTAACTGCAGGGCACTACCGCAACGGTGTGTTGCTGGCTCCGGCAACGGCACTGCATTTGCGGGAGAAATTGGCTCAGAGTTAACGTTGGGACAGATGAGCCAGAACCCAGCGTCAAAATCCAGGGGCAGACCGCTTGAAAAATTCCACCTGGGGTTGCATAGGTTCAGAAACCATGCCGACGCCTTGAAAGCCCCAGCGGCCTAGAACGGGCTGAAGCTGAGAGGCCGCTATCGTTTCGACCGAGAACTTACTGGCCAGATCGGGGGCGTGGGTATTGAGGTAGCTCAGGGCATCGTAATCGGCAGCAAAGACCAGCAAAAAGCCTGCTGGAGGCGGCCTATCTGGGTCTGGGTCAGCCTGGCGGGGCTTAGCAGCGAGGTAGCTGCCGTCGAGACGCGATCGCAACAGGTAATAAAGCTGGGACATCGTTTCCTCAGTTCATTTCCGACAGCTTAATGCGTGGATCGCTAAAGCTGAGGGCCAAATCAGCCAGCAGGTTGCCGATAATCAGCAGCGTCGCACCCATCATTAGGCTAGCCATCACCACATAAAGATCCTGTGACGTGACCGCCTGCAAAATTAGGCGACCCAAGCCCGGCCAGTTAAAGAAGGTCTCGGTAATAAACGCGCCGCTCAGCAGTCCAGCAAATTCAAAGCCTAGCAGCGTGATCAGCGGGTTAATGGCGTTACGCAGAGCATGGACATAGATTACTCGGTTTTCGGGCAAGCCCTTAGCCCGCGCCGTCTGAATGTAGTCCTGCCGCAGCACGTCTAGCAGCTGCCCCCGCGTAATGCGCTGGAGCCCGGCAAAGCTGGTAATGGTCAGGGCAATCGTCGGCAAAATCATGTGCCAAAGCACATCAACGATCTGCCCAAACCAAGTCAGGTCAGCGTGGTAAATGCTGGTGCGCCCCCCAATTGGAAACAGCGGGGTAGTCAGCTGGGCAAAGTACAGCAGCAGTAGGCCGGTAATGATGGTCGGCATTCCCTGGCCCATGTAGCTCAGCACTCTAAGAAATCGATCGACGCCGCGATTTTGATGGACTGCCCCGATAATGCCTAGGGGAATTGCGATCGCCCAAGTCAACACCAGCGATGCAAATGACAGCAGCAGCGTGTTGGGGATCCGCTCCCACAGCATGTCTAGCACAGGTCGCTGGTAGGCAAAGCTAATGCCAAAGTTGCCTCGCGTCACGATTTGGGTCAACCAGCGCCAATACTGCTCCCAGATCGGCCGATCTAGGCCAAACTGCTGCTCTAGCTGCTGCAGCGTTTCGGGCGAAAACTGAGGACTTTGCCGGTACTGATCCAAAAAGTTGCCCGGCGCTAGCTGAATCACAAAAAAGCTCAGAGCCGAGGCCAGCAATAAAGTCAGCAAGGCCTGTAGCAGACGCTTCACGATGTACAGCGTGGTATCGCCCGTGAGAATTCCCACAAAGCGACTCCAGACATCGGAAAACTGTTGGCTGTTAGATGTCGATGGGCTAGAAGTCATCCAAATCCATCCAAGACAGTAGGCGTATGGGACGATCTTAGTACTGCAGCAGAGAGATGATGGGCAAGTCGGGCAGCTTGTCACGGCCAGCTAACCCAGTTAGCTCAATAATGAAGCCAAACCCTGCGACCTCAGATCCGGTTTTTTCAATCAGTTTAACCGTTGCCGCCGCCGTTCCTCCGGTAGCAATCAAATCGTCCACAATCAAAACTCGGCTGCCGGGACGAAAGGCATCTTGGTGCAGCTCTAGCCGGTCGGTGCCGTACTCCAGCGCGTATTCGGCAGTATGAGTGGCCGCCGGTAGCTTACCCGGCTTGCGCACCGGCGCAAAGCCAATACTCATGCGGTAGGCCAGCGGCACCCCAAAAATAAACCCCCGAGACTCGATCCCGGCAATGTAGTCGGGCTTGAGGTCGGCGACTTGCTCTGCCAACAGGTCTACCGTGTAGCACAACGCTTCTGGGTGAGCCAGCAAGGGCGTAATGTCGCGAAAGAGAATGCCGGGTTTAGGAAAGTCGGGAATCTCTCGAATATGATCCGTTAAGTCCATTGCAGTCCTAGCTGAAGCAGCCGTCAAAGTCCTCTGCAATGCTAAGGATGTCGCCCCCCAAAAAGCAAGGGGCGACGTAGATTCTACCGGCTAGAGCAGCGTAAACCCGAAGACCCCTTGCAGAGGGCTAGCTATTTAACGGCCCCAGCGTAATGAGCATCTGATTTGGTTATCTCAGTGGCAGTGGACGGTCGGGTAGTGGAGAAGCCTGCTGCACCACTCGGTCTAGCAGCCAGGGCGAGAGGCGCTGGCACCAAAGCGCCATCTGGCTTTGCCAGTCCACCAAAATTTCAGGCGTACCGCGGTGCAGGCCCCGGATTAGGGCTTGGGCGACTTGTTCGGGGGTGGCGGGCTTGACCCAGCGAAACCACTGAAAGTCTCTCACCATGTCGGTGTCGGTCAGCGAGGGCAATAGGGCTGCAACCTTGACGTTGTAAGGGGCTAGCTCGCCGCGAAGCGCCTGAGTAAAGCCGAGAATGGCGAACTTGGTAGCCGAATAGGTAGCCATTGTCGGAGCAGCGACTTTGCCCATAAGGCTGGAGACATTCACGATGTGCCCTTCGCGGCGGGTGGCCATGCGGCGGGCGATCAGTCGGGTAATGGTGTAGAGCCCCACCAGGTTGGTGGCAATTTCAGTCTGCACATGAGGCAGGCGAGTTTTGAGGAAGGGAGCCTGGTGAGCTACTCCAGCGCAGTTGACTAGCAGGTGAATGGGGCCGTGCTGCCGCCAGGCGTTGGCAATGGCGACGTTGACGCTGACGGGATCGGCTAGATCAAGGGACAGCGCAATCGCTTCGGCATTGAGATATTCGATTTCGGTAACAACGTCTGCCAAACGCTGTGGGTTGCGGGCGATCAGCAAGATTTTTTGAACACCTTGTCGGGCCAGTTCATGTGCGATCGCACGGCCAATGCCTCTAGATGCTCCGGTGACCAGAGCTGTTTTTCCTTCAAAATTCATGGTCAAAACCTCCTAATTAGGCGCAGCGGGTCGGCTAGGGGCAGACCGTATCAAAGTCGTGCCGGAGCCGAAAATAACTGGGCCTTTAACTGGAAATGAAAAAGGCAGAATTGCAGTCTGCTGAGAAACGGTCGAGTCAGGGGTAACTCAGCCAAGTAGAGAAAGGGGGCTGATGAACCCAAGTGTGAACCGGCTTGCAAGCGGTTGTTTTTGATGGGTGTGGAACCGTAGACGCGAGCCTCAGACGCCCAGGGCAATGCTTGAAACGGGGATTTTCATGGCGTCAATCCTCCTCAAATCAGGATTTGCAGCGACTTGCTCCGACGTTAACACCGCAATTTGGCAGCTGCAACATAAGTTAACAAATGGTCTAAATTGTTACGTTTCTTATCATTTACTTCAGAAAAGTCCTTCTCTACCCCTTTTGAGGAGCTTTCTCAGAAGGATTGGCGTAGGGTGCTCCCTGCCACAGGGATTGTTGTCCTTAGATTTAGCGGGATTAAAACGGCGACCTCGACTAACCCGGAATCTGAGAAGCTAAACATCGCAGGCTAACCTGCTCGACTCGCTAGAATCCTTGCAGGGAAATTACAGGAAACCCGAAATGCTGATCGATCCCGAGGTTCAAAGCAAGACGACCTCGCTAGACCCATCCTTGCCGGATGCTCCTGCTCGACCCCTCGATATTTTGATCCTCTCCAACGGCCCAGGGGAAGTGTCTACCTGGGTGCGTCCCGTCGTTCGAGCCTTGCGGCGACGCGTGCCCGACCCAGCCCAGGTGCGAATTTCGGTGGTGCTCTCGCCCTGCGCCAATGCCTCTGGGCGGGAGGCCGACATGGCCCGCAGCATTGCCGGGGTAGATCGGGTGCAGGCGGTGGAGCACTTTTTCCCCTTTCTGCTGACAGGCAAAACAGCTGAGCGCTGGGACTGGCGCGCTGAGGGCGTAGTGCTGTTTTTGGGCGGCGACCAGTTTTACCCAGTAGTGATTGGGCGGCGGCTGGGCTATCGCACCGTCATTTATGCCGAATGGGATGCACGCTGGCACCGCTGGATTGACCGCTTTGGCTCGATGAAGCCAGAGATTGCGGAGCAGGCCCCGCCCCAGTACCGCGATAAGTTTGCGGTGGTGGGCGACCTGATGGCCGATGTCGATCTCGACTCGCGAGAGATGCAGGCGGTGCGGGATCGGTTGGATCTGACTCCTGGCACCGAACTAATTGGCATGATGCCGGGATCTAAGAAAGACAAGCTGGATCTGGGCGTGCCGCTGATTCTTGCGATCGCAGACAAACTCCACGCCATCCGCCCCCAGGCTCGCTTCGTTGTCCCCGTCGCGCCTATGCTGTCGCTAGAGGCGTTAGCCGCCTTCGCCGATGCCCGCCAAAATCCCTACATTTCTATGGTTGAGGGCAAAACTGGTGAGCTGGTGCGTGAGGGGCCAGTGCCCAAGCTCAAGACCCCTGGAGGCGCTGAGATCTATCTGTGGCAGGCTCAGCCTGCCTATGATCTGATGGCCCAGTTCACCCTGTGTCTGACCACTATCGGGGCCAATACCGCCGAACTGGGGTCGCTGGGCATTCCTATGCTGGTGGTGCTGCCGACCCAAAAGCTAGATGCCATGAAAGCCTGGGACGGCATTCCTGGGCTGATTGCTAACCTGCCACTGGTGGGCAATCCGTTTGCCAGACTAATCAACCGGCTAGCCCTGCGAACGATCTTGAAAGAGGGACGCCTGTTTGCCTGGCCCAACATCTGGGCCAAGCGGGAAGTCGTGCCAGAACTGATTGGCCGAGTAACGCCGCAGCAGATTTGCGATCGCACCCTCGACTACCTCACCCACCCCGAAAAGCTAGAGGCTATCCGCCAAGATCTGCGTACCGTTCGCGGTGCGCCAGGGGCAGCGGCGAAACTGGCTGATTTAGTCTTAGAGACAGTAGACTACCCACGGAACCCCCACTCTGAAATCGCCATGGCTTCTAGTTCTTTTGCCTATCCCGACAGCCACCAGGCCGATCAGGTCGATACCTACCACGGTCTGGAAGTGCCCGATCCCTACCGCTGGCTGGAAAATCCCCAGTCTGACGAAGCCCAGCAGTGGATCGAGGCCCAAAATCGGGTCACCTTTAGCTTTCTAGAGGGATTGAAGGGGCGCGATCGCATCAACCAGCGCCTCACTCAGCTCTGGAACTACGAGCGCTACAGCATTCCCTTTAAGGAAGGCGGGCAGTACTTCTACTTTAAGAATGACGGATTGCAAAACCAGAGCGTCCTCTATACCCAGCCCAGCCTAGAAGCCGAGGCTCGCGTGCTGCTCGACCCCAACTCCCTCTCTGAAGACGGCACTGTGGCCCTCGGCGGCCTGGCCGTGAGTGAAGACGGCAAGCACCTGGCCTATGGCCTCTCTACCGCTGGCTCAGACTGGGTAGAGTGGCGAGTTCGCAGCATCGATTCTGGCGTCGATCTAACCGACCATCTCAAGTGGGTCAAATTCTCGGGCGTCTCTTGGTCCCACGACCACCAGGGCTTTTTCTACAGCCGCTACGACGAACCCGACGAGACTACCAAGCTAGAGTCAGTTAACTATTATCAAAAGCTCTTTTACCATCGACTCGGCACCGCGCAGGCCGAAGACGTGCTGATCTACGAGCGGCCCGACGAAAAGGAGTGGGGCTTTGACGGCGGCGTTACTGAAGATGGCCGCTATCTAATCATCTCCATCTGGCGCGGCACTGACCCTCGCAATTTGTTGTTTTATAAAGACTTGAGCAGCCCCAACAATCCAGTAATCGAGCTGATTTGGAAGTTTGAAGCCGAATTTAGCTTTGTCGACAATGAAGGCTCCCTCTTCTGGTTCCGCACGGATCTAGAGGCTCCTAAAGGACGGCTGATCGCCATCGACATCACCCAGCCAGAGCGGGAGAACTGGCGCGAAATCATCCCCGAAACGGACGAGACAATGCAGGAGGTCGGCATTCTCAACCATCAGTTTGTGGTGGACTATCTAAAAGACGCTTACACGACTATCCGCATTTTTGATCTGCAGGGCCAGCTTATCCGCGATGTAGAGCTGCCGGGCATTGGCTCCGCCGGAGGCTTTGATGGCAGGCGGGAAGATACCGAAACCTTTTACAGCTTCACCAGCTTCACCGTCCCTAACACGATCTACCGCTACGACATGACCACTGGGGAGAGCACTCTCTTCCGCCAGCCCCAGGTTGACTTCAACCCCGACGACTACACTACCTCTCAAGTTTTTTACACCAGCAAAGATGGCACCCGTGTGCCCATGTTCATCACCCACAAACAGGGGATTGAGCTAGACGGCAGCAACCCAACGCTGCTCTACGGCTACGGCGGCTTCAGCATTTCTCTGACCCCGGCCTTCTCGGTTAGCAATCTGGTGTGGATGGAGATGGGCGGCATCTATGCCATGCCCAACCTGCGCGGCGGCGGCGAGTACGGCGAAGACTGGCACTTGGCTGGCACCAAGCTCAATAAGCAAAACGTCTTCGATGACTTCATTGCCGCTGCCGAGTGGCTGGTCGAAAACCAGTACACCTCGCCCCAAAAGCTGGCCATTGCGGGCGGCAGCAACGGCGGCCTACTAGTGGGAGCCTGCATGACTCAGCGACCTGACCTCTTTGCTGCTGCCCTTCCTGCCGTTGGCGTGATGGACATGCTGCGGTTTAACCAGTTCACCATTGGCTGGGGCTGGGAGTCTGACTACGGCTCGCCCCAAGATCCAGAGGAGTTCAAGGCTCTCTATGCCTACTCACCTCTGCACAACCTCAAGCCTGGAACGGCTTACCCAGCTACGCTGATCACAACTGCCGACCACGATGATCGAGTCGTGCCAGCGCACAGCTTCAAATTTGCGGCAGCGCTGCAGGCAGCCCATCAGGGAGACGCCCCAGTGCTGATCCGTATTGAGACGAAGGCAGGCCACGGTGCAGGCAAGCCCACCTCGAAGATGATTGAGGAAGTGGCGGATAAGTGGGCGTTTTTGGAAGCAGTTTTGGAGATGTAGGTGAGTTAGGGGAAGGGGTTTAGGCGCTCGCTTAGTTGGGATTCAAGAAAAGCGAATCGCAACTTCCTGGGTGAAAGTTGCGATCACATTAGCCTCAGAAACCGGGTTTCTATTCCCCAGCCTCGGCCTATGTCATTACCCCAAGGAAACCCGGTTTCTTAATCCCAGGTTCCCAATCAGTGGCTTAGTAGATGGAGTCAACGCCCAACTGGTCGGCTAACGCATCTTGCAGGCCGCGGGGCAGCAGCACCCGGTTCACTGCGTGGATTACGCCATTGCTGGCCTCGATGTCGGCCTGAACGACGCTAGCGTTGTTAACAACAACTCGGTCGCCCCCAGTTCTAACAGATAGGCCACCGCCTAGAGTTGTGACGCCGCCTGTGACGATATCGCCACTGCGGATTTCTTCAGGGGCGACGTGATAGGTCAGCACCTGCCGCAGTAAGTTCCGGTTGTTAGGCTGCAGCAGATACTCTAGTGCGCCTTCAGGCAGGTTAGCAAAGGCCTCGTTGGTTGGAGCAAAGACGGTGTAAGGACCTTCACCACTTAAGGTCTCTTGCAGACCGGCTGCCCGAATTGCCTGAGCTAGGATTGTGAAGTTTTGGTTGCCGCTGGCCAGGTCTACTAGGTTGCTATCGGCAGTAGTAGCTTGCCCTGGAGCACTAGGCGTTTGAGCGCCAGGAGCTTGGGTGCCAGGAGCCTGGGTACCGGGCGTTTGAACTCCAGGCGTTTGAGTGCCGGGAGCTTGGGTGCCAGGGGTTTGAGTTCCAGGAGTGCGAGTTCCAGGGGTTTGAGTGCCGGGAGTCTGGCTAGGTCTAGGGGTTTGATTGGTGGTGCCTGGAGTTTGAGTACCCGGAGTTTGAATGATGTTACCTGGAGTTTGCAGCGTGCTGCCTGGAGTTTGATTGCTAGGGGTTCGGTTGGTGGTACCTGGAGTTTGAGTACCAGGGGTTTGGTTAGTGGTGCCTGGAGTCTGAGTTCCAGGGGTTTGGTTAGTAGTACCCGGAGTCTGAGTACCCGGAGTTTGGTTGGTGGTACCCGGAGTTTGTATCGCGCCGCCGGGAACCCGACCTGGAGCTTGGTTAGTGGTGCCTGGAGTTTGAGTTCCAGGGGTTTGGTTGGTGGTACCCGGAGTTTGTATCGCGCCGCCGGGAACCCGACCTGGAGCTTGGTTAGTGGTGCCTGGAGTTTGAGTTCCAGGGGTTTGGTTGGTGGTACCCGGAGTTTGTATCGCGCCGCCGGGAACCCGACCTGGAGCTTGGTTGGTGGTGCCTGGAGTCTGAGTGCCAGGGGTCTGGTTGGTGGTACCTGGAGTTTGTATTACGCCGCTGGGAACCCGATTGCCGGGGGGCTGAGTGGTTCCAGGAGTCTGAGTGCCAGGAGCTTGAATGATGTTACCCGGAGTTTGCAGCGTGCTGCCGGGAGTTTGGGTGCCGGGAGCAGGGGAAACGGGAGTCTGCACACCGGGAGTTTCTAGACCAGGAGTCCGAATTTCAGGAGCCTGGTTGCCAGGCGTTTGAGTATCAGTGAGGTCATCTTCTGCACCAGGCGTGCCGGGAATGGGAGTGCCATCAGCAGGCGTTTGAACCGTACCGGGAGTCTGAGTTCCGGAAGGGGTCGCGCCGGGTAACTGCGCCAAAGTAGTGGTAGAACCCGACCGCTGAGTCTCGGCGAGTTCTTGTGCGATCGCAGGCATACCGATTAGAGCACCGGCTCCAAGCAAACCGGCTAAAACCGCAACATGTTTAGAAATTTGGGCAAGAAGAGAAATACGCATAACGCCTCCAGGATCTACTAGCTATTGTGTGAAGTTTATTGAAGCTTCCATGAATACTCCCTCCTGCTATTGGGGGAGTTTACTTTCCTAGAAGGCCCAAATGTATTAGCCACTACAGCTAGCTCAACCCGAAAAAACGCTGTTTTTAAGGCATTTTCGGCGAAGAGTCTTTTTTTCATCCCTAAGAGAGAGGGCCGAAACCTTTGGCATATATCGCTTCAGCCGATCTGTTGCTCGCTCTACGCCTTTCGATAGAGCCTCAATAAATAGAACCTCTAGCTCCATCTAACCCCTGCCAGCTTCGACCGACGACATAATGCAGAAAGACATCCTTTGCGGATGAAATCGCCTGAAATCGCACCTGACTCTTTGCTATGGCTGCTTCCCGACTAAAGGTGTACACCAGTGCCCCTGCCTACAGGTCTCCCTGGGCCGCTGTGAACCTATCGGTAGTCATGCCGGGAGCGGGTCAGATATATGGTGGGGCGGTCATTAAAGGGGTGGTCATTGCGATCGCATTTTTCCTCCTCCTAGGGTTCTCAATTTGGTCAATCTTTGCAGGCAACGGTAATACTCTGACTGGCCTCTGGCTGCTGCTGCCCATTGCCGGAATTTACCTCGGCAGCCTGATAGATGCCTATCGAACCATCACCTCAGACCCAGTCCGGCTAACCCTCGGCCCCGAAGCTCCTAAAGACCCTTGGTATGCCGTTTTTCTCAGCCAAATTTTGCCGGGGCTAGGCCACCTTTACCGGCAGCAAGCGATCATTGGCGGGCTCTTTCTAATCATCGGCACATACACAGCTTTTCAGGCCAACTTTCAGCCCCGTCTGCTGCTTCTGCCGCCCCTGATCTGGGCCGCTGCCTGTGCCCACATCTACTGGCACATGGTGCCTCGGCAAGCTCGCGACTGGAGCCTGCTCGCCCTCATTCTGGCCGGGCTGGTGGCCGGAAGACTGCTAATTGGCTTCACGCCCCCCCTGATCGGCCACTATTTAGAACAGTGCATCGTGCCCAGCGATTCAATGCAGCCAACGCTTCAGGTCAGAGATCGGCTGTTTGTCCGAGAAGATCCCAGTTACCAGCCCCAACCCTTCGATATTGTCGTGTTTCGCGTAACTCAAGCAGCAGTAGAAAGGCTCCTAGTGCAGCCAGACAGCCTTATGGTCAAACGAGTGGTGGGGCTGCCCGGCCAGCAGGTCGAAGTGCGAAACGGCCAAGCCTGGGTCAATGGACAGGCGCTTATAGAACCTTACCTAGAACTTCCCATTAGCTACCGTTGGGGGCCGCAGAGCGTTCCAGCAGAGCACCTGTTCGTACTCGGAGACAACCGCAACTTCAGCGGCGACTCTCACATTTGGGGCTTCTTGCCCACAGAGAATGTGCTGGGCAAGGCTTACAAGATTTACTGGCCGCCTGGTCGGATTCAGCCATTGCCGTAAGGAGAAAGGGGAATGGGGGACGCGTCTCCCAGCTCTCCTGCCAGTTCTCCCAACAATTCCCAAGAATGTTAAGCCAATATTAAGTAGAGTCAGTCACAATAAAGACTAACTCCTCATTGCTGCGCGCGTCCGGAATGGTAGCTGAAACCGCATTCATGATCGATTTGACCAAGGCACTGGGTACCTCTGTCTTGGGGGGCTATATAGCCAGTCGGCTTAAGCAACCGGCTCTGCTGGGCTATCTCATTAGCGGCCTGATTGTCGGGCCTTTTGGGGTTGGCTTTCTAACGGATGTCGAGCAGGTGCAGGCGTTTGCCCAGGTGGGCGTGGCCTTTTTGCTATTTGCTCTGGGCGTAGAGTTTTCTCTAACAGAACTGAAGCGGGTGCGCAACATTGCCATCAAGGGCGGCCTGCTGCAGATGGGGTTGACGACCCTGCTGGTTGCGGGCATTACGCTGCTTATGGGTTGGGCGGCATCGCCGCTGCAGGGGGTCTTTTTGGGGCTGGTGCTGTCTCTGTCTTCGACGGCGGTGGTGCTCAAGACTTTGACTGAGCGAGGGGAAACCAGCACCGTCCATGGTCAGGTGATGCTGGCTATTTTGATTGCTCAAGATCTGGCTCTGGGGCTGATCTTGGCCTTTTTGCCGGTGCTGACCCAGCCTGAGAATTTCTGGCTGACTTTGGGGTTGGCAGTTGCCAAGATCACGCTGTTTATTGCGGGTGCGATCGCATTAGGTCGCTGGATTGTGCCCCGCTTTATGCAGATTGTGGCTGCCACCGAGAGCAATGAGCTGTTTCTGCTGGCGATTGTCGTGCTTTGCCTAACGGTGGCCTGGGTCACCGATGAACTGGGGCTATCCATTGAAATGGGGGCCTTTGTCGCCGGACTGATGATCTCCGAGGTGGAGTATTCCGAGCAGGCGCTGGGCAAAATTTTGCCCTTGCGAGATACGTTTGCCTGCCTATTTTTTGTCTCCATCGGTATGCTGATCGACCCGGAACTGCTGGCCGAAGATCTGGGCATCATTTTGGGGGTGGTGTTGCTGGTGATGGTGGGCAAAGCGGTGATCATTTTGCCTGTGGTGCTGCAGTCAGGCTATTCGCTTAAAACGGCGGTTTTTGCCAGCTTTGGCCTTAACCAGATTGGGGAGTTTTCCTTTGTGCTGGCCATGATTGGCTACGACATGGGCCTGATTGGCGAGCAGGCCCGAGCCGTGCTGCTGGGCACAACCGTTGTCACCCTGGTGCTGACGCCGCTTTGGATGAGTTTGGCTCCTGGGGTGGCCGATGCGCTGACCGCTATGCCAGGGGTGGGCCAGTACCTGAAACGCTTTGAAGGCCCGCAGCAGCTTTCGGTGCCGGATGGCATTCGAGATCACGTGATTGTGGCTGGATATGGTCGGGTCGGTCGAGTGCTGGTAAACCTGCTGCTCAAACGGGGCTACTCGGTGCTGGTCGTTGATAACAGTGAGGCTTCTCTGCAAGAGCTGCGTCAGCATAAGATTCCCTTTGTCTTTGGCGATGCCGACTCGGAGCTGGTGCTGGAGAAAACGCATCTAGAAACGGCAAAGGCGCTTGCGATCGCATTGCCTGATCCTCTTAGCACCCGCCTACTGCTGCAGCACGCCCTAACCTGCGTGCCCGGATTAGACGTGATTGCCCGTGCCCACAGCAACAAAGAAGTAGACGAACTCACCCAAATCGGAGCCAAGGAAGTCGTGCAGCCCGAGCTAGAAGCTGCTCTAGAGCTGAGCGCCCACCTGCTGACCACCTTGGGCGAGCCGCCGCAACAAATCCGAAGCACCATCGAGTGGATCCGCAACGACCGCTACCGCACCATTCGCTCCGATCAGGATTTTGGCGCAGCAGCCTCGGTAGAAAGTTCGCCAGAGCCCCCATCAAATGTCGCCGTTCCATCAGAAACCCTGGTAGAACAGGCCTTGATAGAGGCCGCTCCCATAACCGCTGTCACAGACACTTTGCCGGAAATCCTAGTGGAGCAGATGGTCACAGCTGCCCTAGAAAGCATGGCCTCAACTCCCCTATCGCCTACTAACTCTGGGGTAGAAGAAACCCACTCAGAGATAACGGGCGAGACTACAGCGGTCTAGGGCTGGGCAATTGGCGCAGTCGTAATCCCTTGTTTCTCCAGATAAGCCGCCACCCGCAGCACCTTCGCCTCCTGGTACGGTGCACCAATCACCTGAATGCCCACCGGCAGCTTGCCCGGCTGATGCACCGGCACCGAAACAATGGGCAGACCAATAAAAGATAAAGGCTGAGTGTAAAGTCCTAGATTGGGCCGCAGGGGCACCAGTTTACCTTCAATCTCCAGCGTTGTTTGATCAAGGGGTGGGGCGACACAGGGCACTGTAGGGGCCAAAATCACATCCACTGACTGAAACAAGTCCCGCATTCGGTCGCGGTACCAGCGGCGAAAACGCTGGGCCTGAATATACCAGCCACTGGGAACGAGCGCTCCAGCCAAAAAGCGATCGCGCGTCGCCACATCAAAATCCATCGGCCGAGTTCTAAGCCGATCTATATGGAGTTGGCTGCCTTCGCAGGCGGTAAGAATAAAAGCCGCCGCCCGTGCCCGCGCCGCCTCTGGCAGCGTCACGGTGTCGTTTACCTGCAGCGCTTTAGCCACCTTCTCTAGACCTGCGGCGACCTCAGACTGCATCCCTAAAGCAAAGTGATCGCCCGCTACGGCAATGCGAAGCCCCTGAATGCCCTCGCTTAGCGCTTGCATTACCAGATCAGCCGGGCGATCAGTACACACTGGGTCCGCTGGATCAGGCCCCTGCATGACGTCAAAGGCAACGGCTAAGTCTCGCACTGAGCGAGCAAAGGGGCCGAGATGGTCAAGGCTAGACACAAACAGGAATGACCCCTTGCGGGACAGTCGCCCATAAGTCGGCTTGAGCCCATAAATGCCGCACAGAGCTGCAGGCACCCGGATTGAGCCATTTGTATCCGAGCCTAGGGTGATAGGCACAAGCCCCGCCGCCACCGCTGCCGCCGACCCGCCAGAAGACCCACCCGACATGCGGCTGAGGTCGTGGGGGTTGGGCGTGGCCCCATCGTGGCTGTTGATGGTGACAAAGCCGTAGGCATATTCATCCATGTTCAGCGACCCTACCAAAATCGCTCCTGCTGCCTTCATCCGGGCGACTAGGGTGGCGTCTTGGGTGGCCGGAGAGTTTTCGCGGTTGATCTTGGAGCCTGCCAGGGTGACGATGCCCTCTACGTCGTACAGGTTCTTGACGGCGAAAGGAACGCCTGCCAAAGGGCCGGGGTCTTTGCCAGATGCGATCGCATCATCTACCCGCGTCGCCTGCTGCAGAGCTGCCTCTGTCGTCACTGCCGTAAAACAGTTCAGCGTGCCGTCCCTCGCCTCAACTTGCGCCAAAGTGTCTTCTATAACTGAGCGGGCTGTTGTCTCTCCCTGGTAGATGGCGCGGGTCAGGCTAGCTGCATTGGGAAATGGGGTCATGGTTCAAAGGTAGGGGCAGCTTCAAGATCGTCCGGCAGCGGAAATTCAATCACTGGCTGGGCAATGTCCCAAATCCGCTCTAGGTTGTCGATCACTCCGTCGCGCAACTCCGGCGGAATCGGCAGTCGCAGAAAGGCTGACATCTGATCGACGTAGATAGCGGTATCAAAGGGGTAAGGCTTATCGGGTTCTGTCATGCAGGGAAAACGGAAGAACGCTGGGTTATGCGCGATGTTCCATCGCGATTTCCCATTAAAGATACTGCATAAATCCCAGGTCACCGGCCTTGAATAAAAACCGGGTTTCTGTAGGTTAAAGACAACTGCTTGAGTTGTGGGGGGAGAAACTCGGTTTTAGCCTGTCGCCGCGTCGAACAAAAACCGGGTTTCTGTAGGCCCACGAGATGCGCAACGAGATTCAATTTGTAAAGCTAGGCGTGAGGCTATGCAGGCATTCCAGCAGAAGTAGCCAGTAGAAAATGACAACGTTAGCCTTTTGAGTTGAGGC